>JANYEC010000009.1 GCA_025363295.1 Akkermansiaceae bacterium
TCGCCCCGTCCAGCGTGATGGAGTTCGGGGTGACGGCAGTGATGACGCGGTTGAAGAAGACTGAGGGATCAGCGTCGGCGGTGCCCATGCCGGCGAAGGTGGCTTTTTGCCAGGCGATGCTGCCGGGCCAGCAAATCTGGACGCGCTGGTTGACGGTGAAGGGGTGGCCGGTGATCGGGATGACGTTAGTACCCTCGGGGACATAAACGTTATCGACCAAGGTGCGAGCGGCGGAGTTGATGACGTTAGAACCGCCGATAAAGGAGATCAGAGTGGAATTGTGGGTGTTGCCGGAACCGTTTTCGTTGGTCGTGCCGATCGCGTAGATGCGCGTGCCAGTGAGCGGGTGGTCGCCCTCACCGCGAATTACGACGCCAGAGGCTTTGACGGTGATGACGCTTTTGGAATAAATATCCCAGCGCCCGGCCTTGAGCAGGAGCGCGCCGCGGAAGCCGTTCACCAACGGCTTAGTGGAAATAAAATTGATGGCCGCCTGAATGCGGACGGTCTGGTCGCCGGTGCCGGGGGAGAGTGTGACGAGGACGGGGACCTGGTAGCCGCCGGGTTGGTCCGGGAGGGGTGAGTTTCCGTAGTTGTAGCCAACGACGGAAAAGTCGGGAATTTGGTCACCCGCAGGCGTGGGGCTGTAAGTGATGGATTGGTCCGGGTTGATGGTGATCGGATTGGGAAATTGCGGGGTCTGAGCGGCAAGCTTGGAAGGGAGAACCAAGCTGAGCAGACCTAGAATCATGGCGAATCGTAAGCCGGCCTTAAGGTCGATTTTCATGAACAAGTTAAAATGTCGGTTTCGGAAAAAAATCATCGCGTAGAGGGTCTGACGACTGTGATTGCTTATTCGCAGCATACTCAAATTCGGTTCACAATCTTCCAACGGTGCTTTAAACATAGTAAAAAGGCGGGAAACGGAGTTCATTTTCTGAGGAAAGTTAACCAATCGAGGCGGAACAGAAATCTACCTGTCCCCAGGCTGCGAAGGTAAATTTTTTGTATGCCAGTGGTTGGTAGGATTGGGCAGTGGTATTCCGAAAAAACGCTGTTCCAAGTCTGTGACAGGCCGTCGCCCGGAATGACGCAAGTGCCGAGCAATGGACCGTCGAGTTGATCTCTCCGAATTTCGAGTTGACCGCCAAAACCAATGGGCGCAGCACGAACGCAGAATTGCGTCGCGCCCGTTCCAAAATCCACGCGGTCGAAACGCACCCAATCTCCGTGGTTCAAGTCGCAGAGATATTGCCCCGGCTGTTTTTCTAGGATGCGCTGTGTGTCAGTTCCGTATTCGGCGTCGTAAGCCACGGCAGAAATACGGGAAAAAGCAGAAAACTGATTGTCCGTTTGCGTTTGGTCGATTTCTAAAAAATCAAAGTCCGCGAATCCTGCTTTTCCCTCCTTTGACGTCCGATAACAAAACACCCCGAAACGATTTCCAAGAAAAGTTTTTACCGTGAACTGCATGAGAAACGGCTTGCCCAGTTTTACAAAATGAGAGCCGTCCAGACTGTAGGAAAAGTCGGCCATACCGTCTTCTTTCGCGGCTGCTCGCAGATAGATGAACGGCTCGCGTGGCAAGACCTGGGTTTCCAAAACCTGGCCGTTATCCTGCATCACAAGGGTCATCTCAGTGCCGGAAACCGATACACCTAGCAGAGCGTAGGGAATATTTAGCACGCTTACTCCCGCCACGTCGCAGGGCTGCAGACCTGTCATGTCCAGTTTGGTAGTCGCAGTGCTAGCAGGACCGATGATTTTTTGCGAAAGCGTGTTGCGAGCGGCCAGCAAATCCGTTGCAAATGTTCCTCGCAAACGCAACCAACCGGGTCGTTCAGTCAATGACCAACGAGCATCGTCCGGGTTGTGATTCCATTGCCACCAAAGCCCCAGCGAACTAGCCTCAAAATGATCCGAACGTTCGGGCAGAGCCAACGGTTGCGGTGGAAGCGCAGGTTTGCGGCAGGTGACGCTGGCTTTCCCGAAATTGTTAGGATCTCCTAACACTGGCCAGTCGTCGATCCAACGCACAGGTTGCAGAATCGGAACGCGCCCGACCCAATCCCGATCTTGAAAAAGAAAGAACCACGTCTCGTCATTTTCCAAACTCACAAAACCACCCTGATGCAGACCCGCGCCACTGTAGTTTAGATCATCTGCCGAGATGATCCGCCATTCGTAGGGGCCATAAATGTCGCGGGCGCGCAAGACGACTTGGATGCCATTGTAAGCACGGGAAGTGAGGCAAAGGTAAAACCAACCCTGACGCTGGTAGAGATGCGAACCTTCCAGCGGATTTCCCACGGGAGTTTGAAAGATAAAACGCGGTTCCCCTTTTACCCCACGGGCATCAGCGGTGAGTTCGGTGATGAAAATCCCGTTGGCACCATGAGCGATAAAAACGCGTCCATCATTTGCAAAAAGCAGACTGGGATCATATAACTCCAACCCAAATGAAATTAACTCGTAAGGCCCTGCCGCATGGTCTGCGATGGCCATAAAAAAACCCTCCGCTGGCGTGCAAAATCCGATGTAAAACTTACCATCGCGGTGACGAATGAACGGCGCCCATGATCCGCCGCGATAAGCCACTTTTCCATCCTGCATCGAGTAAGCGGGATTGATTTCCGGTAGTCGGGCATAGGCGTGACCGATGATTTCCCAATTGAGTAAATCGCGCGAATGACAGATCGGGATTCCGGGAACTTGAGTGAATGAAGAGGAGACTAAATAAAAATCTCCACCCACTCGGATGATGTCGGGATCGGGATAATCTCCATAAATCAGAGGATTGGTAAACGTGCCGTTTTGATTGTCGGAGTAACGCATGGAGAGGATTTTTTAGCGTTCGCTCAAGAAGATGATTTCTCCAGACGGGAGACTGTAAGAGGCGGGTGCTGGAATGGGGGCCACGGTATCGACGGGGCCGGCTTCTTTGAGCCATGGGGCGCGAAATTTTTCCCCGCTGCGATGGAGGATTTTCGATGGGTCGAGAATGAGATCTGCCGCGGTGTCGGTAGGGTTGAAAACTACGCGGTAATCCCCTGTGCCGTCCTGAACTTGGAAGGATAAAAGCCCCTTCGCATCGATCTCGCGGGTGATTTTTGCGGACGTGGAGGAAGCCGGTCGCAGTTCGACGAGATAATAGTGGCTCGCGCCTTTTGCGTAAGCGGTGGTAATGCCGGACTTGGCGGCGTCATCCACGAGCAAGAGGCGGCAGGATTTTTGGCTGCTGCTGGCATTGAGTCCGCCGCCCATCACGTCCGAGTATTCGTGGTCAAAGCCGGAAAAATCGTGACCGTGGAAAGTGACATTCAAGGCCCCGTAGGCGAAATTCCCCCGCCCCAGATCCTGGAGCTCCTTGCGTTCACCCCAAGAGGCGCGCCCGCTGACTAGATAAAGACAACCGTAGAGGCCCGCAGCTTGCAGGTCCGCTCCTGCCTCGAGGGTGACGAGGCCAACCATACGCTCGGGTGTGAAAAGCCAGGCCTGGCGAGTGATCCAAGAAGTTGCAGGTTGACCATAGGCACCGAGCCGGGCGACTGCGCCGAGGGCCGCTGCGTGCTCTCCCACGGCGCTCGTGGTGATGGGTTCTTCATGGGCGAGCGTGATGCGTCCTCGATGCTCGGTATCGGTGTCTTTTTTCGAGTCGAGGCGGATCTCCATTCCGGCGTCTTGCAGGGCGGAGTCGAGTTGCCAGGTGCCCGGTTTGCCTGTCTCCAGCACACAACCGACGTAGCTGGATTTGCCGCGATTGTCGTTGGTCTTGCGGGTGGTGCCTACCGTGGACCAGGCCCCGTAACGGGCGCGGGGACCTTCTCCATTGCGGTCGTAGGTGAGGTAGTGATCGGGAAAATCGGCGGCGGCTCGATCGGGGTTCCAATACGAGGCCTGCCAGAGATCTCCCTTGTAGCCCAGGTTGGCGACGCGCTGATTTTGCGGGCAATTCGTCAACCCTGCAATGATGGCCGCGCTTTCTGCTCCGTTAGAGGTGTTCCAATAATGATGCCAACTCGTGGCGGTGGCCCATTCCATGACTCCGGTGGACGAGGCGACGAGCGGATAATACCAGCGCAACCGCCTCACCATTTCCAACGGCTGAGTCTCGCCAGTGATCTGGGCGATGCGTGCGAGAGAGCGAACCGCCGTGCCGTGGTAGCCGGCGCATTCGTTTTGTTGTCCGATATAATTTGTCGCGCCGTCTGGGAGGATGTGCGGCTCCAGGTAAGCCAGTCCCGCTTTCACCCCGGCGGCATAAGTGGGCGAAGGCAATAGCCGATTTGCTATTGCCACGGCGAGCACCAGATTAACGTCTGCATTCACCAAGCAGGGCGTGGCGGCTGAAGGCGGGGTGGACCATTCCGGCCGTTTAGTTAGAATAAGATCGGCGTTATTCCGGATACCTTGGTTGAGCCCCTCGCGTAAGCTAGGGGGGATGATTTCCGGGCGGCAGGAGGAAAGAATCAGCCAAGCGTCTGCCACTGTTCCACAAGGTCCAAAATCCCCTAACACCGGGCCACCGACGACCATGTATTCCGAAAAAATGGCGAGTCGGCGCAAGATGGGTGCGACCAAAGCTGGATCGCCCGCCAATGGGCTTTGCGGGTGACAAAAAGCCTGAGTCAGATTCATCAACTCGTTGGCTCGCACGATAAAAAACCAACCTTCCGGCGAGCGCGCTTTTCCGCCTTCTTTACCCTTGAGAAATTGCTGATCGGGAGTGAGGATCTTTGTTTGCAAATCCTGATAGAATCCCTTCATCACTGGGTTGCCGACCAAGCGAGGGATGGGGGGGAGAAGATCAACGTGCGCGGCGGGAGGAGACTCGACCGGAGCGTTAGAATTTAGTGCAACAAGGTCCGCTCGGCGGGTGGCAGCGATTTCTGGTAACATCGACTTTTCTGCCAGAGCAATGTCCTCTTCCAACCATTTCTGAACCGCAGACATCTGCTGGCTGTGCACAGTAGATTGAGGCACGACCTGAGCAAACAGAGCAGTGGCCAAGAAAAAAAACAGACCAATTTTTACAAGCCGGGGGAAAATCGAGGCTCTCATGGAGTGATAATTTTTTGGCGTATAACTCGCCAAGGATTGGTAAATGAATTCGCTAAAGAACGAACGGATTGGCCTATTGTAGCGGATTTGTGACGACATAGCAACAAATGAGCAGGTCACCGTTGGCTCGGATCTAAAGGTCAATACGGATGAAGAAACGAGAATCAGCACAAACAATTTCGGAAAGAAAGAACAAGAGTTTTTACTTCCACCATTTCCAAATGTTAGTCTCGTTTGAATGGGCATCAAAGTAAGATTGACCTCGGTCCCCCTGAAGCGTCTCCACATGTCCATCTAGAAATAAATAGAGCGCCTTTTTTCCAGCACGACTCACACGGTAGCGAGTAGTGATATTTGCGGCGAATGTCGCACTATCGGTCGGACGCATCTCACCACCGACATGGTTGGTTTCAGCACAGATCACGATCTTGGATAGATCAGGAACTTTCATTAAATTTCCCGCCCAGTTCCCATTGTTTAAATTGGCATTGTATGAAAACCAAAGAGGGCCAGGGAGAGATCCGTTAGAAGTGAATCCAGCCCATGGCATCGCGGCCTTACTGCAAAAGATACTATCGTCCCCCAAACGGGTCTGGTAATTATCAACACTCGCTGGATCAAATTTCGGGGGCGGTGGAAAATAGCGGTCAACCATTTCATGGAAATTGTATCGAATTCCCGCACCTGGGGTGGATTCGGTCCCCGGGATTCCATACCCCGGATAACTTGCATTATTATGAGGTATAATACTGTTATTTTCTTGTGCGATACTGGCTAATGCAATTGCGACTTGCCTGAATTTTCCCGTATCCACCGCTGCGATCGCCTGCTGCCTTCCCCGGATCATGGCATTAAAACCAAGGGCTCCAAGCACTGCAATGATCAGTATTACGACGAGAAGCTCCAACAAAGTGAAGCCTCCGCAGCGCGACGAACTAGTGGATTTAAATTTCATGGATTTTTAAGGCTATCATTTAGAATCAGTAACTTCAAGGGTTCAAATTACTGATGAGTGACCCGCCCGATACACTTCACGAAACCCACCGTTTACAAAAGGGGGGTATTGCGTCCCAGCCGTATTTTTTACGTCTCAGCTCCCAGTATTGAATTTAACGGCCATTCTCCAAAAGCCAAGCGGAAGGATATTTTCCTGTAACGCTGAGGAACACCTGATTGAGACGCCGACGGTCGGCCAAGCCGCATTGCCGGGCTACTTCCTGAAGGCTCGGCACTGGATCGGCGTTCAGTAGCTCCATGGCCCGACGCACCCTGAGATTTGTAAGATACTCATGCATCGTCTGCCCCATCACCTGACGGAATCTCCGCTCCAAGGTCACCCGAGCCACTTGAGCCCTTGCACTCACATCGGCCACGTTGATATTTTCAAAACCGTGCGCTCTGATAAACTCTACCGCGTGGGCCAATTCGCGATCCTCAATGGCCATGGTCGCGGTGGATGCTCGCTCCATCACTCCCAATGGAGGAACATTGATAATCGTCTCGCGAGGTTGCTTGTCCGCCATCAGTTGATCCAAACAACCTACCGCAAATCGAGCCAACAGCTCTTGATCCTCATGCACTGCACTTAGTGGCACACGGCACAGGGGCTGCACTTCACTATGAAATCCAGTAGAGATCATCACAAGATCACGCGGAATCTCATAGCCGGCCTCACGGCACAATTCTTGCAAAATCGGGGCATCCCAATCATCCATTAGCACCAAAGCTGCGGGCCGTTTGAGCGTGCTCACCCACTCGACAAAGCGCCGACGCTCTGCATGGCCAAGCGGCTGGACCATCTCTGGCATGGTGGTTTTTAAGTCGAAAGTTTTCAGTGAGCCGCCGCGGGCTTCGATCGCACGGACTAATGCGTTATGACGCTGGCGAAGGAACCACCCGCCGGGCACCAGAACGCAACCGAATCGACGATAGCCTTTTTCTAGCAAATGTTCTGCCGCTAGACGACCGACCGTCTCATAATCGTGGCGCACCGTCGGAACACCGGGCTTCTCTAACCATGAGGAGATATTGACGATCGGAAAATGGACTTTTTTCGCCTCGCATAGCATTGCCGTGTTTATGATGCGCACGATGGCACCGTCACAATCTAAGGTCCGCAAGAAACGGAATGCCTCCACCGAGGCCTGGGCGCTGAACACAAAATGCCAGTCACCGGTCTCTTCTGCATGACGGGCGACCGCCGCATTGGTGAGATTATTGACTGACTGAAGAATCGGCAGACCGATCAGCGCAATTCGTTTTTTTTTCGCCTTCACAGAAATTTTTAGGGTCAAAAAACCGCCGCACTTTCCCCGGTTCAAAATAATTTTCGAAATCAGGCCAATGCTGGCAAGGGATACCTGCCATTCGCATACTCTGGTAACGAAGAAATGAGACGCTCTACCTCGATGCCTGCGAACAACACGGCGAAGAGTCCGTGTGTGTCGTTGTCGTAGAACGGACGGCTATTGTAATACGCCACATCCTCCGTACACATCGTCCCCATACAAATATCACGGACAGTACCATCGGCCTCTACTCGGGTCTCCAAGCCCCTCCAGCCGTTGACCACAACTGGACCGAAAGTCGCTTTATCTAACCAGCCATGCCTCACACCGCGTGCCATCGCCATCACAAAAATAGCACTGCCTGAAACTTCCAGCGAGGACTCTGGGTGGTCGAGAACGTTAGGCCACAGTCCACTTTCATGCTGATAGCGAAGGAGCGAGGCACAGTGGCGTTTAAAATGGGCGAGTATCGCTGGATAATCCTGATGGGTTGGCGGCAGTTGTGTCAGCACCTCGCTCATTGCCCAAGATGCCCAACCGTTGCAACGCGACCAATGAGGCAGCTTGGTAGGATCTCCAAAATAACGCGCGTGCATATAGAGTTCCGCCTCCTCGTCCCACACCTGAGAGTTGAACTCGAGAGTCTGGCGGGCTGCATCGTCAAGAAAAAGCTGCCGCTCTGCTAGATCCTCACCGTAAAGCGCAGCCTGCACAAGAAATGGGATTCCCATAAACATGTCGTCCACCCACGTCGTGTATTCCACCGGCGTCGTCCGAGTAAAGATAGTGGAACCAGGAAGGCGTATCTGTTCCTCGCGTGCATAGCGAATCATCCGGTCGATCCATTCCTCGTAGCGATGGCGATTGGGGAAATCCGGCTCGGTTCGCAGCCGCTGAATAAAGGGCAGCGATGGAGCAAGCGTGAAATCTAACAAAGGAGTATCGATAATGAAATGGTTCGCTGAATTTACGGCGTGCAAGGTTTTCACCTGATGTTCCACGAAGGGAATCCCATCCAAATGGTAATCACAAAATCGAGCCGCGTATTCACTGTAGCGAGAGTCTTCTGATATTTCGGCCAATGCCTGCATTGCCCAAGCGACACCCCCATTATGATAATTCCAACTGTAGTTAGTACCCCAGGGCAAGGGATCGATCATTGCTCCAAGGATTTCCACCTTCGGAATAGACCAAGTTACTGGGCCATCAAGACCGGGATACATCCGTCCAATTTGAAACTCTCGTTGAGGCAACTGCTCGAGATCAAGGCCCTTCCTCCCCCCATCTGCACAAGGATTGGCAAATGGACCAACCACTAACCAGTTGGACAGATCCGCTAACTGCCCTGAAATATTCTCAACGCCTTTCAACCCGATGCTGGGATGCCTCACATCGTTCTCAACCACTGCACCGTGCGCACTGGGTGGCTGCAGAAAGACAGACCATTCACCGCCTGCTGTTTCGGATTTGATCATCAGCACATGGCTGCCAGGTTCAAGATGGATTTCAAACTCATGGGACATCTTAATGCTGCGCTCGTCAAACTGCAGGCGAATCGCCCGGTCCCCCTCCTGCTCATAGACCACCTTGCCATCAAGCCAGATTCGGCAGCCGTCATTGTGCTCAATTTCAAGCTTCAACTGCATCTCTTTTTGAGCTGTCAATCGAGTCCAAGCGTAAGCCGTCGCGGGGCGACCAAGGCCGAAAGCTCGCCCGAAATCGACAAACTGCATTCGGTCCAGCTTTTCTGCCACCCCGGCGACTTCGAGACTGTACTCAAAAGGAGTGTCCCGGATAAGTTTGTCGCCGATTCGCTTAACAATTTCTAATGGGTTGATCATATAACTGAGATGAGAGTTGGATTATTGAGAAATTTCCCGCTTGGGACGACCTGTTCTGGCTGGATTTCTTCTAACAATATAGCGACCTGTGGCCTGAAATTTTTCAACCACGATAAAATGATACCGTAATCAAGCATCCCCTGCCCCGCCGGACAAATCTCCAAATGATCACGCCCAACCACAAAATCCTTTGCATGAACCACCGCGATCCGCTCTCCAAACAAATCAAATGACTGCCGGATCACCTCACTTTGGAACTGGAAATTCATCTTATTAAGCAGGTTCACCGGATCGAAAATCACCTGAAGGTGTGGCGAAAGAATGGCGTCCAGCAAGCGCTTCATCTTTTCCGGCGTGGAAATGACGTGCGGAGTCACCGCCTCGATGCCGACCACCACCCCGCAGCGTTCTGCTTCTGCCACAAGTTCCTCCATGCTGCCGAGCAATTCTTGGAATGCCTGCTCGCCACTATTTTCCGGGTGTGGTGAGTAGTCAGCATTTAAGGAACCGCTCTCCAAGGCCACGAGGTTGCAGCCGAAATCCCGAGCATGGCGCAGATGCTCTTTGAATAAACCCATTAAGGATTTCCTAACATCCTGAATTGGGTGAATAGGGTTGATATAACAACCCAGCACTTCGATTCCAAGACCATGTTCGCCGAAAGCTTTCCGGATTTTCGCGGCAAGAACCGTAGTCAGCAGGCCCGGCTTCATTTCTAAGCCCGCGATCGCCTTGCCCGGTGCCAACTGCACACAACTCACTCCATGCTCGGCCACTTTGAGGGCGAGTTCCTCAACAGGAAAACACCCGAGATCATGGGCCCGGACGCCTATTCGGAATTGCTGGGTGTTAGTGCAAACGTTCACAAGAATTAAGAATGAGTAATAATCTCCACTTGCGGGAGGGGATAGTTGCGGCGGTGGGGTGCACTTTTGCGTCGTTAGGCGATTTGCTGCCACTACTTTGCTGAAATCATTGTGCGTCCAAATTCGCTCTTATTAAACCCAATGACGCGCTTCACGCCGGAAACCTCAATCGTCAGCTCCGTCCTCTCTTCATTCCACGTGGTCACCGGAAGCACTTCCCCATGGCGGTGAGGAAACAACAGAATTTTATAATCTGGACTCACCGAGCGACTGGCAATGACTAAGCGCTTGTCCATGCCAAACGAGCGGGAACCCGCAAGCGTTCCCTTCTTCGCCTCCGGCTCCAAGGTATCCCGGCGCTCAAACGCCTCCAATCGCGATGACGGACGACTGGCGTAGGCTTGCGGCTTCGCGGGGTCGTTCAGATTTAAAATGCGGACCAATAGTTGACGCCCTCCTTCGGGCTCGATCGGTTCACCGTTGGCCTTTCGGTTCAGGTTGCTGTCCCCCAGAATAATGTCATTTCCTGTCATTGAAACCACTTCGGTATTGAACCCGGTCTGCATCAGCCATTCATACAAGCGCTCCTGCTCATCCTTCTGAATGTCGTCCACTACTAGCAGCCAGGGATTGGCACCACGATTAAAAACTAAACTGCGGAATGCACGTTTAACAGGATTGTGAGGCAACCTAACAGGCCATGTATCTTCGTCCCACAACCTGGGATCGTTTTGCTCGAAGCCCTTCCAGAATGCTACCACTGACGGACGCGAATCTCGCTCCAAGGGCACCCCTGCATTTTCCCGGAGGAAGCGCTCGGCATCTGATAGGTATGAATCCCAGCGAGAGAATCGGAATCGACCAAAATCTGCGGGCTCGGTGCGAATTTGCTTAGGCCACCACCAATCGTATGCGTCCTTCACATCGGCACAAGCAAGCACGAGGTCACCGCGATTTTCCTGGTAGATCCATTTCCCGGGTCCGGGCCAAAATCCTTGTCCCATTCCGTCTATCAGGATACTGTTATGATGGCGCGTTTCGACCGAACGAAAGTTGTCCTTTGCCCATTCGCGTCCATGGGAAAATAACGTGAAATTCCCACGATCCGCATGTTCATGACTTCCCCCTACCGAATCCACCCGGCATTCGAACTGCACCGCCGTCGCATCTTTGCTCCACGCACTGCGCGCGTTCAGGGAACCACGCACCGGATCATAGGCCGTGAGCGGCAGAGCGAGTTTCGCCCCCTCCGCGTAGTCGATCGGTTTTCCGGATGCGTCCTTCATCCCATCGTCTGCCCACAACATGGCCTCGATGATGTGAAAATTGCCTTTGAACGGGCTGAAATTTTCGGGGACTGACAGGTGCCGGGTGGCGGCGTCGGTTCGGACATCCAACGCATTCGCGGTGAGTGGCGTGCCCTCTGATTTGGTGGTGAAGCACTGCCATAGGAAGTCGGCTTTGGCGTCCTTCGGATAGAAATAATGCCACATCGAGAGCGTCCAGATCGCCGGCGGTCCATCGCCGCCGTCACCATGGCTAGTAAAGTGATCCATACTCGGCTCCATCGACTGGAGATACCAGTCAAGCATCGCGCGGTGGTGGCGGTGGGCGAGCAAATTATCCCCGCGCCGGGTGGCGGCCACAAAAAACGGATTCCCCCAAACCAGACCAAATTGAGTATATCCCACCGCTTCGGTGGACTGGCCCGCAGGTGAGATGGCATAGGTCAGATAATCACGAGCAATCTGCGCGCCGAGTTTGTAAACCCGGGGATCGTAACCTTCCTCCCCTTCGATCGAAAGTGCTAACAATGGCTGCTGCAACCCCACCGCAATCCAGTTCCAGTTCCTGAAATGGTGAGGTAGCCGCGCCCCCATCCACAGGCGGCCCTTGGTTGCTGTCGATATCAGCCCACGCACCGTATCCCGCTGTGCCGCAGACATGTATGGGAAAGCGAAATCATAGGCATACCCTAGCAAGTGTCCGCAGACCGCATCACGCACGCCCTGATCAGAGAAACCAGAACCCGTGACTGGCCCCGAAACCTTTGCCCGCCAAACATCATCATTAAGCGGCCCCGCAAGCGCTTGCTCCAGATTCGGACGGACAATTTCCGCATAAGTGGCGATCGCCGTCGCCGCCTGCCGACCCTTCACCTCATCTTGGCCGACTAGTGCGTCAAACGATTCCATCACGATCGCATAAAGCCATGGCTGGTAGTGTCCGATCAATGGAGGAAAGCCCTTGTGTTCGGCTACTAACTGCTGCGCACCCGCCTTGTCTCCCGTTGCTAGTTTTTCATATAGCTCACTGCTCCATTGCTTTGGGTCGCGCAAGTTTTCCTGTGTGCGAGATCTCAAGGTGGCCTGCAATGCACGGCCCACTTCGGTCACCATCAGCCGACGCCGCAGATCCGGCAAATCATCAGGGCTGATCAGAATACGTGGGTGCACACCGGGAGGTGGGACTTTTGACACCCGCTCCATCGCCAGCCCAGAAGTGTCATACTCCACCGGAGCACCGGGCGATTCAGGAAATAAATATGTCCCGTTCAAGATCTCATCGGCAGACAATTCGCCGGGCAGCTTTGCGGGAACCGGTTCCGCAGCCCATGATATGGCTAACAATTGAATCACTACGGCAGCTGCGAACCAACTGCCGAGCTGCCGTCCTTTTAAGATATGATCATTAAAATCCATCATTTTGAAACAAGTCTTCGATAGTTGTTCACCGTTGCGTCGAGTCCCATTACAACAGGCTCTCCAGGTAGACTGAAATACTCGCCGAGGTAAAGTGTGGAACAAAGTGGATGTTCACCCAGACGCCGATATTCGACCCACAGCGCGTCATAGCGGGCAATCATTTCAGTTAGATCAAATCCATTCCCCCCGTTGTCTTGGTCTTCAAGGTAACCGGCAATCATAATTTCCCATCCCTGATGCACGATGCTGAACAGCAAGCGCCCATATTCAACCGTGGTTTTTACGAATTCGCCATCAGCGCAGTGAGCCCAGTCGATCTCCGCCGCAAGAGCCGCGGCGGCCTTCCATAGAGCTACAGCATCTAACTTTTCGGCCAGCGCCGTATTGAACTCACCGTGGGCAGCCAACGTGTCTAACACAATCGCCAATTGATCACGCCCGCCGAGCCGATCGTCTCGCATCCAGCAAGCAGTGGGCAGCACCGCCTCATCTAACAAAATATCAAAGACTTCACAGCAGCGTCCCTTCAACACCGCTCTCGCCGAAAGCAAGCACAACTCCCTAAACTGGGCGACGTCTCCTCCACTCAAACCCATTCGGCTTTCGGCATACTCACAAAATATGGACTCCTCGGTGCGCGAAGGATCGCGAACGAAGGAGGCTAAAACATACGCATTCAGGTCCGGCCAAAACTCACTTTTTACGTGAGGACCATACCATCCCCCTCCCCTCGACCAGCTATAAACGCCCACAATGAGCGGCTCTTCCAACAGATCTTTGAGACCGCACATCTCCCGGTTCTCCTCAAATCCGTTAATCACGCCATCCATTACATAGTTAGCATAAGCGCCCTTGCCTTCATATTCACGCTGGCATTGCACTTCAATGATTTGCGGATGCCGACCACGGCCCAAGCAAGGGTTCACTTTGACCCGTCGCCAAAAATCCAACGCTGTATGTTTGATCGAGAAAACCAGTTGCGGATGTATTTCTATCTGTTCCGACACCTGTAAATAATGGTCGAGGCAGGCATGAAGCTTATCTGGAAAAATGTCCCATGTCCTGAACATCAAAGTCCGTCCATGCTTCACGCAGATTTCTTCTCGAAGAAACCCGATCAGATTCACATAGGCAGCGACCTGAGCATCAGTCCATGTGGGCGTTTCCGCTTGCTGGCGGTTCAGCGTCTCTTGGTAAAGATAAGTCGGTGTCCATGATGCACCAATCCGCGGAATCGGTCCGTTGCCGGCATGGAACGGCGTATCCATCAAATAGGTTTCTCCGACGCGGATGATGTATCCGTCCACGTCTGGGAACCGGGCCGTGAGCTCATCGAATAGGACGCGGTGCAGTTCGAGTGTCCGTGGAAGGCCTAACTGAATCCGTCCAGTCTCCGGGTCGCAGACTTCATCACGGTAGTGCTCGACGATCCGCTTCGGCAACACAAATAAATCCAAGTGATAGAACACTTTCAGACCGCTGGCTTTTGCATCCTTAATCTCCTTCTCAATACCGGGCGTGAACTCGTCCAACCATTCGCGTTCCGGCGATCCCTGCGGGAAAGCGTCAACCCCCGTTTTAATGAATGTCGCCACACAGTTGATATGTTTGAAAACCTGACCGTTGAAACCATAATCTACTAGATTTACAGGGTCTAAAAACTTTGATTCAAAGGGTGCCTCTCCGGGATTGTGATGCACCATGTCGAGAATGTATCTCATAAGTATTTTAGTTTAATGGATGCTCCGGCGAAATATTGGCGATCTTTAACATAAGCGATTTATAACAGAGACGTTTCTCATAGAAGTCGAGTTCCTAAGTCGTTAGATTTTAGATTCCCAAGGGTAACGAGAATTTAAATTGACTCAACCCGGCAGCGACACATTCAGCATTTAATTTGGCACCTGAAGGACTGGTGTGAACATTGTCTGCCTCATTACAAAACAGCTCTTGCACTTTTTCAATGCCACGGGCGTCGTAACGGTCCGCAATCGCTTGAGTTAGGTCAATGAAACTCACATCGCAAGCTGCTGCCACGGCAGCTGACCATGTTCCATATTCACTCTGATGACGAATCAGCCTTTCGTAGTGCCAAATATTTTTTGCCGTTAGCGAAAAAATCACTGGAATAGCATGCTTCGTTTGGCACTCGGTGACTAGCCGCCGCAGATACCAACCAAAAGTATGAACAATCTCCCGTGTGCCGTCTGGCATTGTGACCTCAAGCGTTTCCTCTCCGATACCCGCTAAAACACCACGGTAACGGCCCCTGTCCAAATGGTCAGCATCATTATGACCAAACTGGATCAATACATAATCGCCCGCCTTCATCTCGGCAAGCACTCTTGCCCAAAGTCCTTCTCTCAAGTACGAACGTGTGCTGCGCCCGGGCCGTGCTCGGTTGTGGACTTTGACAACTGCTGGGTCGAGGTAGTCCTCTAACACATCGCCCCAACCCTGCTGATTCCTGCCGTTGCTAAAAGCCGTCGAATCACCAATCACAAAAACAGAGGGCACAGTGATTTTACGCTCAGCTGCCACTAGGGCGACACACTCCATTTCCCTGGTAACTACGATACTGCCACTCGAATCGAAACCAAATTGAATATCCGAATACTGCTCCAAACCACCATCTGGCTTAAGGGAAACAATCGCGGAGTAACACGGCCGCGCTTCCGTCGTCCAAAAAAACGGTGTTCCAATCCGCAAATCTAACCTGAAATTTGAATTGCCTAACGGAATATCATCATAATTCGATGCCTCTACCGCGAGTGGTGAATCTGGCTTGCTTCCGTCATAACCTACTTCAAATAATTCAACTCGAATAAATGCCGCATGATGATATCCCCCGGAATTTTCAATCGCTAAGCTAATGGTTAATTCGGCAGTGAGCTGATTAATGATCCCGCCAATCAATTGCACGCTGCGAAGCATTGGCTGAATCCCATTCATTTGCATTTCCATCAATATGTTTAGTTGGACATTCTTCTTGGTGATCGACCTAGATGAGCAAACTCAACTCCAGAATAATATGTTGCGAATGGGATTCAGCATAACGAGAATATCGGACTGGTCTCAGGGTGTCGAGACGGTGACTTTGGCATAATCAGACAATCCTGAAGGAGCTACACAGCGAATGCGGTATTCGTAGGAGGTACCCGGCGTAACCGCACTATCGGTGAAAGTCGTAGTGCCGGAAAGTAGGGTGGTTGCCAGCGGGACCCAATTTTTGCTACCAGCGTAGGCAGACTCGACGACGTAGGCAGTCTCATTGGTGGCGTTGTCCACCCAATTTAGCCGCACCTGTGTGCCCGAGAGAGCCGTGGCAGTGAGCGCGGTGGGCGCGAGCGGCGGTGTGTCAAGCAACGCAGAAGGAAGGCGAAAGGGGGAAGGTTCGACTTGGTTGCGATAATCAACTAACAGCGAACTACCACGGTTCAAAGTAAACTCATTTATCGTCACCGTTTGTCCGCCGACGGAGGCAGTACGCGGGACGAAGTTGTAAGTATCAATCTGTGAACCTAGCGTTACAGATAGAGTATTTCCACTATAATTAGTAACTGGCAATACGGTATCGGTGCTGCGGAATGGAAATAGCAATACGCGATACTCTGGAGCCACGACGCTGTTACGCTGGATGACGAGTCGTTTCCAGCTTTCGCCAGTCGTGGCGTTTGAGAGGATTTCTGTGTAGGCCAATGCGGTTCCCTGCACGGACGCATCTGTTCCAAGCGTGGGCGTGCCTTGCGCACGAAGAATGCGCACTAACAATCGACGATTGCCCGTGGCAGCAGGTTCTTGGAGAACGACGTCTGTCGCTGGGTCGCAACCCGCAGGAAGTGAAGCACCGGTGACGATGGTGAGATCCTTAGCCATGGAGGCGAACCATTTGTAGGTATGGGTGGCCGTGTCTTTCTGCACGTCATCTGCACATAGCACGTAGGGTTTTACTCCGCGAACGAGGCCAATGGTGCGATAAACTTGGCGCATGGGGTTATAGGGTTTGGCCTGAATGCCCTCGAAGGTGGCGGGTGTCTCCCATTGGGGGAACGCGACGAACTGGGTGTTGCCAAAGGATTCGAGAATTTTGTTGTCGGCCCGGCGGAAGTTGTTGTGGGTATTTTTTTCCGCTGCGTAGCCGCTAGTAATGGTGACTGGACTGGTGGTGTAGTTATTCCAACGCCATTCCTGACTGTAGCAATAGGTGGCATCGCCCGTGGCAAAAGTGGCAAGTCCACCCGTGGGCGACCAAGCGGCGAGCTTGGCAGGGATTCGCATTTTAGTTCCCTCTTGTGGCGTAGTTTTCATGCTCAGCCCATCAATTTCGACGATGCTCTGAAGGTTGCCCGCCTGAAGGCCAGAGTTGGTGCTACCGCTGTTGTAGTTAATGAATAAACGTCCCAACGCAGAAACGGTAAATGTATTGCGGTCGGCGAAGGTGTGACCACCCATGTCTTGCCGAACGTGGAAGAGCAAAGCGCTGGCATCGGGATCGTAGCCACTGCGCGAAATGAGAGTGCCTCCCTCGCAATCGAGGTAGTCAAGTCCGCCTTGCGCGTCTGTATTTTGCTGGGTCCACGTGGCGGTTGAGCCAATGTCGGACGCGAAAATAGCTGCGGGGAGGAGTTCATTATAATAGACACTGCGAAGACTCAATTTACTGTCGCGTAAATCAACGAAAGTCTGATAGTTACCGCCTCCGTCTTTGTATTCGGTGCGAATGAAATTACGCCATGAGAAGTCGGCGTTGTTATCATTGGGGAACATCCATTTGAGACCGATGTAGTCGAGGGGTTCAATGAACGCCCGGCCTTTTTCCGCATCGCTTCCGCTGCCCCCAAGGAGGTCATATTTTACAAACGAGTAGCCGTAGGGCTGGGTTACCGATGGGAGCCAATATTTCGAGTAAGCTTGAAGATGGGGATGCGCGTAGAAGTTATAACCCCGTTTAGCTAGAGGAATAAGATGAGCTCCGTAGATGTAGTTTTTACCCTGACCTTCGAGCGGTGCGCCTGAAGAAAACCAGCCATAGGTGAGAAATTTATGATAGGAACTAACGGCGCGGGTAAACCAGCCATTAAGGTCCGCGGCGGAGTAACCCGCATCGGCGGTGGTGACTTCCCCTTCGAGAGCACAAGCGGTGACGAGTTTGAAGGAGTTAATCGCCACGTGGTTGCCTGCGGAGGATTCAGGAGCGACTCCTACATCAGTGTAATCGGTGTTAGAGTAATCGCTCGCGAAGTAGCCACCCATCATTTTGGCGACGACTTTACGAACCGTGTCCCGCTGCGTTTGATTCATGGCGTTGTAGGCCATATCGTAAGCTAGGGCATTGTGATAGCCGCCAAATTTCCAGTGGTTAGCGAGTTTCGCACTGTAATTGGCTCCCGCAGCACCGGGGAAATCGTTGAGCGTGAGAATGTAGTTAGACCAAGTCGTTAGAGCGGAGGCAAGATTCGCGGAACGGGTGGAGACACCCGGTTGCCCTTCGCTAACGAGACATTCAAAGGCTTCGAGCGACATGAGGCCAGAAAGAGTGTACAACCCAGTGCCATCGGCGGCGTTAATCATACTTACGAGCGTCGTAGTATTTCCCGCGATGAGTTCGTTATACGTAACAGAGCGGTCGTAGAGGCCGACGTTGTTAATGCGAGCCGTGCCGTCTGGCATGGTCTTGAGGGCGGTGGGCTGAGCGTCGTAGGCTAGACTGCGTCCACGACGGAGGATGTCAGTGTAGAGTTTCACCATTTTGAAGGCTTCTTGTCCGACTACTGTGTTCGACAGTCGATTGCGAATGTCGGGGAGCTCTTCGGCGTTGAAATAGACCCGGGGATGGATGCCTGACGTAGGAATGGGCACGACGGAACGAACGCCGGTCGAGTTGTAGGTAATGGCGCGCGAGCCCTTAATATCCGAGGTAAAAAGATCGACAGTCAAAGCAGCAGCCATGCTGCCAGTCGAACCACCGGCGTTTGTCGTGATCACATCGAAGCTGGCGGCAGAGAGTGGTTGAATGTTGGGCTCCGCGTAGCTAGCCGAAGTGGCTCCCGCGATGTTAGTTCCATTTTTGCGCCATTGATAACTGATCGGTCCTTCGCTATCCGCAACGACACTGAAGTTCCCGGTATTCCCTATTGGCACCAACTGAGAAGCGGGTTGCGTGGCAATGGTTGGTGGAAGTATGTTCACACTTAACGTTCCGGCGGCGCTCGTGCTAGAACCATCTTCATTGCTCACTACGACATCGTAATCGCCTGCATCGACGAGGCGCGCCACAGTTTTAGTATATGTTGGGAAGGTGGCTCCGGCGATGGCGACTCCGTTTTTGCGCCACTGGTAAATGAGCGGCTTCAGGCTATCAGCAACGACGCTGAAACTGGCCGATACACCCGAAGTGACTGTCAAGGCGACGGGTTGACTCGTGATGTTAGGCGGCGGCACGACGACATATAAACTGGCTGGCGAACTGATGGTGCTCCCCGCCAGATTACTCACAACCACGTCATAGTTCACTGCGTCGGCTACTGCCGAATTGTAAATCGTGAAACTAGCGCCTGTTGCGCCCGCGATACCCACCCCGTTTTTGCGCCACTGATACGACAACGGAGCCAGACTGTTGGCCGTGACACTAAAGTTATAGCTTCCGTTTAAAGCCACACTGCCACCCTGAGGTTGCAAGCTAATGGACGGTGCAGGTGTGGTTTGATAATTGCCAAGCGTCACGGTGTTGCCCACTTTGGAAACAACCAAGCTTCCTAAATAATCGGAGGTGATGACACGTCCGCCAAAGGCGACGTTATTAAAGGCACCGGATAGCACACCCGTACTACTAAGGATGTTGTAGGTGTTGCCAGGAGATGGCAGGTGGCCGTTGATGGTGGAAACCACTAGGTCGCCGCCGAGAACGGTGTTGCCGGTGACACTCAGGAAATCGTATTGCCCGGTCTGAAAAGCACTAGCTTGCGCAGTGCCACCTAGGTCGATAGCGAGCTTGCCTGAGTTGACGGTATAGTTTCCAGTAATGGTCGTTCGCCCTGCGATCCCAGTGCTACCCGGAGAAAGTATGCCGCCGTTGTTGTAGAGAGTGCCCTTGCCAACACAATTGGCGACCGGATCAACGTTTGCGCTGCCACCTGCGACGCCAGTAACGGAGGAATACCCGAGGTTCGCTGCGGTGTATGCGGCAACCGCCAACGTGCCGCCATTGAAATTAAAATTACTGATATCATTCGTGCCAGTGGTCAAGACCTGCCCTTGAATGGCACCCGCACTAATCAGCATGCCCGTGCCACTGAGGCAATAGGCTGTCTGATTGTTAGAAATAGTACCGCCAGGACCGAGGGTAAGGGTGTTCACAGTTCCGCCGTTATTTCCGCCGCCTACCATCAATCCGTTTTGCAAAGTGCCACCGCTATGGATCACCCGTGTGCTGATGCTCCCGCCGAGGGTGTTGCCACCATTGGCCTGCGCCAAATCGACCTGTCCGCCAGTGATGATCATGTTAGCAATGCCGCTGCCTGACGACGCGCCGAATGAGAAGCGGCCCCCATTTGTGTAAACTGAGTTTTGACAAGTAACCTTGAATGTGCCGCCGCTGATAGAAATCGTTCCCCCGGCGAGGAAGCGCGCACCCGTGAATGAGAGAGATCCACCTTTGACTTCTAAGGTGCCAAGCGCGGAATCGCTGCTGTTGCGGGCAACGTCACCAAAGTTCCACGTGCCGGAGTTTACTTGAATATTTCCGGTGCCAGTTAAGGCGAGCGAACCAAAAGTACTACCCGTGCTGCTATTAAGGATTGTGTTAATACTTGTTGTAACGGGGGCGATGGTTCCATCACCGCCGAGAATGAGCATTCCCCCATTACGGACTTGTAAGGGGTAATTTGAATTGTTCGTACTTAGCAAGTTAATGCTATTTCCAGATGCCGGGCTGAGAATCATCGTTCCGACGTTAGACACATCATTGACCAAGATCGAAGTGTTGACCGTGGAGGTGATCGAACCTGTAATGAGAAGCTTACCCGCTGTGCCGACTTTCCAAGTTTGATTCGTGGCATCGGCCGAAAGATTCGCCGTGATTGTATTGACTCCCGTTGTCTGGCCCGCTGTGGAAATACCAGAACTACCAATCGTAATTATATTACTGCTGATAGAGCCACCTAAAGTCCAGCCACCACCCGCAGTGGAAAACAATAGGCCGTTGATCGCCCTGTTGGAAAGTGTGATCTGAGGTTGGTTGGTCGTAGGTGCACCCGTGAATGCCGCGATATCCGATGTCAGGTTATTGTTGGGAAGCAAATTCCAGTTAGATGCATTTTCAAAATCGCCATTGAGAGCACCGCTCCAAGTGACATTTGCCGCATGAGCGAGAGGCGCCAAAGACAGAGCTAAAAGCCCCACCAATAGGTTTTCAAATGAATTGAACATGGGCTTTTGGGTTTTTGGGTTTTGAAAAGAGACAATGAGAAATATTTATTGATTGATCAAACAATTTTGGGTTATGATTTCATACTTTTCACTTGGTGATTGTAGTGGGAAGATCTTTGTTGATCTGTATAAGGTTTTGACCGTTTCTTGTGATACTCAGATTGTATTTCCCAGAGGGCGACTTCACAAACTGGATTTGATCTTTCTGAGCATTTGAGGTTAAAGTCAACGAATCGTGATTGCTGTTCCATTGGCTTATCGGCAATGATGCTCCATTCCGATATGCATAAAGCAAGACTTTGAAATCCGGCGAGATGGATTTTGATGCAATGATCAGCCGACGAATGGTTCCGTATTTTTTGGCGTTGTCGACATTGGGCAACTCAACAATTTCCGGCTTAATAGGAGTCTCAGTGGAAATATTCAACACCCGCACTAGCAACATGGGTTGATTGGCCGGAATGGTAGTCCCCGCAGCCAATTCCGACGGCAGGGGATCTTTGTTAGGTGAAAGACTTTGGTCTGGGTCCGCTCCGGTGAGATAAACATCCATCTCGCGGTCATTCTTTTTGTCGATGCGGGCTATCTGAATGTCATGCTCCACAGCTAGGGTCCAATCATACCGATGCGACTCGTTGTCCTTCTGAATGTCGTCCACCACGAGAAGATAGGGACTTTCCCCCCGGACGAGTCCAGCGGTGCGAAAGGCACGAACGACCGGGAAAGCCGACTTACGGACATAGGGAGAGAGCGCCCCCTTGGGCAGAATCCAATGTGGATATTGGAAATGCGGGACCGTTAGATAGGCGTAAGGAAGTTTAGTAAAGGCAAAATCATTCACTGTTTCCTTAACAGGCTCGTAGCCAGCGGGAACCGCAATCTTCCCTGCTTCCACGTCAGGCGCAGAGTAGAAGCCGGGTTTTTTTTCAAGGCGTTTCCAATTCCAATCCCAAGCATATTTAGCATCGCCAACCATAAATGAGGCTAAAGGTTGATCAACAAAATCCACACAACGGCCGGGTACAATTTCGCTCTGCGACTGACCATCGATTGAGACCACACTGTTTTCGGTGGTGCGAAACGAGGCATAACCATTTGGCGACCAGATGCGACCGGCACCGGCGACCATGATTGCGTTGCGGTCGGCAAAAGGGTGCCCGCCATTCGCCTGGCGGGTGTGCATGTTGAGTTGCGTGGCGTCTTTGTCCCAACCACTACGGGTCATCATAAGGGCGCGCTCACCGCAGAAAAATGTGTTCCCGAGTTGGAGCTTCGCTGGATCATTGTTAGTAGGATTAAAATCCGTTGCAAAAATAGCATAGAAAAGGAGAGCGTTGAAATAACCGTCAGGACGATCCGGCACTCCAGAATAGTCCTCGTGTATAGCTTGGCGGTAATACCAGTCGATGACCTTGTCATCGGGAAACATGAACTTGAGACCGAGCGAATCCATCGGCGCAAAGCCACCTTTCGCGCTGCGACTCCCCCCTAGAAGATCGTATTTGTGGAAACCGGTGAGCATAGGATTGCTACTGTGTGGTAGAAATTTCTTGGCATAAGCCTGAAGATATGGATGCCCACAAAGATTCTCAAAGCCATAGGCTTTATCGCGCATGGCAAAGAGGATGACACCGTCCATGCCGAGCTGATTTTTTGCTTCACCCTCGAAAGTGGCACCGGATTGAAACCAGCCATAGGTAAACAGATTTCGCCAACCGCGATACATGCCGCGCACTTTGAGGTCGTTGAAGCCAGCTTCGCCCTCAATGGCGAGGACCTCGTAGAGCCAATAAGAGAAAGTGGCCCAGTTGCTACGAGAGCTTTCCGCAGTGTTGAAGGTGCCATAATTGTCGTGCGACCAAGTGCTTTCAGCGAGTTCGTCGTGGATCAATTTTTTCTGCGTGGGTGTTAGCCAAAGATAAAGATAGTCGTAGGCAAAGGCGAGTTGGAACCTACCAATCGGCTCCTCTATCGGTTTAGCGGATTTTTTCTTAATGCGCTCGGCGTCCCTTTTGAGTTGATCAATTTTCAAACAGTTAACGGTGGCAGCGGCGCAGCGTTTAGCCCCGTCTGCGTCGTTGTCGATGAGGCAGCGAAAGGCTTCCAGCGAGAGGGTGTTCCAATAGAACGCTGGAAAATCGGTGGCCGTGCCTTTAATTAGCGAATCGTAAAAGGCTGCGACGGCAGGATTGTGATTATAACCACCCTTGCCACGATCCGCATTTAACCGAAACACAGGAATCCGCCCGTGGAACCCTTGATAGCTACCTTTATATAAATCGGGCTTTGCATAGTCAGCAGAGTCATCGTAGGTGCCCTTCATCGAATGAGTCCACCCGAGAATGTTTTTCCACGCCTCCTGACCACAGCGGGTGTTTTTGATGCGAGCCCGAACGGCGGGCAGATCGTCTGGTCCAAAAAGGATGCGCGGATGCACTCCTGGCGCAGGAATTTGCGAAAGCTGCCGGACGCCCGTCTGATCTAACTTGACTTCGCGGGAGCCAAAGTCGTTCAAAGGAGCTAAACCCCAAAGCAAGACATTCGGTTTGCCATCGTCCGTAGTGGAATTCGAATATGAATCAGCAGCTTTGTCCTTAAAAGGGGAAAGCGCAGGATCAAATTGGCCAGCTGCGGAAAGCGGCAGGGTAGCGCATGTAAAAGGAATAAATAAGTAAAATAGTGATTTCATCATCGGTGATTTAAGTAAATTAGGAATTGTAATGATATTAAGTCGCGCCTGCCGGGATCGTAGATACCGCGATTGGGGCTACCTTCGGGGCAGCTCGCACGGCATTGTTCCCAATTTATGATACTGATAGATATGCATTACGTTGGTTGGTAATCGAAGTAATCAAACTCAGCCCAAATCGAGCGATAGCCCACATCTTGACAGCACATGCCCCAGAAGGTTCCAGTGAAATTACTGTGCGGTGACACCCAGTCGCCAAGCATGGTCGCTTCGAACACTCGATCCACCTCGTTCCATCTTTCACCGTCGAGCGACCATGAAAAACGAAGCTGGTCAAAGTCATTCTCCATTCGAATGTAGATCTTCTCACCGGCATCAAGAGGCAATTCAATCACTTCGTAGCGACTGACTTTCGTATTCTCGGATGAAATCACACCTAACTTAATCTTACCTTCACCGGCGGAAGTGATGCGAAAATAATGATAATGCAACCGATCGTAATAAGCGATTAGACCGGCGGCCTGCTTAAAGTTTTCCGGTTTGAATGCAACGCAGGTCTCCGCAGTTGCCTTGAAATGTTGGAGGCGTCGCGCGACGAGACTTTGGTCGAAACAGGACGCGAGCGAGTCACGCCCCCTGAGACTCAACCGGCCCGCGCACTTGGTTAGTGAGCACCAGTCAGGGGCGATCGGTTCGCGGAGTGTTTGGAAATGGGGGTTGAGCCCCGGCCCATCAAAATCGTCGCGGAGCACATCCCCTGGCCACGGATTCAACGGCAGGTCCACCTCTGCGGTGTCGCGTGGCGAGTTGTCCCCGTGCGCCAGCCTAGGCCATTGGTCCTCATCCCAGCGAAGTTTTTGTAGGCAAGTCTCGCGGCCGAGGGGAGCTGATTTATTTTCCTCGCGATCCATTACAAGGCGCGCTGTCCGCTGAAGTGGCCGATGGCAAAGATGCACGGTAAACCACTCGCCCGCCAAGGTTTCAACAAAGCAACCGTGCCCAGCGGACTTGAGATTCAGATGATCCTTCTGAAATGAGGTGAGCACCGGATTCTGCGGATGCAGTTCATATGGACCTATCAGATTTCTACTGCGGCAAACGCTAATCGCGTGGCGCATTGCAGTTCCGCCTTCAGCGGTGATTAGATAATACCAGCCGTCCTTTTTGAGCAGATGTGGCCCTTCCGTTAGGCCAATGGCGCTGCCAGTCCAAATTTTTACTGGCTTCCCGACCAAACACATTTTTTGCCCATTGAACTCTTGCAGGATGATACCATCGAAACGAACGGGGGTGAATGCTTCGCCCATTTGCATCTGTACGATGTATTTCCGACCGCCGTCATCATGAAATAGGCTTGGATCAAAACCGCTAGAGTTAAGGAAAATCGGTTCGCTCCACGGCCCCTCGATGCAGTCAGCGGTGGCAAGATAGTTTGGTGTGTCCATCACGACTCCACCCATGTGGTGGCGGACGTTAGTATAAATTAACCAGAATTTCCCGTCAGCATGTGTCAGGCACGGAGCCCATACGCCGCCAGAATTCTGGCAGCCCTTCATGTCCAGCTGAGAGACGCGATCAAGTGCGCGACCGAGCAGCCGCCAGTTCACGAGATCACGAGAATGATGAATCTGTACGCCGGGAAACCACTCGAAGGTCGAAGTAGCAATATAATAATCGTCGCCGACGCGGCAGATGGACGGGTCAGGGTTGAAGCCCGTGAGGATGGGATTGCGAAGGGTGTTCATCGTATTAAATATTTGAATCAGGCTGATACTTAAACCAATCGAAATCAGCTTGACTGATAGATTGTTGTTCGTTCCCTGTGGAATAGAGCCCT
This sequence comes from Akkermansiaceae bacterium, assembly GCA_025363295.1. Classification (GTDB taxonomy): domain Bacteria; phylum Verrucomicrobiota; class Verrucomicrobiia; order Verrucomicrobiales; family Akkermansiaceae; genus Luteolibacter. Next base: position 25,715 of record JANYEC010000009.1, read on the forward strand.
ATCACTACGCCGTTGTAGCCGCTGGTGACTTCCGTTCCAAGATAACGAGTGTTGACCCTCGCCACCTCGCAAAAATTCCCGTCTCCCTGCGAAAACAAAAAATGGTAGAGCTCCTTTGTGCCTGTGATACGCAACTGCACAGCCCCTGGCGCAAGCGGAATTTCCGCTGCAGTTTGATGGATAAGTTCGAGGCTATATTTGACAACTAACACCCGTTGACCCTTGCGAGAAGTAACAAAAAAATCGTAGTGATGCTCATTCGTCATCAGCAATGTCATTCCGGCTTCCTCATTTGGATTTAGCGGGTCAAATTCGAGGCTCGTTGTCGCAGTGAAATCAAAATGCTGCTGCCGCCTCGCCACCAATGTCGGTGACGCAATATCAGAAAGACTCTTATCTGATCCGCGAAGACGCAGAAAACCCTTCCTTTCCGATAGTGAATAATTCTTCAGCTCCGGATTGCGAAGATGAATCCACTGCATTCCCAACGTATCTGCATCGAAATCATCGAGTTCTAACGTTTGCGACCATGGTTGAATCGGTAGAGAACTAACATCTACCACAATAGAGTTGGTGCCCGTACGGTTCACCATCGGCCAACCTTCGATCCACTCAACCGGTGCAAGACAAGTCTCCCTGCCGAGCGTATGGATGTCGCCAACGGTTTTACGGAATGCTAGATGAACCATCCACCACGAGCCGTTGGACGCTTCCACCAGATCAGCATGGCCCGTGCCGTGGATCTCTTCGTATGCGTGGCGATTCGAGAGAATCGGATTATGCGGACAAGATTCGTAGGGCCCCCAAACACTCCGGCTCCTTGATATCGCCACCATGTGCCCATAGCTCGTGCCACCTTCTGCCGTGAGCAGATAATACCAGCCATCGCGTTTGTAAACGTGCGGCCCTTCGACGTAACTGCCGCCACTGCCTCGCCAAATTAAGGCGGGCTCGGTCAAACGCCTGCCGCTTGCGATATCGATCTCACTCTGATAGATCGCACGCTCCATCGCAAACGTCGTGCCACGGTTAGACTGAAAATAGACTTTCCCGTCTTCATCAAAGAACAGCGAGGGATCAATCCCGTTTTGGTCATACCAGACCGGATCGCTCCAAGGCCCGGCAGGATTCGTCGCCGTGACATAAAAATTCCGATACACCCCGGCACTGACCCAAGTCGTGATTATATAAAACACTCCTTCGTGAAACCGGATAGTCGGTGCGTAAATGCCGTCGGAACATTTCACGCCGTCGAGTTCGAGTTGCGAGTGGCGCGTGAGGACATGGCCGATCTGCTGCCAGTGAATCAAATCGCGGCTGTGCCAGATGGGAACTCCAGGGAAGTATTCAAAAGTACTGTTAACGAGGTAATAATCCTCACCAACACGACACACACTGGGGTCGGGATAAAAGCCGGGAATAATTGGATTATTATAAATCATTAAGCTGAATTTTTTAATTACAGATCATTGGAGAGATCATAACTTCAGACAGTTATGAGATAAGTTTTGGAAACGAAACCAATTTTTCTTCGCCTACTCTCAATTCGACCGTGGGACATTCGAACAGAATATTTTCTGGCAAGGGACTTCCGGCTTCCTTGGCGCTCTCGGCTAACACCCTAACGACTGCGGAGGCGAGAGTTGGATTGATAAGCCTGACAACCAATTCGGTATGATTGTCGGAAACAATTTCCGCATTGATGTGATCGAAGGCAACAACCAGGGAGCGATCCGGCTGCACGTATAGTCCGGGGATTTCAATAGTAGTAAGCATCAGCGAGGTTTCCGCCCAAGTGGTCATGCGTAGCGTCTCGCCAATTCGCTCGGGCCCCTCCCAGTCCGTCATGTTCACTCGCTCACACATGTGGCCGGGGTTTGCGTCGCCGAGCGGATTAAGCGGATGCGGCAGGTATTGTGGCAGGCCGCTGGCGATGTCATGCAGCAGATCGAGCGCGAAGCGGTCGCCAGTGGCGCGGAACAATTTCAGCAGACCCAACCCCGAGAGCGTGCAAAGCCCAGGAGCTGAATGCTTGTTCTGCGTGTTCGCATAAACCGAGCCTTTAGTTTGGATGCCCGCCTTACCGAACATCGAGTCCGAGGGAAATTTAAAATCATATGAAACTACCCAAGTTGAAAATTGTCGTGTCACCTCGCCTGCCCGCGTCAGCCATTTCACATCGGCAGTGGCCTCATGCAGCGCGACGTAGGATTCGATGAGCGCCGACCACGATTCAGAATCTGGGTTTTGCAATGCGTCACCGGGACCACCACAACTGATGCCCTTGCGCGTGAATGTTTGATAGAGATACTCCGCCGACTGCTCTGCGACTTCCTGATAGTCGGGCCTGTCGAACCAATTTGCCGCGAGCATGAGCGCCGCCGGGGCGATCGCCGCGCTGGTCGATCCACCCACGCGAATCTCGCCTGTTAGCGAATCTACGAACTGCCCAAACTGTCCGTTTTCGCGCCAGAGTTTTACGAATGAATCACAAGTGCTACGTACTCCATCACGCCACGCGGGCTTCACATCGATGCCGATTTTTTCCATTAGCATGAACTGCTTGATGATGAAAAAAATAGCGTCAGCGCTCTTGCGGATCAGGTGCCAATTGATGGTGTGTGGCTTGCGGATGTCGCCACCTAACCACTCGGTGCCGTTCGCCCCGCAATCCCAGAAAAAACCGGATGGGCTAATGCCGTTAGGAAACAACCAATCAAAGTTGCGCAGCACGTTGGCGCGTGTTTTTTCATTGCCAGCGAAGAGCAGCGGATAAGTACTGATCATGCCACCGGTCCAGCCGATCTGCCAGTCTTGGAGAAAATTCTGACGCGGGCCAACTGAGTAATAGCCATGCTCTGAAACAAAATTATCTCGATTGAATTTCTCCTCTTGCTGCGTCATGCAAGCCGAGAACGGAAGAACTTTGCGAGGAACCGTGACCGCAGGCTCACGAATTTCTGCATATTTATCAAAGAGCATCTGTAATTCCTTGGCAGCGAAACCATAAACTCGCATTACGATGCAAACTTCATCGCCCGCCTTAAAATCCATGGGTACATCCACCGACGGCGCCTGCATATCGCATACCCGGTAACTGTATAATTCTCTCACCAGTGGCGTGGTGAGAGATAGGGTAGCACGACTGCGATCATGGTTTTCCTCGATGTTGATACCATAGTCACCGAGTGAATTCCCCTGATCCGTTAGAAGCCACAAAGAGCGCCCGCAAGCCGGTGCATGATAACCGATGGACGGCAGTGCCATGCTGCCACTTCGCTCCTGAATGCGCGATGGCCCAACTGAAAGATTGAGCCTCGGAATGTCGGTGACGATTATCGGCTTCTCCGCGCCGATATCATCCACAAACCATAACTTCGGGGAATAGGGAATACGGCGAGAAAGGAAACGATTTCCATTATAGGCAGCGGCAGGCATTAATACATAATTATCCGTGCTCCAACCGGAAACATCAAGATCCACCGAAAGCGCCGCATGACTGATGGCGCCAGCTTCGCAGCGAAACCTAACTTCGAATTCCATGGCCGAGGCATCGCTAGCCAATTTCTCAGCGAGCACTACGACATTCCACCTTGATCCACACAAATCAATTTCAAGAGGATTCCCATCAAATGGCTTCCTCGCTTCGTTGATTCGAAGATTGAAACGATCCGCAGCATATTGATTGATTCTCGCATGAAGAGTCACACCCTGTTTCGCAAGCCACTCGGTAAATTCGACGTTAGTCATGGGGCTCAAGACTCTTTAGGAGTGAAAATCGTCAAGCCTGCCAAATCCTTTCCTTGTTTGGAAAACAGGCTGAAGAAATAGCCTGATACCATGCATGACAGAATCGCGATGGGGATCAAAGTCTGCCAGTGTAGTGGAGTGTAAAATTTCACCCAAGCAGTGACAATAACGCTAATGACCGCACCCGCCACCGCGCCAAAGCCGTTAGCTCGGCGGGTGAACATTCCCAGCGAATATACCCCCACTATGCCACCACCGAGTAACGCGCTAATCACCGACCAGGTCATCATCAGCGACTTGAGATTCAAAGTAGCGAGCACCAGCGCAATTCCCAATGCTAATATACCCACGATCGTTGAGGTAAGTCGCAAGACAAACACTTTCTGTTTGTCGGTCGCCTCTGGCTTAAAGCGCACATAAAAATCCTCCGTAAACACTGTGGCCGAGCTGTTCATACTACTGGCGACGGTCGTCATGGCAGAGGCGAAAATCGCAGCGATGACCATTCCCACAAAGCCGTGCGGGAGCGCCTGGATGACGAACAACGGCACGATCTTGTCATTCTGTGCGAGTGGATCGAGCAGGGCTGGATGTGCATGAAAATAACCGAAGATCGCAAGCCCAAGCACGTTAGTCACTACCGAGATTAAAATGCCACAACCGGCACTCATCGCGGCGACGCGGCGCACCTCCTTCTCCGGTGAGGAAAACACCCGTTGGATTGTCGGTTGATCCCCCGCTTGAACGATGGTGCCTGCCATGAAGGTGGCCACAAATAGAATCCACACTGCAGGTAAAGTAGGGTCCCAGGTCATCAGCGCAAAGTCGAATTTATGGTGAGCGAGTCCAATTTTCACAAACTCACGAGCCCCTCCCGGAATCGCGTAGATGCAAACGCCGATCATGCACAGTGGGGCAAAAAATTTCAACAGCCCTTGAAACACATCGGTGTAAACCACTGCCTGAAAACCACCGAAGGCAGTGTAAAGCGTCGTAACTGCCCACATTAATACCACGCTGATATATACACTAATACCGGTCGTGGCAGAGATCGCCAGAGCCGGTAAAACGAGCACCACACTTGCACGACCAAAGGTCTGGAAAACGATACATTGTGCACTGGCGATAAGGCGCAGTGTGCGGTTGAAGCGGCGCTCAAGATATTCGTAAGTCGAGGTGATTTCCATCCGCCGAAGCAGCGGGAAGATTAATCGAGACTGAACATAGTAGGCGAGAACATAAACGATAATCGGAAAGAGAAAGACGAGGTTAGATGAAAACGCCAGCGCTGGAATAGCCATAAAGCTGATTGCACTCGCACCGGTTGCAAACATACTGATTCCCGCAACCCACCACGGCACATTCCGGCCCGCCAATGAAAAGTCCTCACTCGATTTTTGATGACGGGAAGCGATAATTCCAATCGCAGCGATGAACATGAAATAACAGGCGATGACCGTGTAGTCCACCCATGATAGGCTGCTAGCAGTGCGGACGATTTTAAACTCATCAAGGCTAACTTGACTAGCCCCAGGCCTAACACCCAGTAGCATGAACTTGCTTTCTATTCCCGGGGGCTGCGGCACCGCCAGCACCCCACGCAGGCCAAGTGGCTGATTAAAATCACACCACGCATCGGTGATGGTATGAAATAAAGTCGGCACACCACCGGCTAGTTCCTCGGCTCTGGGAAATAGATTGCCGGGGACGTTTTCACTACCACCGGCGAGTGCTACGGCCGACTGACCCACTGGAAAAGCGACACCTCCCACGCAGGCCCGCAGCAGGTCCGCAACCCGCGTCCATCCTTCGCGCAACGAGCCTTCCGGCGGCTTCAAGCGGAACAACCAAGCATCGCGGGAAACCGAGCTTGCTGCACCGTCACTACCTGCAACGAGACCACCAAATACGCACAGAGCGTCATACTGGGTGGTGACGGCGGCAAATGCCCGGCCCGGTCCCGGCAGTGGCGTGGCAGCATGCCAAAGCGCCCCAGCATCTTCCAAATCAAGAGTCCAGACGGAGTTTTCAAATACCTGCGGCTCAACCGATGACAAGCCACCGAAAACTAACAGCTTGCTTCCAATCACCGCCGCCCCCGCACCAGCAATTGGCTTTGGCAGTTTCGGTAAATCTTCCAATACGACCTTGTCGCCGCTGATGATCAGTTTACTCGCCCGGTCGGTCGGGCGGCCATCCACGACCCCCCCGGCACATACCATCAAACTGCCCCAGCGGGCGGCAGCGCTCCAAGCGGGAACAACCACTTCGGTTCGTTTCCAGACCGCCCCACTTCCATTCATCGGCAAAGTCCACACTGCAAGCGCCGGATCTTCTGCTGCCGCACGACCGCCGACGACCAGCATATTCTTGTCTGCAAACGCAAATCCTCCAACAAGATCGCTCTCCAGTGGCGGAAATTGGCCTTGGAGAAGTTCAAAATGCTGCACGATTGGGGGATTTTCGTGATTCTCCGCTGCGATCAAAAAAGAACTATTCGTCGCCACGAGAGCACCGAGAAAGACGGTGATTTTTCCAAAAATTTTCATAACTGTGGGTTTAAATGACGGACGATCAGCAACTGCTTCGCAGCATCGGTCATTTGTATGCAATGGTTTAACTATATTGAATTCACCCTTCACAGGGGGGAATTGCGTCCATCGTGGGTGTTTTTACGTCATTATGGCAAAAAAAATCGAACTATTGAGTCGTTTCCCTACAATCCGCAATCACTGCTCCCCTTCTACACGTGACTTTGGGCCAGTAGCTACGACGCCAATCTGCCTGCAGCGTCGACTTAAACCCGAATAAACGAATCTGGGCATGATACTTGGACAGACAGCCATTGGACGGCCCCAAAACAAAAAGCAGGCAAGCACTCGTCACCAAGTTGCCCAAAAATTGACTTCACGCGATTGTTTGCGGACGATCCCAGAAATTGATAGATCCAACTTCGAATCAGACATCAACAAGGTGAAACACCCTTCTTCAAAATGATATTGCCATATTTGGCGGTCTCGCCAGTCATTACTACGGCAAATGCCTTTGCCGCCCGCTCATAAAAAGCAAACCGTTCTACCCGCTCGGGCGCTTTGGCGTTAGGTTCGTGACGGCGAATGGCCTCCATGTAGGCACCCTCGACATTCGAGTCGAGCTGGTCGCCCGCCACAGCCGCCATCATTGCCAGCGGCGGAGTATATGAATCCAGTTCAAAGATAGGTAGAATCCCATCGAGCAGTGCAACGATGCCTACGCCGTCCGCCCGCAGCACACGGGGGTTCGTGGCATGGCCTGGGAAATGTGCGTCAGCAAGCACGAACTCGTCGCCATGGCCCATTTCGCTGAGCATTTTTAACAAGTCGGGGCTGATACAGGGGGCGATACCTTTTAGCATAATCGTGTATAGTATTAATAGTTAATTTATGTTAGATAATCAAAATTGATGATTGCAATCATAACTCCACGTGGATCTTTGTCACGATGCCCGGATTAGCCGCCCAGGCTGCGAGTGCCGCACCTGCTTCAGAGAACGGCACGATCTGAGTGATGGTCTCCGCCACCGGATAACGTCCAGACTCTAACACCATGATGACGTCAGCAAAATTCTGTGCCGTGGCGTTTCGCGAGCCCATAATATCGAGCTCTTTCATCACAAAATACTTTGTTTCATAGCTCACTGCTTCCTTGGCATAACCGATATAAACGACGCGACCCGCGAAACCCACCTCGTCCACCGCCGCGCGGAATGTTGATGGCAAGCCGACTGCCTCGATGACCACGTTCGGCCCATCTCCATTCGTGAGTGCCTGCAATTTCTCGTGCAGGTTTTCGGCTTGAGAATTGATCGTTTCCACCGCACCCGCTTTTTTCGCGAGCAAAAGCTTCGCGTCATCCACGTCCACTGCGATGACGCGCGCACCGCGCAACAATGCAGCGCCGGCGATCGCGCCTAAGCCTATCATCCCGCAACCAAACACTAGAACTGTATCGGCGGGGGTAACACGCCCACGCTCAACCGCGTGAAAGCCCACACTAAGCGGCTCGATCAGAGTGTGCTCGACGAGCGATAGTTTTTCCGAGCGCATGAGCTTTTGCCACGGCACGGTAATGAAATCGGTGAAAGCACCGTCGCGCTGCACTCCAAGCGTCTGATTATTGCGGCATACGTTGACGCGTCCGCTACGACACGACGAACAGTTACCGCACGTCGTGTAGGGTAACAAGGTAGTTTCCATGCCAACCTCGAACTGTGATGGCACGCCCTCTGTCACCGCCGCGATGACTGCGCCAATTTCATGACCCGGGATACGCGGATAGGTGACGAGTGGATTGAAACCACGAAACGTGTTCAAATCTGTGCCGCAGAAGCCGAGGCGTTTAACGTGCAATAAAACCTCACCCGGCATGGGATTAGGTTGCGGAAGTTCGATGTAGCCGGTCTTGCCAGCTTCGGTAATCACAAGTGCATTCATAATTGATAAGCTTCGATGGCCGTGCCGCCGAGGATGCGGGACTGTTCAGCAGAAGAAAGTTTGTTGATCCAACGGGAAACCAGTTTGTGCCAGGGTGCGTAATCACACGCGAGAAGACAAACCGGCCAATCCGAGCCAAAGATCAGCCGTTCCGGGCCGAAGGCCTCCAAAGCGGCTCCAAAATAGGGCTCTAACTGTCCCTCGGTCCATTTCCCATAATCCGCCTCAGTCACCATGCCCGAAGCCTTACAATAGACATTCGGCCGCTTCGCCAGCTCGCGGAAATGCGTGTTCCATGGTTCAAAGACGTCATCCTTGATTCGCGGTTTGGCGATGTGGTCGAGGATGAATCGTTGACTCGGATGATTGTCCACAAAACGGATCGTTTGCGGGAGATGCCGCTCAAAAATCAAAATGTCATACGCGAGGTCGAATTTCTTCAACTCGTCGATTCCACGATTGAAATCTGCACGCAAGATAAAGTCATCATCCAGCTCGCCTTGCACAACATGGCGGATAGATTTTAGTTTCGGGTTCGCCGCGAAGCGTTCTAACTCCGCACTAACGTTAGGTGAACTCAATTCCACCCAGCCGACTACGCCCTTGATAAAATCCTCCTGATCCGCGAAGCCAAGTAGCCACTCCGTTTCAATTAGACTCTGCCTGGCCTGAACCGAAACCACACCGTCCACGCCCGCACTTGCTATTTCTGTGCGCAAATCTTCAGGCAAAAAGTCGCGGCGAAGCGGCTGCATGGTGTCATCAATCCAGTCGTATTCGAGCGGATCGTAACTCCAGAAATGATGATGTGAATCGATCTTCATTTGTCGAGAAACAGCGGCATGATGTGCCGCTCAAAGAGATTTCCTGTCACGTTGCGTGATACCGATGCCTCACATTCTTCGAGAAGCTTTAAATACCGTTCTCCCATTTTCGCAGCTACCTTGAAGCCGACGTGGAGCAATTGCCGCAAATTCACGTTAAACAACGGATCGGCCTGATTGTGACGAAGCGCCCGAACGAATTGTTCGCTGGACCATGCATTGACGTCCGAAGCGGGCGGCAGTTTTGCGCGATCAATGTCAATCACCGTGGCATAGGGTGCACAGAGTTCATCAATATGCGCAAGCGCCTCGGCGTAGATTTCCTTGGCCAACTTCAACCCTTCCCCACCATGTTCAGCGAGGCCGATGACTTCTTCCAGCCAAGTCGTGCCCGCCGTTTTCACATGCACACCGCAGCCATGTTTGGCCAGAGCGCGGCGGATCGCCGGATAGATCGAAAATTTATCACTGCCTGAATGGACACTGAGTTTCAGCGTTTCCGGTAAACCGTAGTGGCTGATCGCGTGCGCAATGACGCACAAGTCCTCATTGAATTCCTGCTCAAACCGCGCGACGTCGCCAACATAATCCACGCCCTTGTTGAATCGGCCAGTGAACTTTGGAGCAATGGTCTGGACGGGAATCTTCTCGTCCGCAATCGCTGCGAGGATGACGAGCAACTCTGGCGGCGTCTGAGGCGAGTCAGTCTCGTCCATCGAAACTTCCGTGACGAATGGCACATCTCCTTTTGCCTCGGAAATATGCCGATATACTTTCCCTGCTTCCTCCACCGCGAGCAGATACTTACTTGCGATGCGCTCCACTTCCGCACGTGAAATCTCAAAGGGACGGTCGATCCCCGCAAGCTGAAGATTTCCTACAAGTTCGGGATGTCTGTTAGCAAATGCCTTGACTGCATCCGATCCAGCGGGCTTACCAATATAATCAGCGACATCAATGGTGAAGAAATCAGATACTGTCAGAAACCCGTCCACTGTCTTCAGGCCGATGTGATCTGCATCCACATAATAAGGCAGCTTCCAGCCGGCGTCCTTCACGGCTGCATCTGCCGCTACTCTCACACTTGTCGGCTGGGAACCGACAATCATGTGCTCCCGGTTAGATTTATTCCATGTAGGGCATACTTCAACCCCGTGCTCGGATGCAAGGATACACGCTTGAAGCTGCGCCGCCGCCTGATGGGCGAATCGATCACCCACGCCAAGGGTGAATTTACTGATTTTAAGTAGATGACTCATCGTTATTATTTGTTAGTTCTAAAATCATTCGATACCAATCGGGTAATCTATCGCGATCAATCTCTCATCCTTCAATGTATGCCAGAGCTCGACGGGGATTGCATTCGTTGCGGTGGCGACGTTTTCTCTGATGCGATCGGCTTTCCCAGTGTTTAATGCCACGGAAATCACACCCGGTAGGGCTAGACCAAATTGCACGCAAACATCGGCGGGCTTAACACCAAAATTTTTGCAGACGCCGAGGAACCTATCACGCCAGTCAAATAGCGCCGCTTCCTTCAACGGATCGGGTTTTCGATAGTCGAACCACTCTCCGCCAGTCAGGAATCCTGCATTGAATACCGCCGAGTTGATAATGCCGACGCCTCGCGAGTGAAGAGAGGCGATAAACTCCAACAATTCCGGTGGGTGCGAATAAACCGTTAGACAGCAAGCGAGCATTACCCAATCGAGCGCGACGTGCTGTGAAATTTCACGGATCACCCGCCAGTCCTTTGAACCAATACCCACAGCGCGAACCATTCCCTTTTGCTTCAATTCAAATAAGGCCCGGTAGGCGCTCAGCACATCGTCGAAACGACTTTTTCGTTCGTTGGGATTTTTTGCCGCAGCGAGGTATTCATCGGGATCGTGAACGGAAACAATTTGGGATGTGTAACCGTGACCGAGTAGCTCATTGCCTTGTTCGTAGCACTGCAGAATTCCTTCGTAACTGATACGGGATTCTGCGTCGTGACCGATTCCCGCCCACACGCCGCGTTCAAAAGTAGGTTCTGGCCCGCGCAATGGCACGCGATACCAGCCTAGCTTGTTGCTAATAACGACCTGCGAAGGAGGCACACCCAGTTTGCGAAGCGAGTTCCCGATGACCTCCAGCGCCAGCCCAGCGCCGTATTTGCCCGCAGAATCTAACACAACTGGCGACGCCGAGTGATTGAAGATTTCCTCGATGATCGCTAGCTTAGTGCCATCGGGAACGACTTCATATAAATTGCCGAGACAGCTCGTGCCAAAAATCACGGGCGGGACGGACAAATTGGTTTTCCCTAGAGGACGGGGAGACATAGGTTTTTAGTAACTCTGGTAAAATACAGAAACCGCGCCAAAGTGGAATGGCTTGAACTGACCTAATCATGTCAATATCTCACCTCTTGCAATGAAATCTGAAGTTGAAATCCCGGCGTTCATCTCAAACGAGACGCGAGACGCAAAATACCTATTTCTCGACTTGAATCCACCCCGCCATAACGGAGTGAAGCTCGTTTGCGCTGGGCGAGAAATTTGCGCTCCACATTACCGAATGGAACGCCAGGGCTTTGATTATAATGCGGTTGAATTCATCGTTGGTGGAGCATGGACTCTTCGCCACAAGGGCCGGGTGGAGGTATTGAGACCAGGGGCACTCTTCGCTTACGGACCTCACACTCCCTATTGCCTCGAAGCCGGGAAAGGGCGCGATCTGACGAAGTATTTCATCAATTTCAGTGGTGGGTCCGCAGCCGCGAGTATCGACAAATGTGGACTGGCGAATTGCCAGGTGCTTTATGTTCAGGAATTGAGGTGGCTCCAAGATCTGTTTGATCAAATGCTCAATTGCGCGGGATTAGACGCCGAGGCGGCGCGGGATATCGGAACTCGCTTGCTAGAACTAATCTTACGCCGCATCGAGATTGATGCTTGGGTGGGCAACAACAGCCTTTCGAGTGGCAGGCAGACATTTTCACGATGCAAAGCATTTATCCACGAACACTATTTAGAACTAAATTCTGTCGCACAGATTGCGGATCGCTGCCACCTAAATCCGGGTTACCTCGCGCGACTCTTCAGCCGATTTGCTGGAGAGAGACCCTTGCAAGTATTGACGCGACTAAAAACCCAGCATGCTGCGAGCCTGATTATGCGTGGGGGCTACGGCGTGGCTCAGGCGGGTCAAGCGGTGGGCTTCAGCGATCCCTATCACTTTTCCAAAGTCTTCAAGCGTGTACATGGAGTCTCTCCGGGAAAAATGCTCTCTGACCAGACGCAAGGGCTTTGAACGACTTGTCTCTCAACTGATCGGTGTGGAAAACTCTCAGGTTTGCAGGGTCCAGAGTTGGTGTAAGCGAGCGATCGCTCCAGGGAACTCGCTGGTAAACCCGCACGGGCACCCAACGGATGAATCGCTGGGTTCTCTGTGTGGCTCTGGTGACTGCGGAGTTGATGAAGTTGCGAGCCATTTCAACTCTCTTCATTGTGCCGGATTTTCCCGCTTTCGAGGAGGTCCGGCCGCGTTGCTTTTTCTCCTCAACTTCA
>JANYEC010000070.1 GCA_025363295.1 Akkermansiaceae bacterium
TCTCCAGATATTCTTCTTTGCTTTGATGACTCATGATCCCAGATAGTGTTTTCATCCGGGTGTCATTCTTTCTGGCGCAACGACTAACTAAAGCGGATTCAGCATCCGCACGCCGGTGTCATTCTACTTGGCGCAATGCGATCTCGAAATTCCGGGAAATTGCAGGTTGCGTGCGTGATTGGATTTCCTAAGGATCTGGAAGTTAGCCATGCTTCTTCCGGTATTTCAGGATCTAATCAAACCGCAGTGGCGGAAAGTTTTGGTGGAGCTAAAGCTCGCAGGCAGTCTTTCTGTTAGTGATTTATCGCGGAGCGTGGATGCCTCCTACATGGCGGTGAAACAACAGTGCGAGGAGCTGAAAAAACTCGGCTACCTCGGACGCACGCGGGTGCCGCGGACGGAAGTGGGAAGGCCTGAGATTTTCTATCGGCTCACGGATAAGGCGGATGCACTTTTCCCCCAAGCGGGGGTGGGTTTCACTCTCGATTTGTTAGGCGAACTCAAGCAAAATTACGGGGAAAGTTTTCCAGACAAATTGCTGTTCCATTTTTTTGGAAAACAGGAAGTCGTCTTGCGGAAGAAGCTCGAAAAATGCCAGTCACTCGTCGAGAAGGCGACCAAGCTGGCGGCCTTGCGTTTGAAGGAGGGCTGTTTCGGTCAGTGTAAATATGATCCAGTGGCGGGATTCCGGATGGAGGAATATCATAATCCCTTACAACGTGTTTTCGAACAATACCCGCGGGCGATTGCGATGGAGCACCGGATGGTGGAGCAGTTGCTAGGCACGCAGGTGGTGCGCCGCGAGCTTCCCGGTAGCGGTTCGGTGCCGCCGCGCGTGATTTTTGAAATCCCAACCCTCGGTGTGTGCTGAAGGATTTGCCTGAATGTTTTTTGATGATTTCGCGTCGAATCGAAAGCTTCCAAATGCTATGAAAAATCGTTTTTTGATCCCCGCTGTCGTCATGGCTCTCTCGATGGTGCCAGCCTGTGAGAGAAAATCATCTGACACCGCCAAACAACTTGAAGAACTTCAGCGCAAGGCGAGTGAAGCGGTTGATCGCCAGAAAGAGTTGGAGCGGCAAATTGAAGACCAAAAACTTGCCTCCGAACGTGAAGCGATTGAGCGCGACCGCATGCAGATTGAAAATGATCGCGACGAGCTCGCGCGCCAGCAAGGAGACGCCTCTGCGAACAAGGCGGAGGAAGTCAGAAAACGTGAAGAGGCCTTAGCCAGCCGTGAGGGGCGGCTCGAGCAACTCCAATCAAGCATTGATGAAAAACAATCCAACCTATCAGAACGTGGCGCGAGGCTCAATGACCAAGAGCGTGATCTAGCAGGACGTGAGGCATTGCCGTTTCAATCGAACGTGCAACAGGAACCGGTAGGGGATTACGGAATGTTCTATGATCAACTTTCTTCCTATGGCTCGTGGTTTGAAACACCGGACTATGGTTACGTCTGGCAACCGGTGGCGGTGAGGGATTCGAATTGGCGGCCATATTCAAGGGGGAGTTGGATTTGTAGCGATCGAGGTTGGACATGGGTTTCGGACGAGCCTTTCGGTTGGGCGACCTATCATTATGGTAGATGGGCTTTGGTCCGAGGCCGAGGCTGGGTATGGGCACCGGGCAGCGAGTGGGCGCCCTGCTGGGTTTCATGGCGGGAAAATGGCAGCCACATCGGCTGGGCACCTCTGCCCCCAGAAACTCTCGCCTACCGGAACTCTCGTTGGGATTCTTCAGTGGACGTGCAGTTTGGCATCGGTGCCTCGTGGTTCAATTTCGTGGAAATTCGCCACTTTGGAAGTCCGCTCTATCAATACTGTTTACCGGTTTCAAATAACATCAGTTTTTTCCAACAGACAACTAACATTACCTACATCCATATCGAGAATCGCCAAGTGATTTGCGGTGGACCCCGATACCGGGAAGTCTGTGATCGCATTGGCCACCCGATTCCTTTCTGTCGTTTAGAAATTGACCAGCATCCGCGCACGGGTAGCAACGTCATCGGGATGCGTCCACAAATTAAAGGTGATCGACTGTTAGTCTCTGCGCCTAACATTGATGCGGGTTGGAACGAAGGGATGAGGCCGAAGCGTATCAAAGGTCGTATGGACACGGTGGAGCTAGAGCGAAATGAGCCGCTTCGTCCTGAGATCGTGGATCGTTTCAAGAAAAACCGTGAGGAGAATGTGAGGATCGCGGATCGCTCCATTCAGCAAATGGGAGGCAGTGAACATTTCACTCAGCAACGCGCTGAACGTTTAGAGCAAAACCGCGTGCAGGCGGAAGCTTCAATCCGCAATCCAGAGAAAGCCCATGATGCCGCGAATTCCCCAGACCGATCGCCGCGCCCCGATGATCGGAGGGATGTGCCGAAGCCAGTGGTTAGAGTTTCCGATCATGCTGAAACAATTAAACAAGAATTTAATCGTATCGAAAATCCGCCACAGGGAGATGAACCGCTCCCGCAAGTGCAGTTAGAGCCGAAACCATCGGATCCAGCGCAAGCTCACGAAATTTCTGAGTGGCGCTTGAAGCCACAGCTCGAAATGAAGCGCCCGATTCCGGCAACTGAACTACCGCGCGAAGAAAAGCAGGTTCAACCGCCCGAACCGCAAGCACAGCCTCCTCAACCCGCATTGCCGCCGCAGAGTTCAGCACAGGAATCGATGCCACGACGCGAAAACGAGAGGGCGCTCCAACAGCAGGAGCAACTGCGCCAAGATCAGCAAAAACAGCAGGCCGAGCAAGTGCGTGAAACCCAGAAAGAAGCGATGGTGCTCCAACGTGAACAAGTCAGGCAGCGCGAAAATGTAAGCCAAGACGCATTGAAAAGTCAGCAGGCAATCCAGGCACGCGAAGCCCAAAAAGATGCGATGGCACAGCAACAGCAACTCGCCCAACAACAGCAAGAACGAGAACGCCAAGAACAGGAAAATCAGCGGGCCGAGCAAATTCGTGAAGCCCAGAAAATAGCGATGGCGCAACAGCAAGAGCGTGCCCAACAACAGCAAGAACGAGCACGCCGAGAACAAGAAAACCAGCAGGCCGACCAAGCCCGCGAAGCCCAGAGGGAAGCGATGGCGCAGCAACAAGATCGAGCTCGTCAGCAGCAACAGGAACTGCGCCAGCAACAACAGGAACGCGCCCGCCAACAGCAAGAGGAACAGCACCAACAGCAACAAGGCCAAGCACGCCAGCAGGAGCAAAAGAAAGAGTCGGACCAGAATCAAGAGCAGGAACGAAGACGGAATCGGTGAAAAAGCACGGTATTCCAAGGTTCGGGATTGAAAATTTTCAGGCCCGGAGATTCGCGCTTGCGCGGGGAAAGTCGCTTCTATTGACTCCGCCATGGCAGAGATTTCTCTCGGACTTTCATTTGACGATGTGCTTCTGGTTCCGGCTTTAAGCTCGGTTTTACCCGGCGAAGCGGACCTTTCCACGCAACTCACTTCGGGCATCCCTCTGTTCCTACCCGTCGTTTCTGCAGCGATGGACACCGTCTCCGAGCACGACCTCGCAATCGCGCTGGCACGCGAAGGCGGCATGGGGGTGATTCACCGGGCCTGCCCGATTGATGAACAGGCGGCGATGGTCTATCGAGTGAAGCGTTCGGAAAACGCAGTGATTCAAAAACCCCACACGGTCCGCAAGGAAGACACCGTGGATCACGTCCGCGCGGTCATGGCGAAAAACGGATTCTCGGGATTCCCCGTCATCGATGCCAATGGCATTCTCGAAGGCATGGTCACCGGCCGTGACGTGCGCTATTTGGATCGGACCGATGCAACCGTCGCCGATGTGATGACAACTCGAGAGAAACTCATCACCGCACCGCCTAACACAAGTCTCGAAGAAGCGCGCCGCATTCTCTATCAAAACCGCATTGAGAAGCTTCCTCTCGTCCATCCGGATGGCCGTCTCGCCGGACTCATCACCGGATCTGACATCGAAAAGCGAATCACTTTTACCAATGCTGCCAAAGATGAAAACGGCCAACTCCGTTGCGGTGCGGCCGTCGGCGTCGGCCCGGATTGCCTTGATCGGGGCCGTGTCCTGATCGATGCAGGGGCCGATGCACTTTTCATCGATGCCGCCACCGGCCACACTCGCCACGTGATGGAAGTGATTAGCCAACTCCGCGCTCTTTCTAACGTGCCCGTGGTTGCTGGCAATGTCGTCACCGAGCAAGGCGCGCGCGATCTCGTCGCCGCTGGAGCCAGCGCGGTGAAAGTCGGCGTGGGTCCCGGATCGATCTGCACGACGCGTGTCATTTCCGGGGTAGGCATGCCGCAGTTCACGGCGATCCAAAACGTCGCGGGAATTTGCCGTGAGGCGGGTGTGAAAGTCATCGCCGATGGTGGCATCCGTTACTCGGGCGATATCGTGAAAGCCCTCGCTGCTGGTGCTGATCTCGTGATGCTCGGCTCACTTCTAGCAGGAACTCGCGAGAGCCCCGGCCAAACCGTGAACTCGCAAGGTCGCCGTTTCAAAACTTACCGCGGAATGGGTTCGATCGGAGCCATGCAAAAAGGCGCGGGCGATCGCTACGGTCAGAATAGCTCGGGCAAACTCGTCGCCGAAGGAGTCGAGGGCCGTGTCCCTTACAAAGGCCCACTTTCCGACGTGATTTTCCAACTCATGGGTGGCCTCAAGTCCGGCATGGGCTACACGGGCGCATCGACTCTGCAAGAACTCCGCGAACGCGCCACTTTCACTCGCATCACTGCGGGCGGCCTCCGCGAAAGCCACGTTCATGACATCGTCATGACCGAAGAACCTACTAACTATCAGCAGCTCAGCTAGAAAATTTGATCCGCAAAGTCCCAAAGATAGCGAAGGGACGCAGAGAAGAATTTTTTCAAAACCCTAATAATTTTTAATCAATAAATCTAACCTATTCCTCCGCGTCTTTGCGGTGAACCCTTCCATTTTCCCACATGCACGAAACCAATCACGTCGCCGTTCTCGATTTCGGCTCTCAGTACACTCAACTCATCGTCCGGCGGGTGCGAGAGCTTGGGTTTTTTGCAAAGCTTTACGCCATCGAGGATTTTCCTAACATTGGGACACCCGGCGCTATTATTCTATCAGGAGGTCCGAAAAGCACCAGCGAGGCGGATGCGCCGGACCTCGATTTCGTCGCTCTCAAAGCCTTCAATGTCCCGGTGCTCGGCGTCTGTTATGGGATGCAACTTCTGAATATCAAATTCGGCGGTAGCGTAGAAGCCAGCAATCGCCGCGAATATGGCCCGGCGGATCTTTTTCCTGCGGCGAGTGTCGGTCTATACGATGGGGTTTCCGCCTGCTCCCAAGTCTGGATGAGTCACTCGGACACGGTGAAAATCCTGCCGGAAGGCGCGAAGGTTATTGCTTCTAACCAACACGGCACGCCGGTTTCCCTGCAATGGGACGATCTATTTTTCGGAATTCAGTTTCATCCGGAAGTCACACATAGCCACCAGGGCTTGCAGATTCTCAAGAATTTCCTGGATCACGCCAGCGACCTTTTGCTCTTCGAGATCGACGATTTCAAACGTGAGATGATCGCGGATATCCAAGCGAAAGTCGGAAACAAGCAGGTCGTTTGTGGAGTGTCCGGCGGTGTGGATAGCACTGTCCTAGCCGTTTTGCTGAAAGAAGCGGGCGTGAAAACGCGGGCGATTTTCGTCGATAACGGCCTGCTCCGGAAGGACGAGGCAGCTACGGTGCAGGAGAATTTCAAGCGCATCGGCTTAGAGATCGAAACCGTCGATGCTTCGGAGAAATTCCTCACTGCACTCGCGGGTGAAGTGGACCCCGAGAAAAAGCGCAAAATTATCGGTAATATGTTTATCGAAGTTTTCTGGGACGCGGTGGGCGATGCGGAAATACTTGCCCAGGGTACTCTCTATCCGGACGTGATCGAAAGTGCGTCAAATGCAAAGTCCAAGGCATCTGTCATCAAGACCCACCACAACCGGGTCGCCAAAATCCTCGAACTCCAGGCGGCAGGAAAAGTGCTAGAGCCTCTAGCAGAACTGTTTAAAGACGAAGTCCGTGAACTCGGCACCGCACTTGGCATCCCGCAGGATATTCTCCAACGCCACCCGTTTCCAGGTCCTGGTCTCGCGGTGAGGTGTCCTGGCGAGGTGACCCCTGAACGCCTTCGGATCATCCGTGAGTGCGATGCGATTTTCATCGGTAAGCTCAAGGAGCACGGCTGGTATGATAGAGTCTGGCAGGCGTATGCGGGTCTCATTCCTGTAAAAACCGTCGGCGTGAAAGGAGATGAACGCAGCTACGAATGGGCCACCAACCTTCGAGCCGTCGTGTCCGAAGATGCCATGACTGCGGATTGGGTTGAACTCCCCGCGGTCCTCCTCCGCGAGACCAGCCATCGCATTCTTAATGAGGTCAAGGGAATCAACCGAGTACTTTACGACATCTCCACCAAGCCCCCCGCCAGCATCGAGTGGGAATAAAGAGGGACGACCTTATTGTCGCCCTCTTCCATTCTCCTTTTGGATGATAACGCGGCAGTTAGGCCGCGACTTCTTATTTGCTTTTCATGATCACCTCCCATAATCGCGCGGTAAGCACCCTGTTCCGTGCGTTCGGTGGGATGGAGGAAACCAATGCCGCAGATGTAGAGGAAATAACAGATCAACCTGCGATGCATCGCGGGGAGACTTTGGTTTTCGCGGTCCTTGTTCCGTTAACGGTTTTGGTGGGGCTCGGGGATTACTTGGTGATTTGGCTCGGGCGGATTCCCGGCGTTTTACTAGCAGTTCCTCTGTCGTTTCTGATGTTGAATCTCCTGCCTTTCCTCCTCGCCGGGAAGCGCCCGTGCTTGCAATGGCAGTTATGGTTTTCACTCTCCGTTTTGTGGGCGGTCTTTCATTCGGACTGTCTGGGAATTGTCGGTTTTTTTTCATACATATGGATCGCAATAGCGGTGATGACTTTTGCGGGTAGTCTTTTGTTAGTATGGCAACGAATGATGTGTGTTTCGGGGAATTCGGGGAACCTGATTCGCATTCTGTTGGTCGCGGGCTTGCATGTCATCGCGATCTTCATCGGCTTCAAGTTGGGTTGGGGATGGGCGATGATGAGTGGGATGGTAATCGCCGGAGGCTTGTGTTGGGCGGTGCTATCACCCTATTGCCAGTGGCTGGGTCCGGTCTATCTGACGACCGATCACCCACGAATTCTTATCACCATCGACGATGGGCCCGATCCGCACGATACTCCGCTTCTATTAGATTTGCTTGATCGCTATCAGACCAAGGCGATCTTCTTCATGATCGGTGAAAAAGTAAGGGCCTATCCGGATCTCGGGCGCGAAGTCTTGAGACGTGGCCACGAGATCGGCAACCACACTCAGACCCACCCGCAAGCCAGCTTCTGGTGTGCGAGCCCGTGGCGAATACGGCGTGAAATAGAGGATTGTCAGAAAACGATTATGGAGATCACAGGGATCCGTCCGAGGTGGTTTCGTGCCCCTGTCGGCCATCGGAATCTTTTCACTCACCCCATCGCTACCACGCTCGGGCTACGAGTGATGGCATGGAACCGCCGTGGTTTTGATGCCATAGAGAAAAATCCTCAAAACGTGCTCGCACGGATTTTGCCGCATCTCAGGGCAGGGGATATCGTCCTTCTTCACGAAGCGACGCCGATCGCGGAGGAAGTGCTTATTGGAGTGTTAGAAAATACGGTGGCGATCAATCGTGGCGACCGGTGATCGCGGCCACGTTGCCCAGTGCCTTTACCCGTTCCTGGATTGCGAGGCCGAAGCGGTCCTGTTCCACGGTGTAGGTCCAGACGTAGGCGTTGTCACCTGTTAGCTTGGACTGGGCGACCCATTCATTTTCCACACTGGGCCTGAGCACTTCGGAGCGGCCGACGAGGACGCGAACGATCTTCTCAGGCTGGGGGCTGACGGTAAGTGGCAGAATTTTTTCCGTCGTGGAAGAGGGAAGGACCCAGAAAACGCGGAGACCGGGGGATTCAAAATAGCTGGTCCACCATGTTTGCACCATCGCATTCGCTTCGGATTCTAGCAGACCGCAGGCTACGAGACCGTTTTTGATGGATTGATAGACGGCCTCCGGAAACGCGCTTGAAGCGGGCATGAGCTTGTCTTTTGCGAGATCAATCGTCTCCCCGCTCCTTAATCCACTTTTCCCGGCGCTCCATGTGAAGGTCCCACCCTGGTCTCGCTCGAATACCAGATAGAACGGGATGTCGGCACCTGCCTGATTTTGCAGATGGAGTGTTTCATCGGAAGAAACTGTGGTAAGCAGACCGGGTGTGAAATGGCCGATGCCGCGATAGAAAAGATAGTTTTCCATTTCTCCAGAATCTGTGCGGACCAGATTGGCATCCTGAACGCGGGCACGCAGCCAGTTAATAGAGTCACGTGGCTTGAAGGTGAGGGTGGACTTGGATTCTTCTAGCGAGAGCACATTCACATCCCACTCGATGCCGCCGCGATAGGGCTGGGCGAAGTCGATTCTCCATTGTTCTACCGGGACCGGATTTTTTTGTGGGTCGGCCGCAGGTGGCGGTTCTGGCAGGATTTCTCCGCCGCTTCGGTTAGGATACCATTGGCTGATAGTGCCGCCCTCGAAGCCTACTTTCACTTTGGCTCGAAAGGCTTTATCCGAGTGGAAATAGATTACGGGAGTTTCCATTTTTACGGTGACACCGGAGACTGGACGCTTTCCGAGTCCTTTGGTTAGCGATGGGAAAGCCGGGTAGCCTTGGGTTTTCATCACGCTCGCGAGTTTCTCCTGCGAAGCCTCTTGGCCATTTTCAAATCCGAAATGTGAGTGAACGAATGCGGGCAATGGTTCCTCCTCGCGCTGTAAGCCGGACAGCAGCACTCCATCCGATCCAGACACCGTGGTAAAGGTGCCCCACTCGTGAAGCTGATAGGCACTGGCCACTTGAATGCCGAGCGCGAGCACAGTGGCGAATAAAATTGGCTTTTTCACAACACTAGGAATCTCGTGGTGGGCATAGGTGATGGCAAGGCACTTCCGGTCGTTGACAGAGAATTTACAAAGCGTGCTGCTGAAAAAAGATGGGAATTTTCTAAGAAACCCCACAATCATTCGTTTTCATCTGCACATGATCCACCCAAAATCTCTCGCCCTTTTCGGGTTAGCCGCCGTTTCCGTGGCCTCCCTCCATGCCCAGACTGCCTCGAATCCCACGGTTTTTAGCGATCTACTTGTGCAGGATTACGCCTTTAGTGAGGACAAGCCTGTCGGGGTCTATGGCCAGCCCGAGTGGGTCAAACAACGTCGGTTCAGCACCACCCGCGTTCACTTGCAGAGAGACCCATGGGAAATCGGTGTGGAGGAATGGTATCGCGTGAGAACCTATGATGGCGGCCGCGTCACCCAGCGCTCGCAGACGGAGATTGAAATGGGCCTGCCCTATCGCATGCAGTTAGATATTTATGAAAAAGCGATCTACGACAACGAGCACGACAAGGGCTGGCAACAGGACGAGTTCGCCGTGGAACTCCGCTACGCTTTCGCCGATTGGGGTGCGATTCCGCTTAACCCGGCACTCTATTTCGAATACGCCTTTGCCCATGAAGGTAGCGATGTTATCGAGTCGAAAATTCTATTCGGCGACGACTTCGGCAAAGGCTGGCACTGGGGTATCAACCTGATCCACGAAACCCAAGTATGGGGTGAACGCACCGACGAGTTCGCCGTCTCCGGCGGTATTTCAAAAACCCTCATTGATAACTGTTTCTCCGTCGGTGCAGAAGGAAAATGGTCGCACGTCACCGATGAGAAATCCGAAGCCATCTTCGGACCATCCGTGCAATGGCGTCCTACCTCGAACACTCACCTCGATCTCGTCGCCATGGGTGGTCTCACTAACTCCTCGCCTAACACCGAATGCTGGCTGATCTTCGGTTTCGACTTCGGCAAGGGAAGCCACGAGACCAAGGGGTATAAGCCGACCACCCTCGGCGGAAACTAATCTCGTTTCATCTATCGGTTGCTGATTTGAAAGCCACGCGTTGTGAAGTTCACGGCGCGTGGTTTTCTGTTATTTGATCCAGTAGCCGGCGACTTTGCCGTCTTTGATGCTGAGGGTGCCTAGCAGGTCGTCGCCGCCGTCTTTGAACGTGAATTTCCAAAGGGATACCGAGTAACCCTTTTGCTTCAATTCGCCGAGCCAGGTGACTTCGTGACCGGCCTTGAATCTTGTGGAGAGTTGTTTGCATACCGCTTCGAACTGTTCCTTTTTCAGTCCTTTGAATGCGGTATCACCATCAGCTATGAAGGCGTCGTAGTCGTTATGGACGAGGGCGCTGACGAGTTTGTCAGAGGTATTTTTGGCTGGGCTAGGTACATCGACGGCGAAAGCGGTCGACGCGGAAAGAAATATCGCGCAGAGGAAGGGTATGGCTCTCATGATGGTGTTTTGTGAGTTCGCAGTGCAGAAGTAAGACTCAGGCTAACGGGTATTCCCCATCGCCATCCACACCGAGCCATCCCAAGCGACCGAAGGCGCGGAGGATGGAGGTGGTGGGCTCACCTTCTTCTTCGCCTTCGCCGTGCTCGATGGTGGCAGAACTGCTAAGTCCTCGGTTAGATTCAATGCTGATAACGGTGGTGTAGCTGTCCAGATAGATCCAGTCACCCCAAGCTTTGGCTTCGTGGCGGGGCTCGAAGTGTTCTTTTCGTAGGGAGGCGAGTACCTCGACGATGGTGCTGGGGGCTGCAGCGTCTGGAAGTTTGATGAGAGTTTCCATGGGGAGATTTGGGAAAAGTTGAAAGGAGGGTGTTATAGTTAGATTGCAAATAGTCGGTCTCAGTCGTGAGGTTGGGGATCGACGGCGAAACTGGCCTCGCAGAGTTTCGCATAGGAAGCATTGTTGGCGATAAGTTCTTGGTGGGTGCCTTGCTCAATGAGGCGGCCATGATCGAGAACACAGATGCGATTTGCTTTTTGCACGGTGGAAAGGCGATGCGCAATTACGAAGCAGGTCCGGTCAGAGCGAAGATTTTCAAGGGCTTGCTGGACGAGCCGTTCCGTGGTGTTGTCGAGCGCGGAGGTGGCTTCATCGAGTAGTAGCAACGGTGGATTTTTTAGCAGCGCGCGGGCAATGGAGAGCCGCTGCTTTTCGCCGCCGGAAAAGCGAACGCCGCGCTCACCGGCGACGGTGTCGAGTCCTTGCGCACTCGCGCGAACGAATGTGGCAGCGTTTGCGGACTCGAGTGCAGCCCAGATTTCATCATCGCTGGCACCCTGTTTTGCGAGTTGAAGATTTTCGCGCAACGTGGTGTTAAATAGAAAGCTTTCTTGAGTCACGTAGCCAAGCTGGTCGCGCAACCATTCTTTGGATAGATTTTCTATTGGGTGGCCATCGATTAGGATGCGGCCGCCGGTAGGTTCGTAGAAGCGGGTGAGGAGATTGAGGATGGTGGATTTGCCGGCGCCAGTAGCTCCGACGAGGGCGACAGTCTCGCCAGGTTTTGCCTCAAGGGTGAGCTCGCTGATCGTAGGGGCTTCATCGGAGTAGGAAAAGGATACGCTTTCAAATTGGACGTGGCCTTTGAGTTCCACGGGGCGCTCGCCCTCGGTGATATGGGTCTCATCCGAGGTGTCGATAATTTTGAAAACACGCTTGGCGGAAACGACGCCACGAGTGAAGGTTTGTGATAAAGTATTGATGCGTGAGATCGGATCAAACAGAGATCCCCATGCAGCGATAAATGCGATCACCGTGCCAGTGGTAAGTTGGCCCTTGAGCGTCCAGTAAGCTCCGAACGCGACCATCAGGATGATCCCCGATTCTGCAATGAAAGAGACGCCGGGCCAGACCATCGACTGACCACGCATAACGGTCATGTGTTTTTCTCCGACCTTCCTTGAAGCGCGATCAAAACTCCGAAGAGCCTCAGGCTCCACGGTATAAGCTTTGATCTGGCGGATTCCTGATAGATTATCATGGAGCACCGCGTTGAGAGCGGAAGTCGCCTCTGAGGACGCCTCCCAGAGCGGTTCCGAGCGGCGGCTCCACCAGCCAGTGATGGCGCCAATGATGGGTAGGGGAACCAACGTCACAAGGGTGAGCTGCCACGAGTGATAGAACATATAACTCATGACGATGATAAACTGCAAGATCGCTGCGATGGCTTGGTCCACGCCTTCGATAATCACGCGATTGGTCGTTGGCACGTCATCGGCGACGCGGGACATAATCTCGCCAGATGAAGTCGAGTCGAACCACTTGACCGGTAGGCGCTGAAGCTTGTCGTAAAGCTCGACGCGGATAAGATGTGTTAGTTTGAGTTCAAGAGAATTGTTAAAATAGGTGCGCAGGGTGAAAAGTAACTGCCGGACGAGAATCGCACCGACCCCAATGGCTGCGGTGGGCAGGATGAGATCCGGGCGGTTTTTTCCGATGATGACATCGATGAATCGCATGGTGATTCCGGGCAGAACGAGCACGAGCGAAGTGCAGAGAATCGCCATTGTGAGGGAGATGGTGCTTTGCAGAGGAAAACGGAAGGTGTGCCGCAGAATACGAAGGAGAGTAGGCATAGGCAGAGCATGGACAGATTGTAGCAAAGTTCCAATCATGAAAGTTGCATGGATTGCAGAGCCGTGTTCCCCCCAGAACCCTTTGAATTTTTCTTGTCGGCGAACTCGATCCGCCGAAGGTCAGTGGGGAAATGTTGTCGCATCCCTCGATATATGCTTTGGCCTTGCTGGCGGCATTCTGCATCGGGCTTTCGAAGGCGGGTTTTAGTGGGATTTCGATGGTTTCGGTGATTTTGTTAGCTGAAATCTACGGAGCAAAGGCATCGGTCGGGTTGGCACTGCCACTGTTGATTGCAGCAGACCTGATGGCCTATCCTGCATTTTTGAAACACGGATCATGGCAGCCAGTCTGGAAAATGTTAGGGCCTGCGTTGGTGGGTTTGGCGCTTGGGTGGTGGATGTTAGGGAGGATTTCTGATGCGGATTCGCGGCGGGTGATCGGCGTCTGCGTGCTGGCGATGGTTGCCATGCAAACGTTGCGAAAGATGCGGCCGGAATTTTTTCACCGTCTCGCCGGGTCGCGAGGATTCGGTTTGGGAGCTGGAGTCCTTGGGGGATTCTCCACAATGCTGGCTAATGCCGCCGGGCCGGTCATCCAACTTTATCTAATGGCGCGGAAAATTCCGAAAATGGAACTTATCGGCATCGGTGCACGGTTTTTTCTGCTGATCAATCTAATCAAAGTGCCGCTCAATGCAAAACTCGCATTGATCACCACGGAGAGTCTGCTAGAGAATGTCCGCCTCTTGCCCGGGGTGATATTAGGAATCTTCGGTGGAAAATGGTTGATCCAGCGAGTGCCCCAAGCGGCGTTTGAATGGATGATCGTGATTTTTTCATCGATCGCCGGGCTGCGGTTGATTTTCTGGTAGATCAGCGCCCTCCGGTTTCTTGGAGAGCTTTGAATGCTTGGAAAGCATACATGCCAAGAATGACGGGGAAAATCAATGAGTGAAACATGAGGAACATACTGACGCCCCCAACGGCGGCGGTAATGATAGTGATCCAGAGTGTGATATGAATCCGTGCAGGACCGAGCGCGGCATGAAGGAGCTGGCCGCCATCCAGAGGGAGCACCGGGAGCAGATTAATAAGTGCCCAAAAAAGGCTGATCGCAAACAAGGTGGAGAAAAAGCTAGTGGCGTTTTCATTGGTATAGATCGTCGGGAGGTGGTCTAGCATCTGATAGGCGATTAATGCGAGGAGTAATTGGATCACGGGGCCGGCAGCGGTGACGAGAAAACTTTGTTTCCGAGTCAAGATACCGGACGGGTAAGCGGCAAATCCACCAAACGCTTGCAAGGTGATCGAAGTGGGCAAACCAAACTTGCGAATGGTCAACGCATGGCCGAGCTCATGGACCAGAATTGAAATGGTGCCCGCGATGATAAAAAGCGCCATTTGAAGAAGCGCGGATGAGGAGTCGGCATCAAAGGCGCCACCAATCAGGGCCAGCGTGATCCAGAAGAACGGTTGTATTTCCACGGGGATGCTAAAGATTGAAAATCGAATCATGCGCGCTTTGGCTAGGCGAGTATGATGGGAAACGCAAGGTTGAGCCAAGATTTTCCTCGAATCGCTGCTTCTTGCATTCTTGACCCGCCGGATTCATTCCATTACAAATCCCTGCCGGGACTTGAGAGTTTTGGTGATTCCCCCAAAATCTGTTTAACTTAAAGAATTGAATGCGCCTGATATCCCTCTCACTGATCCCACTTGGCAGCTTGCTGTTACCCTTGCTCACCACCTCATGCGGGGTCTCTGGCGGCACTTCTGTCCGAAAAGACGAAAGGATCATACACGAGTGGCATGATGACGGCGGCCCGGGAAAGGTTTCCATCCGTATTAGCCTAACCGATCAGATCGCCGAATTTAAGCGGGGAGGGCGTGACATCGGCTGGTGTTATGTGGCGACGGGTAAAGAAGGGCACGCCACCAGTCCCGGGAACTATCAGATTACTGAAAAACTCCCGGACAAGCACTCTGGCAGTTACGGATGGATCGAGGATGAGTTTGGCAATGTGACGAACGGTGATGCAAAACCCAGCACGCCGGTGCCGAGGGGGATGACCTACATCCCCGCGCCAATGCCTAACTGGATGAGAATTACCAATTATGGAATCGGTATGCATGGGGGCTTGATCCCTAAGCCAGGAGAAACCGCGTCTCACGGCTGTATCCGGATGCCGAAAGATTTTGTGGCAACGGTGTATGAAGCGGTCGAAGTAGGCACTCCCGTCACGATCACTCGCGAGCCGAGTCATCGCCAATCTCCCGCAGTGCAACCCGCCCCGGTCCCGGTCAGTGGGGATTATCGCGTGATTGCTTCCCGACCATTGAACGATGAAGACCTGCGAAAACAACGGTCTTATCCGCGCACTCCGATCACGGATTCATTTCAAGGCCGTTGAAGTGAAGAAGAGACGATAAAACCCGCTCGGAGGTCAGCTCCAGAGCGGGTTTTCTTCGTCTTGGATTTTCTCCAAAGGTGCGGTCGTTTGCTTATGGCTGGGCGGGAACGTAGAGTTCCGAGCCTTTGGCCAAGACGGTAGCATGCGTCAGATCCAGCCCGTTGAGGGCATTGAGTCGCTCCGGATTCGTGCCATGCTGAGTGGCGAATTCTCCGTAAGTGATTTCGCCATCAATGGTGACGGGATGGACCTTCTTTTCGGGGCTGGGGGAAGAGTTCTCTTGCGCGGCAGTCGCAGGTGGGGTGGGGGCCGGTTCCGACTTGGTGCTAACGGATGGGGAGGGTGCACTCACCGTTTTTGTCGCCGCTGCAGGGGTGGAGGATTCACGGGGCGGCGTCTTCGATTTAGCGGCTTGGGTCGCTGGCGCCGGAGCGGATGTTTTTGCAACAGGTGTCGGGACGGAAGCCGGGGCGGGGGCTGGTTTGCTAATGCCCAGGTTGAGAACTTGCCCGGTGTGGAGCTTCGTGGGCTTCACCGATGGATTAGCGGCCACGAGGCTCGCAACGGAGATCTTTTGTTTCCGGGAGATGCTAGAAAACGTATCATTGTCCTGCACCGTGTATTTTTTTCTAACATCGCTGGTCGCCACAGCGGGAGCTTTTGATGGAGGAGTCGGCTCGCTCTTGGCTGTCACCTTCGCGGTGGCTGGAACTTTGAGCTGCTGGCCGGGGTGAATGATGGCGTTGGTCTTGACGCCATTGATTTTCGCCAAAGTGCTGGGAGTGGACTTCACGGAGTCCGCGATTTTTTCAATGCTATCACCCGCCTTGACGGTATAAATGGTGCTGCCCGATTTCACTGCGGGCGGACGCGCTTCCGGTGATTTGGTGACCTCAGTGGGCTTGGTCGCTGCAACGGAAATAAGTTCACTCGAGCTGCCGAGTGCGTGCGGTGCGCGCGCATTCGAGTTGTTTTGCTCCAATTGAGCAATCTGGCGCTCTTGTTCGGCGCAGCGTGCACGGAGAGTTTCGAGCTCAGATTTGGCACTCGCGCCTGCGGATGCACAAATCAAGGAGAGCGTGGCGAACAGGAAAGTTGGTTTCATGACGGATGTTCTTTTTCAAAAATTATGATTAAGATCAAGAAAAATTAAAGATTTCCTTATAAAATTTATGATCTCGAATAGGTGAGGTTTGTAACGATGCCCCCCTTCCACAAAAAAAGCGGCCCTTGGAATGGGACCGCTTTTTATAAAATCGTGCGGAAACTCCCGCTTACTTCTCGTTTGAGCGACCGGTGTAGGAGTTGTCCTCGGTCTTCACGTTGATTCTTTCACCCACGTTGATGAACAACGGAACTTGGACGATGAGCCCGGTTTCCATGACCGCAGGCTTGTAAACATTGTTGGCGGAGTCGCCTTTGACACCTTCCGAGGACTCAGCAACGGTCATCACCATCGAAAGCGGAAGATCGACCGCCACCACGATTCCGTCGGCGACCATGAGATTGTAAATTTGGCCTTCGATCAGGTAGTTTTTCACGCCCTCAATCAGGTCTTCATAAACGACCGCATCCTCGTAAGTGTTAGGATCGAGGAAATGGTAGCCGCTGCTGTCCTTGTAGGAATATTCGTGCGGGGTGCGCTCGAGGATGACTCCTTCGACGGAATCGTTGGAAGTCATGCGCAGGTTGAAAACTTTCTTGGTCGCCACGCTGCGGATCGACATTTGCACGTAGGACGCCATCCGTGGCGGAGTCTTGAGCTCATGTTCGATCACGAGACAGACTTCATTGTTGTGGCGGACGGCGTGTCCTTTGCGGAGATTGATGATCGGTGTGCTAGCCATAATTGGTGGAAGTGGGGATAGGCCGGGAGCACGGGGCAGGCAAGCCCGGAGTTTTAGGCTTTCTGCTGTTTCACCCAGGAAGCAAGTTTTTGCTCGTCAGAACCCGAGGCCCACACGTGGCGGAGGAAGTCGGCGGGGTGGATATCGCCGTGTTTTGCGAGGAAATTTCGATCCCCACCGCAGCCAAACATTAGGTCGGGATCAAGTTCGCCGCGGAGTTTGGCTCGACCCTTCGCAAGGATTCTCGGCAAATACGTCATCCCATCAAGATCATCGCCAAACGTGGGAATGTCAGTAGCAGTGAGAACGGTTCCGCTGGTTTTGCCATTTTGCACCGTTAGAAAATAATCACGCCGGACCGCCGCCACCAGTAGCGCGGTCGAGATCGTCGGTATGGCTTCTTCGCAGAAATCTTCGATAAAATCGAAAAACTCACGAGTCTTGCAGCCGATGCTCGCAAGAAAATCGAGATCCGAGCGGGTGTAGTAATTTTGAAAATCGCGGTCGCCACTTTGATAGGCGGCCACGCAGCGGTCAAACAGGGCGAGAAATGTGTCGTTCCAAGTCATGCGGGGGAATAGAGCCGAAATTTAACCTCCCGCATGCTTTTTTTGCCGTCCGGTGCGATCGCATCGATGGCCGCGAGCAATGCCTCGTCAGGCATCGGGGACTGAAGCGCATCGAGTGAATCATCTAACTGCGCCACCGTGCGGGCACCAATGATCGAAGAAGTCACCGCGGGTAGGCGCAGACTCCACTGGATGGCGAGGTGATTGAGCGCCATGCCGTTAGCAGCAGCTAGATCCCCTAACATACGAATTTTTTCCTGTTGGGCGACCACTTGCTCGGGCTTGAGAAATCCTTCGGAACGTGCCGCGCGCGAGCCTTCCGGAATGCCAGTGAGATACTTGAGAGTAAGCATCCCTTGCGCCAACGGGCTGAAAACGACGCAGCCGATCCCTTCATCTAGCAGATAGTCCAGAATGCCTTCCGTTTCCGGCCAACGATTCAAAATCGAGTAAGGGGGCTGATAGATCAGGCAGCGAATGCCCATGTCCTTGAGGATTCTAACGGCCTTTTTCAGACGCTTCAGCGGGTATTTCGAGAGCCCTACGTAGAGCGCCTTGCCGCTGTGCACCGAGGTGGCGAGCGCGGACATGGTTTCCTCCAGCCGAGTTTCCGTGTCGGGGCAATGGGAGTAGAAAATATCGACGTAACTCTGACGCAGACGTTTCAGCGATTGATCGAGCGAGGCAAGCAGGTGCTTCCGTGACCCGGCCTGACCGTAGGGACCGCTCCACATGTCGTGACCGGCCTTGGTGGTGATGATTAATTCGTCCCGGTGACAGGCGAAATCCTCAGCGAGGATGCGCCCGACAATCGATTCGGCAGAGCCGGGAGGTGGGCCGTAGTTGTTCGCCAAATCGAAATGAGTCACGCCACGGTCAAACGCTCGTCGCATGATCCGGCGGGCCTCTTCAAAATCGTCCACATGGCCGAAGTTGTGCCAAAACCCCAACGAGATGGCAGGCAGCAGAAGGCCGGAGTCACCGCAACGCCGATAAGGCATGCGGCCATTGTAGCGGGCAGAATCAAACATGACCGAAAAATGACGAGTCCCCGCTATGTTGCCAAGCCCCGATCCCAAAACCTTTCAAATCTAACAACATTCTTCGCTTGAGAATCATCACCAAGCGCCGCTGAGTTTCTGCTGCAATTTTCAGGCGGCTACAGAATCACGTCACTGCAATCTCCGAGGAACCGATCAGGCAAACGCTGGCCCTCCGACCAAAACTCCAGTTCCTAAAGGGCTTTAGCATTAGAACCGCTTCGCGCTAGCAGGATTTCCCTTCTTGAGAGGAGACCCAGGAGAATTCCGTTGTGGTCTCTTGACACAACCGGGAGGCGACCGATGCCGTGGGTGATCATTTTTTCGGCGGCATCTGCCAGGGAATTATCAGGGTGGATAGTATGCACATCACTTGTGCCGATTTCAAATGCGTTCACATCTATGGATCCCTCTTCGCGGTCGTCAGCTACTTGGCGGCTGTCTCCCCAGAGAAACGTCTGGCGGGCAGTGCGGAAATCGCGAAGGACAGGGAACTCTCGCGGATGCTGGTGGCGAAGGTGCTTACGCTGCTTTCTGCGGCAGGGGTCGTTGAAGGGAAACCTGGTCCCACTGGCGGCTATCAGCTGGCGCGGCCCGCTTCAAAAATCACATTGCTGGATGTGGTGAAAGTATTCGAGGATCCAAAAGATCGGGTAATGTGTCCTTTCGGGCCTAACTGGTGTGGCGTCGGTCTGAACTGCCCACTGCATTACACCTTGATGGAAATGCACCAAATGGCGCTCGATAGGCTTGATAACGAGACGTTTCAGCAGTTTATCGGGCATCCGCACTGAGGCATCAGACTACCGGAAGTCTAACCACTGCATGGAAACCGCTGGCGAGGGGAACGACGGTGCCTTTCCAGAACAAATGGAGGTGGCCCAAGTCCATGAGACCGAAAGTAACGAGGAGGATTTTCGCTCACTAAAAATTTTATGCCGCCTTCTCCAAAGCATTACGAGATGTCAAACTCAAATTAGCCTGATTATTCGGGTTAATTAACGAAATTTTTCAAATTTCACCCAAACCCAGCTCACCTATCAGATAGATAAAAATTTATCACCCCCTAGACCTGCCGACCCCTCCAATTCCGGATCGCCGGAAGCCCTAGATCCTAAGCACTGTTTACATTGTAATCTCGATAATCTCGATCAGCAAAACACCACATCTTGTATTGTGAATAATTTGTGGATACTACATGAGCAAAATCGGATTGACCCGGCTCGTCGATTGCTATCAGTCTTCACAACGCTGCGCTTGCTTTCCGCTGCACAGTTTTCTCCGGTTTCAACTCAATTTAATTGCCATGTCCACCCTTGCCCCTGCCGCCACCACCACCGTCTCTCTCGGAAATAAAACCTTCGTCCTCGACCGCGAAAAAGCTGAGCTCGCCTACGCTGGCAAGCGCGTGATCAACGGTAAGGAAACCATGTTCTTCAACATCCTCCCGCTGAAATACCAGTGGGCGTATGACCTCTACAAGACGATGAAGAACAATCACTGGGAGCCCGAGGACATCACCATGCAGAAAGATGTCGAACAATGGCGTTCCGATGAAATCTCCGACGTCGAACGCTGGATCATCAAAATGGGCATCGGCTACTTTTCCGCCGCAGAAGGCATCGTCGGCGACAACGTGCTCCACGTCGTCCGCGAAGTCGTCACAGCCCCTGAACTGAAGCTCGTTCTGGGCCGCCACGCCCACGAGGAAAACATCCACGCGGACAGCCTCGTTTACATGATTTCCTCACTCGGCATCAATCCTCACGAGTGCGAAGCGATGTTTGAGGACATCCCATCCATCACCGCGAAAAACAATTTCGTTGTATCTAACAGCAAGGCTCTTCGCCGCGACATCGACCTCACCGTCACCGCGAACAAACAAGCCCTCGCGAAGAACATTTTCATGTTCGGCCAAGTCATGGAAGGCACCCAGTTCTACGGCCTTTTCGGCATGATCCTCAGCCTCTACCGCCAGAACAAATTCCCCGGCATCGGCCAGATGTTCCGCTACACCCTGCGCGACGAATCGAATCACATCGAAGTCTTCCGCAATCTCCTCATGGACCTCATCGATGAAAACCCCGACATTTGGACCGAGGATTTCCGCGAGGACCTCCGCGCCACGATGCAAGAAGGCATCACCCTCGAAAAACAATTCATCCGCGACTGCCTCCCCGTGGCCGGCATCGGCCTCAACTCCGCCGATTTCGAAACCTACATCGACTACATCGCCGACCGCCGCCTCACTTCCTGCGGCCTCGCCCCGCTCAACGAATCCGTCAGCAACCCCTTCCCCTGGCTCGCCGAAATGATGGATATCAAAAAGGAAACCAACTTTTTCGAAGGCCGCGTCACCGAATACCAAAAAGCCTCCGCCCTCGCCTCCGTGGACGACGACGAACTCTAACTTCAAAAGTGGCTGGGGCATCCTGCCCCAGTCCGTTGCCGGGGCGTCTCGCCCCGCGCATTCCTCTTCTCTTACTATCCCATCTCTTCTCCAAAAAACTCGCTCCACACAACTCATGTACCGCTCCCTAAACCTCAACGAAGACCAAGCCCTCAAGCAAGTCGTCACCGACCGCTTCTCCCTCACCGACCGCGGCTTCGCCTGGCGCGACGTTCTCTCCACCGAGAAACGCCAACCCGTCACCGACATCACCATCACCCGCGGCACCATCGACACGCTCTTCTCCCTCGAAGACGTTGCCGACGCCATTGGTGATTCGCTCGCCGACCTCCTCATCTCCCGCCGCGAGGATGAAAAATCCATCTTCTCCGAGGTCAACCGCAAGTTCGTTTCGGACGTCGCCCACTCCGTCGCCTCGTTCCTCACCGACTCCCTTAAGGCCGACGGCCGCCTCCGCCTTTCCGAGTCCGACCTCTACCTCCTCATCGAAAAAGCCCTGCTCGAAAACGAAGCCTACGACGTCGCCAAATCCCTCGCCTTCCGCCGCTCCATGGAAAAAACCGGCACCGTCGATGTCCACACCGGCCCGCACGCCCTGCCCGTCCGCCTCATCCGCCGCAATGGCAACGTCGTCCCGTGGTCCGAGACGAAGATCGAGATCGCCGTTAGAAAGGCCTTCCTCACCATCAAGGAAAACCCCGAACCCGCCGTCGAAGTCGCCAAGGGCGTGACCGACCGCATCCGCCGTGGCGATTCCTCGTTCGTTCACATCGAGGACGTCCAGGACATGGTGCAGGAGGAACTCATGCGCCAGGGCCATTTCAAGGCCGCCACCCATTACGTCCGCTACCGCGACGAGCGGGCCCGCCTTCGCCAAGAGGAAGAGGACCTCGCCGAAGATCCTAATCAGGAGCTGATGGTCACCGTGATTTCCGAAGACGGCATTTCCTCTTTCTGGGACGGCACCGATCTCCGCAAGCGCATCGCCTACGCCTCCATCGGCCTCGATCTCAATCTAACCGAAGCTGAAATCGACCGCGAACTCCGCCGCTCTGTCGGTAACGAGATTTCCGATAGGGACCTCAAGAATACCATCATCCTCAATGCCAAAGCCCTCATCGAAAAGGACGCCGACTTCGCGAAATTCGCCGGCCGAATCCTTCTTTCCTATATCTACGAAGAAGTTCTCGACTGGTCCATCACCCGCGACGGCGTGGACAAACTGAAGTCCGCTCACAAAGCCGCCTTCAAGAAATACCTTAAGCACGGCGTTGCCATCAAGCGCCTCCACCCAGACCTGCTAGAAGTTTACAACCTCGACAAACTCGCCGAAGCCTTCGATCCCACCGCCGACCTCGATTTCGACTACCTCGGCATCCAGACCCTCTACGATCGCTACCTCATCGTCGATAAAACCGGCAGCAAGAACCGCCGCATCGAGACCCCGCAGTTCTTCTGGATGCGCGTCGCCATGGGCCTCTTCAAGAAGGAGGAAAAGGACGCCGAAGGCTGGGCCATCCGCCTTTACAATCTCTACAAGGGCCGCCGCTTCTGCTCCTCCACCCCCACTCTCTTCAATTCCGGCACCCTACACAGCCAGCTCTCCTCCTGCTACCTCTACAAGGTGGACGACTCCATCGAGTCCATCATGTATCGCGGCATCGCCGAGAATGCATTTCTATCAAAATGGGCCGGCGGCCTCGGTGGTTCATGGACCGCCGTCCGCGGCACCGGCGGCTACATCCAAGGCACCAATGGCGAGTCCCAGGGCATCATCCCCTTCCTCAAACTCCACAACGACCAACTCGTCGCCGTCAACCAAGGCGGCAAACGCCGTGGCTCCGGCTGCGCCTACCTCGAAACCTGGCACAACGACATCGAGGACTTCCTCGACCTCCGCAAAAACACCGGTGACGAGCGCCGCCGTTGCCACGACATGAACACCGCGAACTGGATCCCCGACCTCTTCATGAAACGCATGGAAGAACGCGGCACCTGGACCCTCTTCCGCTCCAACGAAGTCCCCGACCTCCACGACCTCTACGGCAAGGCCTTCGAGCAGCGCTACACCGAGTATGAAAAACTCGCCGCCGACGGCCGCATCTGGTCCCGCCAAATGCCCGCCCTCGAGCTTTGGAAATCCATGCTCAAAATGGTCTTCGAAACCGGCCACCCATGGATCACCTTTAAAGACCCGTGCAACGTCCGCAGCCCGCAGGACCACTGCGGCGTCATCCACTCCAGCAACCTCTGCACCGAGATCACCCTCAACACCTCCGCCGACGAAACCGCCGTCTGCAACCTCGGCTCCGTCGTCCTCGATACCCACATCACCCGTGACGGCGCCCTCGATCACGAAATGCTCAAGGAAACCATCACCGTCGCCATCCGCGCATTAGACAACGTCATCGACATCAACTTCTACCCTACCGCTGCCGCGAAAACCGCCAACACCCGCCACCGCCCCATCGGCCTCGGCGTCATGGGCGTCCAGAACGCCCTCTACAAGCGCAACCTCGCCTTCGCCTCCGATGCCGCCGTCGAGTTCAATGACGAGTTCATGGAAGCCATCGCCTACTACGCTTACAACGCCTCCAGCGACCTCGCCTCCGAAGTCGGCACCTACTCCAGCTACAAAGGCAGCAAATGGGACCGCGGCCTCCTCCCGCAGGACACCGTCGATCTCCTCGAAACCGAACGCGGCCGTAAGATCGACGTCCCGCGCGGCGGAAAAATGGACTGGTCCGTCGTCCGCGAAAAAATCGCCAAACACGGCATGCGGAATTCCAACGTCCTCGCCATCGCCCCCACCGCCACCATCTCGAACATCATGGGCACCACCCCCTGCATCGAGCCGAACTACAAGAACCTCTACGTCAAATCCAACCTCGGCGGCGAGTTCATCATCCTCAACAGCGAGCTCGTCAAAGACCTCAAAAAGCTGAACCTCTGGAATCAGGAAATGCTCGACCAGCTCAAGTATTTCGACGGAGAACTCGACTCCATCGACGAGATCCCCGAGGCCCTCAAGCACAAGCACAAGACCGTCTTCGGCATCGATCACGAATACATCATCGACGCCGCCGCCCGCCGCCAAAAGTGGATAGACCAATCCCAGTCCGTAAACCTCTTCCTCGCCACCCCGGACATGAAGACCCTCAGTCACATGTATCGCCGCGCCTGGGACAAAGGCCTCAAAACCACCTACTACCTCCGCACCTTGCAAGCCTCCAACATCGAGAAAACCACCATCGACGTCAAAAAGGAACAACGCGGCCACATGGCCACCCAAACCGCCGCCACCGCCGAAGCCAAGCAATACACCGCAGCCGAGAAAAACGCCTGCAGCATCGACGCCATGCTAAATGGCGGGACATGCGAGGCCTGCCAGTGAATCAACTTTGCCCGCATTTCGTTAGCGCGAAATGCGGGCGTCTTGAACTGACATGCCACCCAAACCTTTTGAATTCAACAGCAGTTTAGATTTACGAGAAAGTCTCGAAACTGCTCAAGCCCTCCGAGCCATAGCGTCAGGACAACCGACTGCATTTGATTTTAGTAACATCCGTTTTGTTGGGCCATTCGGAATGGTCTATCTTTCCACATGTATTGAAGATACGGTAAAACGATTAGGTCCGGGAAACGCCTTTGCCAAGGGGCATGAAAAACAAAATTATCTGGCACACATGGGATTTTTCCGAGCATTTGGTCTTCCACACGGCAATTTGCCAGGCCAGGCCACCTGCAATTCTCGATATGTCCCAATTACCGATCTAGACGCTCTTGAAATTCGCAAAGAATCCGCACAATCAGGCGAACCTATTGGAGCTTTACTCGAAGAGAAAGCTCAACAAGTAGCAGCAGTTTTGTCACAGCAGGTCGGAGGAGATTTTCATGACACTCTTGCATTTGCAATCCGAGAAATACTCCGCAACGCTGTGGAGCATAGCCATTCCTTGGTTGTGAGATATTGCGCTCAATATTGGCCATCCCTAAATAGAGTTGAGGTTGCTATTCTGGACCACGGCAGAGGAATCCAATCTTCTCTCTCTCAGAATCCATTCATTGAATGCACTTCCGATAGGGAAGCAATAAATCACTCTCTCATGCCAGGCGTTTCGGGCACCGCATTCAAAGGCTCCAAAATCAATCGGAAGGATATTTGGGGCAACTCAGGCTACGGTCTCTACATGACAAGCCGAATCTGTCGCCTGGGCGGCGATTTTTTCATTGGCAGCCACTCTTCGGGACTACGACTTAGCTCTTCCCCACAAAAAAAGGAAAAAGAGTATCTGCCTTTTGGATTCGATGGCACTGCTCTCCGGCTCACAATTCGTCCGAGTGAGGCAGCCAATCTTCAATCACGCCTAAAGCAATTTAGTTTAGAAGGGGCAAAGGCTGCGGCGCAAATTAGAGGAACGGTCTTAAAGGCGTCCACAGCTTCGCAAATGTTGACATCCGATTTTGAGGAGGGTCTCAAGTAGGAAACGGAGTAGGGAATCCGGTGTTGACTCAAAATAAAAATTAGTTCAAATGAACATATGAAAAAACTTTCTCAAATCGCCAAATCACCTTCCGATCTGACCTGCATCGAAATTTGCTCAGGAGCGGGCGGGCAAGCGATTGGTTTGGAACGAGCGGGCTTTGAAGCGTTGGCCCATGTCGAATTTGACCGCCACGCCTGCGCGACTCTCCGCCTCAACCGCCCTAATTGGAATGTTATCGAAGGTGATGTTCGAAAATTTTCCGCCAAAGAGTTCAAAGGCGTCGACTTACTTGCAGGTGGTGTTCCCTGCCCCCCATTTTCCAAGGCTGGCAAACAACTAGGCTCTGATGACGAACGGGATCTTTTTCCAGAAGCTCTGCGCTTGGTGGACGAATGCCGCCCCAAAGCCGTCATGCTCGAGAACGTGCGAGGATTTCTCGATGCGGTGTTCACTGACTACCGTATGAGCCTGAAAAAGCAATTGGATGACATGGGCTACAAGGCAAGCTGGCACCTTCTGAATGCCTCGGACTTTGGCGTTCCCCAGCTACGGCCCAGAGTTGTTGTCGTGGCAATCCGCAAGGATCTGGCAAAGAATTTCTATCCACCCATGCCGCTCACCGACGGAATCCCAACGAAAACCGTTGGCGAAACCTTGGTGGATCTCATGGCCGCAAATGGTTGGGAACGCGCTCTCGAATGGGCCGCCAAAGCCAACGAAATCGCTCCAACTTTAGTAGGAGGCTCGAAAAAACACGGTGGTGCCGACTTGGGGCCTACCCGAGCAAGAAACGCTTGGGCCAGTCTGGGAGTCAATGGCAAGTCACTCGCGGAAGAAGCTCCCTCAAAAGGTTTCAAGGAAATGCCTAGACTCACTCTCCGCATGACCGCCCGAATCCAAGGCTTCCCCGACGACTGGGAATTCTCCGGCGGTAAGACCGCGTCCTACCGCCAAATCGGTAATGCGTTTCCTCCTCCGGTTGCTAACGCCGTGGCCCTCCGAATCAAGGAAGCAATCACTGCAAAAATCGGATCCAAACTACGAGTGTCCTAATCATCTTTCTCATGCCCGACGCCACCGATCCGATCCAACACGACCCCGGGCTCGCCAAGGTTGTTGAATTTTTCCTCCAAATTAATGGGTTTGAATCACAGGCGGCTGAAACGCTTAGGCGGGCATTGGATGAGGTGATCGATGGAATGAGGACGGGAAGATGGTCGGTCAACTCGCTAGAGAAGACCGAAAAGACCTACATCGGCACAAAGGTAGAGATCCTCTTCAAATTCGACTTCGAGCTCCCCAAGGGAAACAAGCTCGATATTCGAGTTGAAGACACCGAGGTAGATATTAAATGCACGGTTCTGAAGGATTGGATGATACCGAAAGAAGCGGTTGGAGAACTCTGCCTTCTGGTAAGAATTGATGATCTGCGTTCAAAGTTTTGGATCGGCGTCATTCGAGCAGCTCCCTCGGTTCTGAGAATCGGAGAGAATCGCGACAAAAAGAGTTCGCTCAGCGCCGAAGGAAAAAAATCGATCCACTGGCTGGTGGAAGCTGGGCAACTGCCCGTCAATTTTCTCGCCAGCGTTGATCCCGAGATTCGTGAAAAGATCTTCAGTCATCGCAAAAGCGGTCAGGCACGCATCAACGAACTATTCCGCTTGGTTCAAGGCCGGATCATTCCTCGCGTCGCAATCGAAACGGTCGCGCAACAAAAGGATTCCATGAAGCGAGCGCGAGATGCTCGCGCTCCACTGAAAAGCGAAGGCATTCTAGTGTTAGGACATCAAGGAGAAGAACCAAAAATTGCAGCCGCCAGAGGCTACCCAGTCCCAAAGAAGGGCGAAATGATTTCGATTCCGGAAAACGAATAACATTTCCACACATGAAACGGAACTTCCAGCCATTCCGAGTCATTTTATGATATAATCAACTCACCACTAACGAATTACAGCGATTTTTTGTTTTTCGAATGTAGGCAGAAAATATTACAATTAATTATGACAGAGGGACAGGCTTTTTATTATCATCATCTGGTATCAGACCGCTACAGAAAACCTATTTGATATCCTTCCGACTTTCTTTCCATGACCCAACGAATTCCTGACTTTGGAGCGGTGAAAGTAATTGCTGGCAAGCATAAAGGGAGGATTGCGAATATGGAGGACATTGAATCCCGTTCCGGAGTCTGCTATTTTGGTTCGATAGTTTTTCACGAAACTTACGATCTCATTCAGCTACGATACCTACAGCCTGTAACTACCGATGATCTCTGGACGAGAAAGGATAAGCTCATGTCTATGATCATGGATCGGTGTGGAAAACTCCTGATGAAAAATGTTCCCCCTCGGTTTACTCGTAGCTCTGTGCGGGCTGTGACGGACGCTCATTCATTCTGAGTAACAACGGGTTGGCTAATTCCGCGCTGCTAGGGAACCGCACCAAG
>JANYEC010000072.1 GCA_025363295.1 Akkermansiaceae bacterium
TCTCCAGATATTCTTCTTTGCTTTGATGACTCATGATCCCAGATAGTGTTTTCATCCGGGTGTCATTCTTTCTGGCGCAACGACTAACTAAAGCGGATTCAGCATCCGCACGCCGGTGTCATTCTACTTGGCGCAATGCGAGGGGCTGGTAGATTTTGCTTTCAGAGGCGGCTGAGGTTTCGCACGCTCCGAATATCATGAAATGGTTTATATTTTTGGTGCTCATCGCAGCAGTCGGAGCGAGCTGGTTCTTGTTCTTAAAGTCGGGCAAGGAAATGACTGCAACAAAAGTGCAGATCGCCCAGCTTGAAAACAATGGGGATCCCGAGGGCAAAGCCGCAGAATTGAAAACCCAATTGGAGTCGAAAGAAGGTGAAAAAACCTTCGAAGGAATATTACTTACCTTTTTAAGTGCCGGAGTTGTGGGCATTGTTTTCGTGGTCTATCTGCTGCCCTTTTTAGCTCAGCGCGTCACTCACGCAGTTTACGATAGTGGGGAAACGATGGAAAGGGACGTCATGCACAGTGCGCGTTCTCTCCTCGCCCAAGGCAACTATGAGGATGCGATCACCGCTTTCAAACAGGCCGCAGCAGCCGATCCGCTCAATCGCTTGCCATGGGTGGAAATCGCTAAAATCCAGAAGGACAATATGGAAGACCCGGCGGCAGCGATCCAGACAATCCGCTACGCCTTGGAAAGCCAAGAATGGGAAGTGAACGATGCGGCTTATTTCCTTTTTCGCCTCGCCGAGCTTTACGACCAAGTCGAAGGCGACCGGGTAACCGCCGCTGCCATCATGCAACAGGTAGTGGACCAATTCCCCGGCACCCGGCACTCAGCGAATGCAACGCACAAGCTTGACGAATGGGCGAAGGCTGCCGAACAAGCAGCTGCATTCGTGGATGAGCAGGTTTACCTCGACTCGCAAAATCTAACAGGAAATGGGGCACCGGTTGATGAAACTCTGGCTGCCGAGGAGCAGGCTTATCTCGACCAACAGCGCCACGCAGCAGAGCAAGCTCGGCTGGGCGCTGCTCCTGAAGATAGGGTTTGAAATGCTTTAGCGGGACGCCTCTAACTGGTTTTATGGTTCCTATGCTGAAAGACCGTTTTGGCATGCGACAGAAGGCGATAGTTTTTTACGAACGGCACCCGCTCTTTGTGGCAGCGATGGTCACGGTGATTTGCGTGGCTCTGGCGGATCAGAAAATCGCGTGGGGCATCGCGGCGGCTGTATTACTGGGGTTTTTCGGATATTTTCTAAAAGGCTGGCGACATGGCTTGGCGTGGCTGATTTGCGGCGGGCTGGCCCTCGGTGGCTATGTGGATCGCGAGGAATTTCGTAAATCTAACGAGATTAGGCTGCTAGGATCGGCAGCGGGGGAAATGGAGGGCACCGTGCTGGCAGATGGGAAGGGTAGCCGGTTTTGGAGTGCGCCTGTCATTTTGCAAAACGGCCCGCAAGCGGGTGCAAAAGTCTGGTGGGAGGGCCGAGGCGAAGTCCCCGTCGCTGGCGCGGTGGTGAGGGGCAGGGGAAATTTCACGCCACTTCCACCCCCGCGAAATCCCGGGGAATTCGATCAAGCCGCTTGGCTGCGCAGCCAGGGTGTTGCTGTAGTCTTCGAGGCGACTTTATCTAACGGAAGCGTAACAACGAGCCGTCTCGCGCGATGGGGAGCGAAAATCCGACAAAGTTTTCGCGCTGCGGTCACTGCGGGTTTGGTAGATGACTCACAGCAGGCGAGAGTGATTCGGGCGATCGTCATCGGCGAGCTGCCGCAGGATTCTGATGTGTTAGTAGCCGCTTTTCGGAACAGCGGAACCTTGCATGCGTTTTCAGTAAGCGGACTGCATGTGGCGATGGTCGGGAGCATCGCCTGGTTGATTTTGAGACTGATTGGCGTGCCTCGACGCTGGGCGGTGTTAGCCTTGTTGCCTTTGATTTTCGGCTATTCATGGCTCACTGGGAATAGCGCGCCCGCCGTGCGATCTGCGTGGATGGCGGCGGTTTTTCTCGGGGCCTTCGTTTTTCGTAGGCGGCCGGATTTGTTGAATGCGCTGGGCGCGGTGCTGTTAGCTGCAATGCTCATTGACGGGCGTTTGCTGTTTCAGCCGGGGGTGCAACTTTCCTATGGCGTCGTGGCGGCCATTTCCGTGGGCACAGCTTGGACATCGCGCGCGTTTTCATGGCTCGCAAAACCGGAACTCTATCTGCCATTGGCGCTGATGACGCCTTGGCAGACCCGATGGCTGAATTTTCGCAGAAACCTCGCGCAATCGCTTGGAGTTTCGCTTTCGGCGGGCATCGGTTCCACCCCGCTAACAGCCTTTCACTTCGGACTGATCACACCGGTTTCGATTTTTGCTGGAATCGTGTTAGTGCCTTTAGTATTTATTTTACTTTGTGCGGCCTTGCTTTCCGTCGCCCTCTATCCGGTTGCGCTGCCCATGTCGCGGTGGGTGACTCATGTGAATGCAAAAGTGGCCGATGCTTGCGTGCTAACGGCCCAAGGATTCTCCGCGATTCCGGGCGGACATTTCCAAATCCGTCAAAATAGTCAGCCGTTTCTCTTGATTTATGATCTCGAACACGGC
Source organism: Akkermansiaceae bacterium (assembly GCA_025363295.1). Classification (GTDB taxonomy): domain Bacteria; phylum Verrucomicrobiota; class Verrucomicrobiia; order Verrucomicrobiales; family Akkermansiaceae; genus Luteolibacter. The sequence goes on from JANYEC010000072.1 coordinate 2,597, forward strand.
GCAGGAGCCGCCTGCTTTGCGGGTGCAAAGGAAGGTGGAGTGCTGCTAGATTGTGGTGGTTTTCACAGCTTCAAGCGCTGCGTCGCCCCGTCACTGCGGCGGCTTGGTATCACTCCGGATTCAGTCGTGCTCAGCCACCCGGATGGTGACCACCTCGGCGGCGGGGCACCTGTTTGGGAGGCCTTTCCCATCAAGCAGGTGCTCCTGCCAGTCGAGCGTTCGCGCAGTCCAGGATTCCGTTCGTGGTTGAACGAAGCGCCCGCAGCCGGCATTCAAATTCTACAAGTCGCGAATCTGACCTCACTCCCCATGCCGGACGACGCTCGTTTGGAAATTCTCCATTCCCCTGATCCCCTCGCCCAGAGCGCCTCCGCCGACGAGCGTGTGGCGATTTTCCGACTCCATTGGCGTGGCTGGAAAATCCTCCTCACCAGCGACGCCGGAGTTGCGGGAGAACTCGCGCTGCTAGACTCTCGCCAGGACATTTCAGCCGATGTGATCGTCACGGGCCATCACCGTGGCGACATCACCCTAACCGATCAGTTTCTCGATGCGGTCCACCCTCAAGCGATTCTTGCCTCTAACTCTGCATTTCCCACCTCAGAGCGACTCGACCCGGGCCGCGTCACCTTCTGGCGCTCGCGTGGCATTCAAGTGATCGATCAGGCAAAATCCGGCGGCGTCACCCTCACCATTGACCCTTCCGGTGCACTCCGCCTCGCAGGATTTGTCGATCACTCGACTTTGATGCTAAAGCCCCGCTAAATGTTTTGATTCCATTCGAGTAATCATTTCCATGCGTCAAGGGCTCCAAGCCTCTGTCCGCGATAGCTGCGCTCTTCGATCGACTTGATCCAATCCTGATGATCAAGATACCATTGAACTGTGCGGCGGAGACCCGAAGCAATATTCTCTCTAGGTGACCAGGCAAGCTCCCGCTCACTCTTTGATGGATTAATGGCATAGCGATGATCGTGACCAGGGCGATCATTTACAAAAGTGATTAGCTCATCCGCTGTTTTGATAAATCTATCAGGAGATAGCTCGCTGACGATTTGAATAATTGTGTGAACCATGTCGATATTCTTCAACTCGCATTTCCCCCCGAGCGCGTATGCTTCACCAAAAGTGCCCCGCATCAGGGCCATGGCCAATCCCCGGCAGCAGTCATTCACATAAAGCCAATCACGCACGTTGCTGCCATCTCCGTAAACTGGCAGGGATTCCCCCTTCAGGGTTTTCTGAATCATCAAAGGCAATAGCTTCTCAGGAAACTGATAGGGACCATATATGTTAGAGCAATTCGTTGTGATCACCGGCACCCCGTAGGTATGATAATAGGCTCTGACCAGATGATCACTTGCCGCCTTTGTTGCACTGTAAGGGCTACTCGGGGAATAGGCCGTCGTCTCGCAAGAAGCGGGATCATTGGCACCCAGAGAACCATAAACCTCATCGGTCGAAACGTGGAGAAAAGCCACATTACCACCACTTGCCATCGATCCAAACTGAAGTGCCGCAGCCATTCGCCCAGACGCCATTAAATAGAGTCGGAAAGTTTCCAGTAGCCGGTAGGTGCCGACAATGTTCGTCATGATAAATTCCTCTGGGCTATCGATGGAACGATCTACATGGGACTCAGCAGCCAAGTGCATGACGGCGTCGATCTGATAATCGCGGAGCAAGGACCCAACGAGTTCGGAGTCAGCAATATCGCCAACAACCATTGCATGTCGTGGATTTTCGTCTAACTCATCAAGATTTGATCGGTTTCCAGCATACGTTAGTTTATCGAGGGTTACGACGAAATCGATGTTGACTCCCAGCTCCTCAGAGGCCTCGCCCAACAAGTAGCGCACAAGATTTGAACCGATAAATCCGGCGCCCCCTGTAACTAATATTTTCATAAGTTTGAGTAGGCTTTGAAAGTTTCTGGGTAGGGTGTCGAGAACGAATTCATGTCGATTCCTTACGACGTTTTCATGAGTTACGGGATGGATTTGCCTTACGGCCAGCCGGGATGTGTCTCACAGGCTTTTGTGCGCCTGTTAGATCGGGCTCTGGATTCGCGGTCCATAGGGGGAGAAACAAAACGCCCGGCTGCGCGAGGCAGGCGGGCGTTTTGGTGAAATTTGGGAACTGGACTGAATCAGTCGAGTTTCGGCTTCCCAACGCGGCGGACGGCACCGAAGCGTTTTTGGAATTTGTCGATGCGGCCCTCGGTGTCAACAAACTGCGCGAGGCCAGTGAAGAACGGATGGGAATCGGAGGTGATACCGATCGAGATGATGCTGTGTTCCACGTCATCGATGATTTCCTTTTTCTCGGAAGTCTTAGTCGAGCGGCTGATGAAACGCTTGCCGGTGGTCATATCAACGAAGACGACCGGATTGTATTTCGGATGAAGGTCCTTTTTCATAAGAATTTGAGATCCAACCGCGTTTCCGACGCGGTGGGACGCGGAAGATGGAGGAAAACACCGTGCTGTCAAGCTAGCAAACCAAGTGATTTGCGATCTTTTTATGTAAGTTTAAAATTAGTAATTGCATAATATTTATTTTAATTTGGTATCATACTGCATTTTTTGAGTCGCTTTTGTCACAAGAGCGTATAAGGTAACGTCGTTATGGCAATTACTACGAAACGCACTAGATTCTCACGTCGCCTTCCTGATCATGTCACTGATGAGCTCTGTAATGTCCTCGCGGAAAAAAAGATCTTTGGTTTCAACGATCTGTTTGAGCGAGTTTTTGCAAATCTTAAGGTGCGCAATGCAGTCAGTGGTGGAGAAGAAATGCTCCGCCTGCGCGCCTATGAAAAGTTGCAGAACTTGGTCACCCGTGGCCTTGTGGAAAAGATTGGTAAGGAATACAAAGGAACCGCTCGCGTTCACGAAGCTTCCAGTGCTTATGCAGCAGCTCAAGAAGCTGCCGCACAAGAGGATGCTTGATCTTGATCGATGGTTTCTTTTGAAAAAACCCGCGCCCGATGAGGACGCGGGTTTTTTTTCTACCCATCCCGCTTGATGATGCCTATGACGGGTCCTTCATCCCACTGATTGTATGCCTCAAGATTATCTTCCCGTTCTGTTCCAAGTGCTAATCGCTATGGGATTCGCTGCCACGGTGCTAAGTTCCAGCATCATTTTCGGACGTTCGGGTAAACGCAATCCGATCAAAGACAGCGCCTACGAGTGCGGCATGCTTCCCATCGGCGATGGCGCACCTCGATTTTCGGTGAAATTTTATTTAGTGGCGATGTTGTTCGTCATTTTCGACATTGAAGTCGTATTCATGTATCCTTGGGCGGTGCAATTCCGTGACCTGATCGCGGATGGGCCGGTCGCCTTGGTGAGTATGGCGGGCTTTGCGGGAATTTTGGTTTTCGCCTACGTTTACGCCTTAAAAAAAGGTGCGCTCAACTGGAAATCCTGAGGTTCCGCAAATGATCTATCACGTCGTCTATTTTCAGCTCAAGCCTGAGGTGGATGAAACCTTGACGGAGGAGTTAGTGCGGACCGCACGCAGCTTGTTGCTCAAGATTCCTGAAGTGTTAAGTGTGCGATCTGGGCGGAATATTGCGCGCGAATCGCAGTGGCAATTCTTTTTTTCGATCGAAGTGGCTTCACTTGAAAAACTCGAAATTACCCGGGACGATCCGTTTTATCTCAAGTTTCTGGAGAAACACATCAAGCCAAACACGAGCAGCCAATTTGCGATGGACTTTGAATTGGACCCATCCAAAAAGTTGAAATACTCATGAGCGAAACTCATGATATTGGCATGATTCTGGCTTGATCGTGTTCCCGTCTGCTCACAGGTTTCGCCGCCCGAGAGCGCTCGGTTCTTATCGCCACATCAGAGCCATGGTTTTCCCGATTCAACTTCCTAACGACGCACCTTTCACACCGGAGCAACGCGCATGGCTCAATGATTTCCTTTCCAAAGCGTTGGCGCAGGGCAATCAGGTGAGCGCCTCCTCAGGGCCTTCCGTCCCGGTCACCGTCATTTACGGTTCGCAAACCGGAACTGCCGAAGGTCTTGCCAAAAAGCTTTTAAAGACGCTCAAAAAGGGAAATTTCGAGGCGGAGATGTACGATATGGCGCAATACGACCGCGCTCGGCTGACTCAGGAAAGAAATCTTCTCATCATTACCTCCACGTACGGTGATGGTGAGCCGCCAGACACCGCTGCGGAACTTCACGGCTGGCTGATGAGCGATGCGGCACCCAAGCTCGATGGGGTTTCCTACTCCGTGCTAGCGCTCGGCGACAGCAGCTATCCTGATTTTTGTAAATGCGGGGTGGAATTCGACACTCGGCTTTCGGCGCTCGGAGCGAACCGTATATACTCGCGGATGGATGTGGATGTGGACGCAGATGTGCCGTTTGCGGAATGGTCCGGCGGTATTCTATCAGTTCTCGCTCCCTCCGGTGCCGCAATCCCTGCTGGTGAGTCAAGGTTTGCCGATTCCTCCGAAGAAGGCTATTCCAAGGCGAATCCTTTCCCTTCCAGTGTGCTTCAGAATTTTAATCTGAATGGACCCGGTGACAAACAAACCCATCAGATCGCGCTCTCACTCAATGGCTCTGGTTTGGAATACGAGGTGGGTGATGCGCTCGGAGTCTATCCGCTCAACCCCGCTGAAGTCGTGGATGAAATCATTTCGAACCTGCCCTTCAAGGCCGGCAACGTGCCGACTCCTGAAGGCAACGAGGTTCCTTTGCGCGAGGCGTTGATTCGGTGCTACGATATCGGTTCGCTCAACAAATCGATCATCCAGAAGTGGCAGGCGAAAAGCGGCTCCCCCTTCTTGCGCTCATTGGTTGCTGCGGATGATAAAAAAGCTTGGGATGATTTCTGTTGGGGGCGGGAATTAATCGACCTCGTCATCGACCATCCGGCGGATTTTTCAGATGGAGAGGAATTTGTTTCCATCCTTAAAAAACTCCAACCGCGGCTTTATTCGATCGCCTCGAGCCCTCGGGCCCATCCGGGGGAAGTCCATCTATGCGTTGGGATCGTTCGTTATGAAACCTACGGGCGGAAACGTGGAGGGATTTGCTCCAGCTTCTTTGCGGATCGTCTCAGTGGTGGAGTCAAGCCTCGCGTTTTTGTGCACAGCAACAGCGCATTCCGCTTGCCTGCTGACAGTGAAACACCGGTCATCATGGTCGGCCCAGGAACGGGGATCGCCCCTTTCCGCGCATTTTTGGAAGAACGTAAAGCAACCGATGCTAAAGGAAAAAACTGGCTGTTTTTCGGCAATCCCTACAGTGCAACGGATTACCTCTACCAAAGTGAACTCCAAGAATATCTAGCAGATGGCATCTTGACCAAACTCGATCTCGCTTGGTCTCGCGATCAGAAGGAGAAAATCTACGTGCAGAATCTGATGGTAAAGAATGGCGCAGAGCTTTGGTCATGGCTCGGGAACGGTGCCGCTTTCTATGTCTGCGGTGATGCCTCGCGCATGGCGAAGGACGTGGATCAGGCATTGCTCAAAGTCGCTGAAGAGCACGGCAAACTCTCACCTGAAGACGCCTCAGCCTATATTGCCCAAATGAAAAAAGAGAAACGCTACCTGCGCGACGTGTATTAGTTTTCCCTATTGTGGAAAACGCGGCCAAGTAACAGTTAGAAAAGAAGACTCACCGACTGCGCTCGATGTGAACGGCGACGCACTCGGTATTCGGGAGGATGTGTTTCTCGATCGTGATGGCGACCTTGGCCAGCGGGTGATTGCCTAGCAAATGGTTTGCGATGTCAGTGGCAAGCGTTTCTATCAGGCGGCGAGAACGAACGGCGGCGAGCGCCTCAATCTCTAACGATATCGCGTAGTAGTCGATGGTGCGGGAGATTTCGTCTGCTAGGGCGTCGAAGTTTTGGCCAGGAGTCATGGTGACCGTGACGAGCACGGTCTGAGGATTGGCGCGTTCTTCATCCGGCACACCGATGAAGGTGCTGACACGCAGGCGGCGGATTTCGATCGTGTCTGGCATGGGATTCAAGGGATCAAACCGCGATCAAGAGCCTCGATCAGGAGCTGTCGGGTTGGGTGATTGAGATCGAGCGTGAGCGCGTCGGCCGGTAGAAGCCACCGGAACTCCTCCGCTTCATCATTGAGCGTAACGGTGGTGGTGCGAGCACGGGCAACGTAATTCAATAACAGAAAATGCTCGGCGCGCATAAACTCGGGGGAGTCGATGCAATCTTGGACGAGGACGAATTGAATGTCATCGAGCTCGACAGAGGTTTCCTCCAGCATCTCGCGGCGGAGGGCAGCAATGGAGGATTCGCCCCGTTCGATTTTTCCACCAGGGATACCCCAGCGGTTGCCCCATTTGTGGGTGCGAATGACCAGTATTTTTCCGAGCCCGTCATGCAGCAGCGCACCGACCGTCGCAATCGGGCGGGTCACGGTACGGCGGCGGTCCAGAAGAGTTAGAAGGACCCCAAGATCGGGCACCGTTAGATCCGGGCGGACGGCCGCGAGAATCTCCGCGTGGTTGTAGCCGGTGAGCACGGCGATGGAAGAAACCCCACCGTGGCGGGCCGTTTCCACGTCGTGGGTCATGTCCCCGACGAAGGCAGTTTCGGCGGGATTCAGATCGTGGGTGGCGAGAATTTGGTGAATGAGATCGCGTTTGTCGATGACGCCGGAGTAGGTCGCTTCAAAGTGGCCACGCAGGCCGAAATCGTCCATTTGGCGCTCGAAGGCGAGGGTGTCCATGGAGGTCAGAACGAAGCAGCGAATCCCAAGCGCGGAGCACCATTCAAGTTTTTCTCGGGCGTGGGGAAGGACAGTGACGGGCGCGACGGCCGCATCGAAGGCCGGGCGGAAGTGGGCTTCCAATTCGCTGAGCGGAATGTTAGGAAGCAGCTCTGCATAAAACTCACTGTAGGGGAGACGAAAGCTGCGGCGGAATGAATCGCGGTCGAGCGGGGCGATTCCGTATTTCTCTAGCACAATGTTAGTCGCCTCAATGACCGGACCGAGATCGTCCACAAGAGTGCCAGACCAATCGAAAATGAGGTTACGAAACATGATGTGGAAAATTTTAGCCCAAGGTGAACTTGATCGATTTGATCCGATTTTCGCCCAGCTGTGTGCGGATGCGGGCAAAGAGCAGCGGCTTCATTTGCTCAAGCTGAAATCGCAGCGCGGGTTGAGTCACGCGCAGGACGAGGTGACCATTTTTCACCGAGACGGGCTCGGTGTGGCGGGCGATAAATTCTCCCGCGAGTTCTTTCCAAGTGGTGCGGACTTCGTCTTCGTGGAGGCCGTCCTCAGCCCCTGCGGCACGGAGAATGGCGGCGATGAAATTCGCCGCTTGGTGAATACCGGCGTTGAGATCGGCCGGTTCATCCGCACCTCGCCACTCTCGTAGAATTTCCTCTCGGATTCTGCTAGGGCGCGGTTTTTTCCTCATGGCACGGGGGCGCTTACTCCACGCCATCCTCACCGATGGCCTCGACAGGGCAGCCTTCCATGGCTTCGCGGCACTGGGCGAGTTCATCGTCATTGATCGGTTGCTTATAAACGTAAGAATATCCCTCGTCCTCGGCGCGGGTAAAGTTATTCGGCGCAGTCTCGCGGCAGAGATCGCAGTCAATGCATTGGCTGTCCACATAGAACTTGCCTGTCACGTTTTCGATATTTTTGTCTTCGCGGTCAGCCATGGTGAATAAGGGAATTTGCAACTCTTGGATGCCTTTGCAAGGCTTCGGATGCAACTGGATTTTTTCGGAACTTGGGAATCGGCTTTCGCACTGGTCAAGTCCGACTCCTGACTTTAAACCAAAAGAACTGCTTACCATGACACCCACGCCACCGTCATCCTCCGATGAATCTTCTCTGCCGCCGCGGCATCGCCCGAACTTGGGCGATCTCGTAAAGGACGCTACGGAACTCGATTTGTGGGCATTTGATAGCGTGGAACATTCGGAAACGCTCTCAACGAATACGTCTCCCTCCTCGCCTACGGTTCCAGCGCCGCGAAACCTCATCCCGTCGAAAGTCTCGGACATCAAGACTCCGAAGGCCTTGCCTGATGCAAAAGGTGCCGCCAGCAATGACAAGGTGGGAGCCAGCAGTAGCAAGATCCGGCCAAAAGCGGCCGCTGGAGTGGCCCCACAAAACCAATTGAGGGCAAATGGGGACTTCGATGACCTCGATCATTGGGATGACCTGGATCCATCCCCGGAAAACGAAAAAACACCGGAGCAAATTCCAAATGAGCCCGAAAAACCACCCACACCGCAGGAGCCGGATGAAGGGGAGTCGCTCGCGATTCCCTCAGAGCTCACCGCAGAGGTAGACAAATCAAAAGAACTCCTTCCCGATGTTCTCAAAAACATTGTCCCGCCAACCCTGCAAAAATATTTAGTCCTAACAAAATTAGAGCGCATAGGCTTAATCTCCTTGCTCGCGGTGCTTCTGATAGGTTTCGCATCCATCGTGATTTTCTCACTGAACCGTCTGCCCACAGAATCGGCGCGGGTGAAAGCCAATGACTTTCCGATCCAGGGCAAGTATCTGAAAATCGTTTCTGCGGAAAACTATTGGCGGACTCCGATTGTCGATGGGAAAACCGCTGACATCATCCGGCGCGGCACCGTGCTCATTCCAGTGATTCACCTTTTTACCAGCGATGGATCAGCGGCCATTCGCGTGATTTTTCGCAACGCCGACGGTGAATCCATCGGCGATATTGTGACTCGCGCGGTGCAGAACGGGCAGGAGCTCGAAATCGCCGCGACTGCCGGATTCGATGATATCGGAATGCATGCCGCCTACCGCACCGGTAAAGGCAAACCTTGGCGGATTGAGGTTTATGAATCCAAGTCCGCTGATTCCCTAACTACTGATTTCAAGAAACTTTTTGAAATGAACATCACTACCGCCCGTCGCTGAATTCCACTGTTATGTCCAATCAAGAAACCACTCCACTGGTGCCGAGGGAAGGCTGGCACGTGATGCATTTGTTTTATCATGTCGATCACGCTCAATGGTCACTTTACAGCGATGAAGAGCAGCGTCAGGCCAAAACCCGACTCACCGAGTTGGTGCAGGAAATCCGAGCAACACCGGACACCCATTTGTTGATTTTCTCCATCGCCACGCCGAAAGCCGATCTCGGGTTCATGTTGCTCACGCCGGATCTGCAGGTGGCTAACACTTACGAGAAACAGCTCAGCCTCTCCCTTGGGCCGGAGATTCTGAGCCCCGTTTATTCCTATCTATCACAAACAGAAGGCTCCGAATACACCACCAGCCGCGATCAGTATGCTGCTGAAACTCTCGTGGAGGAAAAAGGTCTCAGCGAAGGCACACCGGAGTTTGAAACCGCATTGAAGGAATTCGACGAGCGGATGGCGCACTACCTTAAACACCGTCTCTATCCGGTGCTACCCGATTGGCCAGTGATCTGTTTCTATCCGATGTCTAAGCGCCGCAACGGTCCGGATAATTGGTACTCCCTTGATTACGAAAGCCGTCGGAAATTGATGGCGGGTCACGCCAAGGTCGGACGCACCTACTCCGGGCGCATTCTTCAGCTCATCACCGGCTCCACCGGCCTCGATGAATATGAATGGGGCGTTACTCTGCTAGCCAAAGATACCATCGACATCAAATCGATCGTCTATGAAATGCGCTTCGATGAAGTGACTGCCCGCTACGGCGAATTCGGCGATTTCTACATCGGTATGCAGCTTCCGCTAGACGTGTTGTTCCGCAGGATCTGTTTGTAAATAAGACGTTTTGACTCTCAGCAGCGTTTTCATTACTCTCCCTCCAGTGAATCGGGAAAATGGCAGGAGAGTCCAACACAAATCAGACGAAAGTCTGCGGGAACTCCTCGAAGCAGCCGAACGCCGGAAAGCGGATGAATGGAGCAACAAAGGCCGGAAAGTCACGCTCGTCATTCTCATTCCAACAGCGGCACTGATCCTGTGGGCAGCGGTTTTCTTAATTCAATACCAAGCAGATCATCCCACGGTGCAAACGCCTCCCAAGGTGGCCGTCGCGCCAACGCTTCTGCCAGCGGAAGTTCCCAAGGACACAGCCCAGTATGATGCCTTTCTCCCCAAAGCGCTTCGGGTAGTGAAGCCAGCGGAAAATCCCGAAGCCAGCGGTGAAATCATCGATAAGGGCGATATTCGCTTCGCCATGGAGCTGCTCAATTACGTGCAGCCACCCGCCAAGCCAGAGCCGAAACCGATTAATACGCCTCGCTGAACGAAAGGCCTAACTCATTTTCCAAGCCGGTGATTTTTCCGCGTTCACGTGGCTCGATGAAAGCAATGGAGATGCCTTTTTTTCCCGCTCTCGCTGTACGGCCGCTACGATGGGTGTAGTATTCCGTTTGCTCGGGAAGCTGGTGATGGATAACGAATGATAGACCCTCCACATCGATGCCGCGCGCGGCGACGTCGGTAGCGATGAGAAACTGCACTTTCTTGTTCTTAAAAGCACGCATGACCTTGTCGCGTTCCTTTTGTGTGAGATCGCCGTGAATCACATCTACCGGAAATTGTCGGACGGCGAGTTGTTTCGCTAACACAATTGCCCCGGCCCGTGTCCGGCAGAAGATAATGCCCCGCTCCTCGCGTTGTTTTTTAAGAAACGCGGAGATGAAGTCGGTCTTATCATCCCGCGAGCAAGTGATGAAACGGTGGTCGATGTCGCGATTGACCACATGGCCCTTGTCGATTTTTAACAGGTGCGCCTTGGGCGACATGTAGTCCTTGATGAGGCCTTGGATCGCATCCGGGATTGTCGCAGAAAAAAGCCACGTGCTCTTGCGGCTGCGGGTGAGCGCAAAAATTTTCACCAGTTCTTTTTTGAATCCCATGCTCAACATTTCATCTGCCTCATCGAGCACGAGGTATTTCACGTGGGCGAGCGTCAGTGCTTTCCGATTAAACAAATCCATCAGGCGTCCAGGCGTGGCGACGACGATGTGAGTCGGGCGCTGAAGAGACGCCACTTGTCGGTCGAAGTCCTCACCACCGCAGACAGCTTCGGTGAAGATTTTTTCCGTATGTTTGGTGAAACGGAAAAGCTGCTTCGCGATTTGTTTCGCCAGCTCACGAGTCGGCGCGACGACAAGGGCTTGGATTTCATTCACCTTCGGATCCACTTTCGCCAGCAATGGCAGGCCGAACGCGGCGGTTTTCCCCGTGCCCGTCTGGGCTTGTGCGATGAGATCACCGCCGTTTTCCATGAGAAAAGGGATGGCTTCCTCCTGAATGCGAGTAGGGGTGTGAATGCCCAACTCCTCCAGGCCGAGGATCAGCTGAGGGGAAACCCCGAGTTCTTTGAAAGTTTTCGACATCGTGTGTGCTAGTGAATTCGCGTGGCGGGGTGCACCATGGCGAATCCTACGGTCAATGGCGAACGAACAATTTTTCCGGTCACATTGACCTTAGGAGGACTAGACGAGAGTTAGAAAAAGCAAGACTCGCTCCCAATAGGTGAAAACTAGAAATCTTGTAACTCATTCATTATCTGCGTTCATCAGTGTCCATCTGCGGTTCAATATTTCTTTCTCAGATTAACCTTACGCGACGCTAGACATTCGCCATGCGGACTTCATTCCCGGTGGATTTCCCCGCAATAAAATCTTCAACATTTCCGAGGGTGGTCTCGCTGATGTTTCGCAGCGCGGTGTCTGTGAAATAGGCTTGGTGCGAAGTCACCATGACATTGGGAAACGTCAACAGGCGTTGGAGCACATCATCCTGAATGATTTCATTGGATAAATCCTGATAGAAAAGATCACCTTCTTGTTCATAGACATCGATCCCCAGATAGCCAACCTTGCCTGACTTGAGCGCCCCGATCATGTCTGCCGCATTGATCAGTGCGCCTCGGCTTGTATTGATAATCATAACTCCTTCACGCATTTTTCCTAGGGTGGCCGTATTGATTAGATGAAAGGATTTAGGTGTTAGAGGGCAATGCAGGCTGATGATATCGGATTCGGCTAACAAAGTGGCGCAGTCCATATAGCTGCCACCGAGCGAGGTGAACTCCGGATTTTCATACGGATCACAACCGATCACTTTACAACCTAACGCAGCGAGCGGCTTGGCGGTTAGGCAGCCAATTTTCCCGGTGCCAATGATCCCGACCGTTCGTCCGTGGAGGTCGAATCCCATAAGGCCATCGATTGAGAAATTTCCATCGCGCACCCGGTTATACGCACGGTGGTATTGGCGGTTGAGTGTGAAGATCATGCCGAGGGTAAACTCCGCAACTGCATACGGTGAATAGGCCGGCACACGGCGGACTTGAATGCCTTTTGCGGCAGCGGCTTTGAGATCGACCTGATTGAAGCCCGCGCAGCGCAGCAAAATCAACCGCGTCCCGCCTTTCGCGAGGATATCGATGACCTCCGCATTGAGCTGGTCGTTAACGAACGCGCAAACGCCCTCCGCCCCGGCAGCGAGTCGCGCAGTGTCCGAGGAGAGTCGTGCTTCATGAAAGACCAAACGATGGCGCGCAGTTTGATTTGCCGCTTCTAGAAAAGTGCGGTCGTAACTTTTCGTGCTAAAGATGGAAATGTTCATAATAATCTTCGGGCTATTTCTACATCGTGAGTTGTGAATTTCACGACGAAATAAAGATCCACCTCGGTTGAACTCGCCTGAAATCCCCTTTTGCTTGGCGAACTGACCATCCGGCGCTTTGCTGCCCGCATGCTTGCGAAGCGAATCATTCCTTGCCTAGACGTCACCAATGGCCGCGTGGTCAAGGGCGTCAATTTTGTGGATCTCATTGATGCCGGAGACCCCGTCGAGTGCGCGATCGCTTACAACCTGCAGCAAGCCGACGAACTCGTTTTCCTCGATATCACCGCTTCATCGGACCAGCGCAATACGATGGTCGATGTGGTCCGCCGTACTGCCGAGAAATGTTTCATACCCCTCACGGTAGGTGGCGGAATCCGAACGGTGGAAAACATGCGTGAAATGCTTTTTGCAGGCGCGGATAAGGTTGGAATCAACACCTCCGCCGTTACCAATCCCTCGCTCGTCGATTCTGGAGCCAAGGCCTTTGGCAGCCAGTGCATCGTCGTCGCCATCGATGCGAAACGCGAAGGTCCGGGAAAATGGGGCGTTTACACCCATGGGGGTCGCACGCCAGTTGGGCTCGATGCGGTGGAATGGGCCAAAGAAGTCTGGCGACGCGGCGCAGGAGAAATTCTTCTAACAAGCATGGACTCGGATGGCACCCAAGCGGGCTATGACATTGAACTAACTGCTGCCGTTTCCTCTGCGGTGGGCATCCCGGTCATCGCCAGTGGCGGTGCAGGAAATCTCGATCACATGGTGGACGTGTTGGAAGCTGGAAAAGCAGACGCCGTTCTAGCAGCTAGTATTTTCCACTTCGGCATGCACACCGTGGCGGAGGCGAAGAGCCACTTTGCCAGCCGTGGCGTGCCAGTTAGGCCGATGGTGACGGGCCCTTGAAGGTCACCGGTTTGTGCAGCGCTCACAAAAACCCCGCAGGATGCAGCGTATCGACTAGATATTGCTGGCGGGCCATTAATTCTTGATAGATTTCTTGGGTTTGTGGGTCTGGATCGCAGCGGGATTCGGAATCGCCGGCGACGAGGTAGCTAGCGATTTCCTCGAAGCCTAGCGATTCACCGCTTTGGTGAAAAAAGGCGACCGCCGCTTGCATCGCGGCTCCGATCGCCGCTCCCTGTCTGCTAGAAATAGGGACGACTGGAGCGCCGAAAACATCCGCTAACATTTGTCGCATGACTGGACTGACGACGCCCGGACCTAACAATCTAATCTCCGCAGGCTCGAACCCGAGATCATGCAGACGGCTCATCGCATATCCGAGGCCCAGCGCCACGCCTTCCGCTGCGGCGCGGGCCATGTGGGCAGGAGTGAAATTGTCCGGAGTCATGCCATGGAGCACGCCTTTTCCATCTGGGAGGCGTGGGATCGACTCGCCGGTGAAATAGGGGAGTAGCAGCAAGCCGTCCGCTCCGGGAGCGACGCTGGAGACCATCGTATCGAATTGAGCTGCGGACCAACCGTAGTGGCGGCGCAGGACCTCGGGGGCAACAGCCGCGTTTGTCGTGGTCGCGAGGCCTAACCACGAGCCGGTCGCATTGCAAAGCGGGGTGATTTCGCCGCGGTAGTCGATCACGGGTGCGTCCCCCACGCCGACGATCACGCCGGTTGGGCCGAGTTCCACGGCCACCGTCCCGTTAGCGACGCAGCCGGCTGCTAGAGCCGCCAACATCGGCGAGGCGCTGCCCGCTCCGACTTGCACAAGTTCAGACACGCCCCACTCCCGGGCGAGTGCAGGCCGCAAAAGTCCGCGCGGCTGGTCAGAGACGCCAATGGGTGGCAGCAGAGAAGCTAACTGGGGATCGATGAAATCCAAAAGTTCAGTCGCCCACTTCCGCGTACGGATGTCTAGCAGCCCGGTGCCGGAAGCGCTGCCGGGTTCTGTCGCCCGTTCGCCCGTCAGCCAATACGCGATGAAATCCTGAGCCGTGAGTAAACTGGTGGCCCTTTGGAAATGATAGGGTTCGTGTTGTTTCAGCCAGAGGCATTCTGCGGCTGCGGACTCCACGCCGGGTGCCTGGCCTGCGAGTTCGATCAGGCCGGGTGCCCCACCGAAGGCGCGGGCGATTTCTTCGGCTTGGCGTTTCACTGAGACATCACCTGCCAATTTCGCCGGGCGAATGATGCGGTTCGCCTCATCTAGCAGAACTAGCCCGCGTTGTGGGCCGGCCACGCCGATGGCCGCGACGCGATCTTTCTGCCCATCTAACGCGGCGAGACATTGGCGCACCGCGCGATCTACGGCATCGATCCACTGAGCGGGATTTTGTTCGCAGTAACCTGCGGGCAGTCCTTCGACCCAATTGTGCGGAACAAACGCCTCCGCACGGATCACTGCGGATTCCAGATCCAGAGCCACTGCGCGGGTTCCGCTCGGGCCAATTTCAATTCCCAGAAAGTGCATGAGTGTTGTTTGAAATCGAGACGCCGCTAATTTCTCACGTGCGAATATTGTGAGTCTCTCCACGGCTTGCGTTTTGACAAGCCCCAGCGTGGGTAAATCGCTTGGCGAGAAGCGGCGTTTGACAGATTTTACGATTTTGGATATTTCACCCCCATGAACGATACGCCGCAGGATGCTTGGTTTTACTCTCATGAGGGTGAAAGAATTGGGCCGGTGACTTTTGCCGATTTGCAGATCAAGGCGAAAGAAGGAGGTATCAATCCGCGCCTCGATTTGGTGTGGAAACATGGGATGGACGAGTGGCAGGCGGCGGGGGAAATCGAGGGTTTGTTCGAACGTGCCACAGCTCCTGCGGCCCGCGAGGAATTGGCTCCGGCCTCAAATCCTTACGCGCCGCCCGAGGGCGAATCTGTGGAAGACCAGATGGGACGCGGGCAAGAATGGCCGGGCGCGCGCAGGCGGAGTTATCTAGCAGCCCTTTTTCTTTTCCCGTTGTTGTGGAGTTTTGGGTTTGGGGCTGCGATGCCTTTTCTAACGCAACAATTTGGGCCGCAAATCATGAAAGCCGTTGCTGCCGGAGCGCAAATCGTGCCGCTCATCGTGTTTATTTTTTTTGCTGTCAAACGCCTCCTCAATGTCGGAATGAGCGGTTGGTGGTGGTTTGGAAATCTCGTTCCATTTCTGAATGTTTGGATAGGTTACCGCTGTTTCGCATGTCCCGGGGGTTATGCCTTTCATAAAAAGCTCGACGGCGTCGGGGTGTTTCTTGCGATTGTCTATTGGCTGTTGATTGTCGCTCTCATTCTAGCAGTTGCCGCAATGGTTGCGCTGCTCTTCGGCGTGATTGGCACACCGGAGCTTCAGCAAAAACTCCGAGAAGTGATCCAGCAAGTCAGCGCCCAAGCGGTGAAACAGTGATTCAATTTTCCAAAGAAACCGACGAACGCCGCGATGCTGGGCCGCTAGAATGTTGGTGCCTGCACGGTGCCGTCGGCATGGCGGCAGACTGGCGCGGCTTTGCAAAACAACTTGCCACCCAAGGCATCGGCTCACGGGCGGTGGACTTATGGCGTTTTCTCGAATGTTGCCCGCTGCCTCTAACGGATTTTGGCAAAGCCCTCAATGCCGATGCTGCCGGCCAAGTTTTCCGCGGAAATGGACGTGCGCTGATCGGCTACTCGATGGGCGGGAGGATGGCGCTGCATGCGTTGTTAGAAGAGAATCAGCCGTGGCAATCCGCAGTCATCGTTTCCGCTCATGCCGGTTTGGAAAATGAAAATGAGCGGGCCCAACGCCGTGCCACTGATGCAGACTGGGCATCGCAAGCGCTGACCGGAAATTGGCAGCAATTTTTCGATGCTTGGAACGCACAACCTACCCTCGGAAGTGCGGCGATCCGCGATCCGCAAGCATCCAGTCGCTTGGTGCAGCGGCGGCGCGAGGTGGCCCGGAGTTTCGTCGATTGGTCACTCGGTGCGCAGGAACCGCTGTGGAATCGGCTGGGCGAAGTTTCCATTCCCGTGCTTTGGATTGCCGGAGAAAACGACGCAAAATTTCTCAATCTAGCCGAACGCGCCATTTCCCTCATGCCCAGTGCTAAGCTCGCCATTGCGCCGGGCGCAGGGCACCGCGCGCCGTGGGAAGCAGACGCGTGGTTTGCGCAGACGGTTTCGCATTTCCTGAAACTTGGTGACGTTTGAAGCAGTATCGGGATTGCGGGTCGTTGGCGCATCGTCCACTCTCATGCATCATGTGGTCCACAGTGAGAGAATTTGAAGATATCCGCTACGAAACGACGGATGAGGGAAGCATTGCAAAAATCACCATCAACCGCCCGGAAGTACGCAATGCCTTCCGACCGCTGACGGTAAAGGAAATGCTGGTGGCTTTTGAACTCGCCCACGAAGACCCGAAAGTCGGCGCGATTATTCTAACCGGCGCGGGCGAACTCGCTTTTTGTTCCGGTGGCGACCAGAAAGTCCGTGGCCACGCCGGCTACATCGGCGAAGACGGAATCCCACGACTCAACGTGCTCGATTTGCAGAAAAAAATTCGCTCATTGCCGAAACCGGTCGTCGCGATGGTCGCCGGTTATGCCATCGGCGGCGGGCATGTTTTACACATCGTTTGCGATCTAACCATCGCTGCCGACAACGCTCGCTTCGGGCAGACTGGCCCGAAAGTCGGCTCGTTCGATGGCGGCCTCGGTTCCAGCTATCTTGCGCGGATCGTCGGTCAAAAAAAGGCTCGGGAAATCTGGTATCTTTGCCGCCAATACGACGCCCAACAAGCGCTCGATAT
This sequence comes from Akkermansiaceae bacterium, assembly GCA_025363295.1. Lineage (GTDB taxonomy): Bacteria > Verrucomicrobiota > Verrucomicrobiia > Verrucomicrobiales > Akkermansiaceae > Luteolibacter. The sequence continues at coordinate 19,902 of JANYEC010000072.1, forward strand.
GGGCCTCGTCAACACCGTCGTCCCGCTCGCCGATTTGGAAAAGGAAACTCTAACATGGTGCCGTGAAATGTTAGCTCACTCACCGCTCGCCTTGCGTTGCCTCAAGTCCGCGCTCAACGCAGATTGCGATGGCCAGATGGGCCTGCTAGATCTAGCAGGAAACGCGACTCTACTCTACTACATGAGCGAGGAAGGTCGTGAAGGGAAACAAGCGTTCCTCGAAAAGCGGAAGCCGGATTTCTCGAAATTCCCGCGCGTGCCGTAAAACTTCATCCATCACATTATGTCCGCCAAGAAAGCAGCCAGGAAGAAGCCAGCCTCGATTCCGCTCCCGCCCGCCACTGACTGGCGCACCACGGATCAGGACGAAATCCTCCGCCGCGTCCAGCGTGCCCGCGACGAGAAGCACTCGGTTTCCAACCTCCACCCGGAGCACCCTGTCTTCTCCACCTTCGCGGTGAAATCCCCCAGCGGCATGACCTATCAGGTTGAAATCCGTGACCTCAAAGACCGCGCGTTTTCCTGCACCTGCCCCGACTTCCGCACCGCCGGCCTGGGCACCTGCAAGCACGTCGAAGCCACGCTCATTTTGCTGAAACGCCGACTCAAGGGCGAGTACCGCATCGCGGAAACCAATGGCTCGCCCCACATCGACCTCGTTCCCGATGGCGACACGCTCCGCATCGAGCGGAATTTCTCCAAACTCCCGTCCAGCCTCCGTCCCATGTTCGGAGCCGACGGTATTCTCTGGCCGCACACCGTCCTCGAAGGAGCCTTTGAAAAACTCCGCCGCCATCCGAAGATCCGCGTCTCCCAAGACGTCGAGCCCTTCCTCGAAAACCGCCGCCGCGTCGCCGAGCGCCGACAACTCCGCCGCGATTACGAGACCGGCGTCGTCTCCGGCCGCCACCCCGAGCACGTCACGCTCCACCCGCTCTATGCCTATCAGCGCGAAGGTATGCTCCACCTCGCTTTCGGCGAACGTGCGCTGCTTGCCGACGAAATGGGACTCGGAAAAACCATCCAAGCCGTCGCCGCCTGCGCCCTGCTCCACCATTTGGGAAAAGCCCAGCGCGTCCTTGTCGTCACCCCCGCCTCGCTCAAGGCCGAGTGGGAGGAACAGATCATACGATTCACCACGCTCACCCACCAGCTCGTCTTCGGCCCCCGCTCCGCCCGCACGAAATACTACGCCGACAGTAGCCCGCCCTTTTTCACCATCGTCAACTACGAGCAGGTCGTGTCCGACAGCCTCGACATCAACGGCCATCTCCGCCCCGACATCGTCGTGCTCGACGAAGCCCAGCGCATCAAAAACTGGGCCACCAAGACCGCCCAGGCCGTCAAGCGCCTGCAATCCCGCTACGCCTTCGTCCTCACCGGTACACCCATCGAGAACCGCATCGACGAACTTTATTCTATCGTCGATTTCCTCGATCCATCATTGTTAGGGCCGCTATTCCGCTTCAACCGCGAGTTCTATCAGTTCGACGAAAAGGGCCGCCCCGCCGAATACCAGAACCTCCCCGCCCTGCGCGAGCGCGTGAAACCCGTGCTGCTGCGCCGCCGCAAGCACCACGTCGAAACCGAACTCCCCGACCGCACCGACCGCAACCACTTCGTCCAACTCACCTCGGCCATGCGCGAGGAATACGACGAGGTGAAACAGCAAGCTTCGCAGCTCGTCCAAAGATCACTCAGGCGACCGCTCGCCAAGAAGGAATCCGACCTCCTCATGATCCTGCTCGCCATGATGCGCATGATCTGCGACTCGCCCTCCATCATCAAAAACCGCGACTGCCAGGACTGCCCCAAGCTCGACGAAATCGCCCGCGTCCTCGACGAGTGCCTCTCCGATCCCGATGTCAAAGTCATCGTCTTCTCCGAGTGGGAAGGCATGCTGAAAAAAGTCCGCGTCTGGGCTGATAGAAATGGCGTCGGCTACGCATGGCACACCGGCAGCGTCCCCCAACAGAAACGCCGCGGCGAGATCCTCGCCTTCCGCAACGATCCGAACTGCCGCCTCTTCCTCAGCACCGATTCCGGCGGCGTCGGCCTCAACCTCCAGAACGCCAGCGTCGTCATCAATTGCGACCTCCCCTGGAACCCGGCAAAGCTCGAACAGCGCATCGCCCGCGCCTGGCGGAAACATCAGACCCGCCCCGTCACCGTCGTCAATCTCGTCGCCGAAAACACCATCGAGCACGCCATGCTCGAAACTCTCGCCAACAAAATGCACCTTGCCGAAGGCGTGCTCGACGGCTCCGACGAATCCCTCTCCCAAACCAAGCTCAAGCGTGGCCGCGACGCCAACCTTGCCCGCCTCCAACAATTCCTCAGCATCGCCCCGGCTAACAAATCCGCCGCAAGCAAAGCCCCGCCAGCCGATCCCACCCTCCACTTCGCCGAGTGCGCCGCCGACACCTTGGGAAATTCCCTCGTCCATTGCCAGGAAGCCATCCTCCCCGGCGACGCCACGCCCGTCCTTCTAACCGTCCTCCGCGACCCCACCCGCGCCGCCGCCATTTCCGCCCTCTTCCACGAAACCGACTGGCGCGGCAACCCGCCGAAACTCCAAGTTCTCGACGAAACCACCTGGGCCGCCCTCCAAGCACTCGCCGCCACCGGCCTCATTACCTTCAACACCCGCGCCACCCGCCACCTCACCGGAGAAGCCCCGCCCGAACCCGCAAAACCCGCCCTCACCCCCGAACAACTCGAACGCATCGCCGCCCTCCGCACCTTCGCCGCCAAGAAACAAAAAGTCGCGGCCCTCCTCATCGCCTCCGACCTCGCCGACGAAGCCGAACCGCACCAGAAGGCGGCGGAGAAGGCACTGGAAGAGGCATTGGCCATCGAGAACCAAGGAGCGTGAGAGAAATTTCCCCTTCCCAAATCCTGAGTTAATCATTGCCATCCACGCGGGTTTAATTACTGTTTTTTTGAACAGTGTTAAATTGCCTCGTTTGCTCCATGAAATCCTTCTTACACTGAATTTGTTCAGCCACCGTGAGCTTATCCTGCATCGAACCTCTCCCCGAACCACCCGCAGGTTTCCGCCACTACCGGAAGCCTGAGGAGGTTCTGCGGGCACCGGAACTGCTCGCCTACCAGCATCTCCTACTCAAGGCGTGGAAAGAGATGGGCCTGTCCGCGATCATGACTTTGAACGGGGTTCCCACAGTCTATATCCGCGACGAGAAGCTCGCGATGACCCCCTCAGACGTTGCGGACCTCCATTCCATGTTCTGGAACCAAGGACTGGCCACCGTCCTTGTTTTACGTGAACCGGGCCGCTTCCGCGTGCTTTCCTCGATGGTGAAACCGCTCGCGAGTGGAAACGTTACGGATGCGGAGATCGAGGCCAGAACCGTCGAGGAATCCTTCGATCTGGCAACCCAAGTCGCTTGGGCGGAAAAATTCTACCTCCAGCTCGGAACGGGGCATTACTACTCGAAAGCGGAAAACCTCGCGAAGTTCGATCCGAAGGAAGGCGTTGATTCCTACCTGATCGACAACCTGGAAGCCGTGAGCGACCAGCTCATCAGCCACGGCTTGAAGCCAACTGTGGCACACGCCTTTCTCGGGCGCATCCTTTTCACCTGTTACCTCTGCCACCGTGGCATCGTCATCCTGGAAAAATATCTCTCGGGAAATCCTTCCACGGATCTACGGGAACTTCTAACCAACGCATCTCCCCAAAAAGCGCACTCCCTTCTATACGGAAAGCTATTTCCCGCCCTTCGCGACAGGTTCAACAGCAGCATGTTCGATGACGATTTGGAGACAGAGAAGCGTGCGATCAAACCCGTGCATCTCGAAGACATCCGCCATTTTCTGGAAGGATCGGAAATTAAAAAAGGCCAGCGCAGCCTCGGCTTCTGGGCTTACCGCTTTGACTTCATCCCAGTCGAAACCGTCAGCGCCATTTACGAAAAGTTCCTCGGTCGAGAAGACGGAGAATCGAAGAAGAAGCTGGGTGCCTACTATACCCCGCGTCTGCTCGCGGAAATGACCCTTGATCTCGTACTCAAGGGGAAACCTTCCATCGAAGGACTCCGCTTCATTGATCCCTCATGCGGCTCGGGAATTTTCCTTGTGTTGGCCTTTAACCGACTTGTCGCAGAGTGGAATTCCAAGCGGAAAACAAAACCATCCTTGGAAATCAGAGCGAAGGCCCTGTTGGCGATTCTCGGCCAACTCCGTGGCGTCGATAAGAACCCCACCGCCTGCCGGATCTCCTGTTTCAGCCTCTATCTCGCTTTCCTCAATCAGTTCGAGCCGATGGATGTGGAAACCTACATCGACAAGATCAAGAAGAAGCTACCCAATCTCCTTGTCGCTGATAGCGCGAAGAGGGCCGATGTTTCAGTCATCTGGCACCGGGATTTCCTGAAAGTCGCCGACGAGTGCAAAGGGCAGTTCGATATTGTAGTCGGAAACCCTCCTTGGGAAGGGCGCGGAGACAAACAACTCGCCAATCGTTTCATGGAGAAATCTCCCGAACTGCTTGCGAATGGCGGCTCCGCCGCACTTGTCCTGCCATCGAAGATATTCCTCAATAAGACCGACAGATTCCAAACCAAATGGCTAACTGCGGTCACATTAGAAACCATCCTTCAACTGGCGGACTACAGGTTCATTCTTTTCAAGGATGCGATTTGCCCTGCCTCGATCGTCCGATTTTATCGAGGAAAACCAGCACCCGATCACCAGATCGAATACATTGCACCGAAAGTCACTCGTGTCGATCTGCGGGACGGCCTCATCCCCGTCGCGCCGAAGGATCGAAAATGGATTCCTCTCTCTCGCCTTCTCGAAGCCGGAAAAAAGGGCACCATGGGAATGGAATGGAAAACTCATCTCTGGGGCACACCACGAGACCAAAAGCTACTCGACTATCTTTTTACATTTCCACAGCTTTCGGAATTGGTTTCTCAGCCAAGTAAACACGAGGAAATTCTGAGCAAACGTTGGATCGCCGGACAAGGCTGCAAACCTCGGAAGATAAACAGAACATCCGAATCCGATCGCGACCTAAAGGATTTCGACGAATGGTCAGTCGACGACAGGTTTGTCTCACCCAAGGATCTGGATTCAATGGCGGCGGTGATTGACGATGAAAGAGGAACCATACTCCGGCATTTCAATAGCAAGGGTTATTCGCTGGAAAAGCTATATAGCAAACCACCCGAACAGCTTTTCACGCCTCCCTTAGTCTTGCTTAATCAGGGTTTCACCTCTGCCTCATTTTCCGACCGTCTCGTCCGGTTTCAGGATTCCCTTCAGTCTTTTTCGAATCCAAGAGGAGGCGATGAGGCGGCTCTGCTTTTTTTCACGGCATTCCTAAGATCGAAATTGGCCCGATACTTTCAGTTCCATACGGCTGCGAATCTTGCTACTGAACGAGACAAGGTTCACTTGGATGAAGTCTTGCGACTCCCCTTCTTCCTGCCCGAGAGCGATGAGGCGCTCGTAGGATCCCGTGAACTATTCAACCGGATTGCCAAAGCGATGAGGTCCGAGACTTTGCGACTTGAGAAATCCTTCGCCGCAGCCGTCAAGGATGCGAAGGCAAGGGATTCAGAATCCTTATTCCAGGATGTGGATGACAAATCCATCGATAGGAAACTCGAAAAATGGATGAAGTATGAACGCATTAAAGGCAGCGAAGTCCGCGCGTCATTCGATTCGTTGTTCTACCGATATTTCAATCTGACCAGCCAAGATATCGCCCTCGTCGAGGACACGTGCGAAATTTTTGACAAAGGGGATACCCCGACTTCTCTGGAATCGGCTAGAAAGATCTTCACACTTACACCAATCAGTCATTGGAATGGATTGCAGCCCTACGCGGACATGATCTGCCAAACACTCAACGGCTGGGCGAGCGGATCGATGCGTGTTACCGCTTCCGGTACCGTGGACACAGATACGGGACTCGCTTTGGTCGAACTCCGTCAGTCCAAATCCGCAAACTCATTTTGCGAATTGAAGGGACATGCGAAAGTTCTCGAGGCGGCAGGAAGACTGCGCGAAACCTCCAAAGAAGCAGTCGGCAATACCTTGGAATTCCACAGCAACGGATGGTTTTTCGATGGAACCCGAATCCTAATTGTAAAACCCGCCCGTCTTGGCGAATGGACCGCCACCTCGGCCATCAACGATGCGGCGGCTCTATACGCCGAGATTTCAGAAACCCGCCGTCTCAAAAGCAAATGAGCGATGCGGCCAAATGGATTCAACCTTTGTTCCCCGAGGAAGAGATTCCCGTCATCCTTCGTGCGGTTCTCAGGAGTCTCAAGGGTCTTCGGAAGACAAAACCGCGAGAGCTTGAAACCGGCCTGAACAAACGCCTGAGAAAATTGCTGCAGCGTGATTCTGAATTAAAGGATAGCCCAGTCGAGGTGGATCGGGAAAAGGTTCTCGATGACGACGATACGGATGTTGAAGGGAGACTGGACATCAGTTTCACATTCTCCACGGAAAGGCGCAAGCCATGGCCTTATTTCGCGATTGAGGCAAAACGTCTCCATGTCACTTACAATGGGCGGGTGCATCCCCAGATTCCCAAATACGTGACGGATCGCCAAGGAATGATGTGTTTTGTTGATAACAGATATTCAAAGGGTCTGATCTCGGCGGCAATGTTGGGCTACGTCTTTGATGGAGAAGTAGCGAAAGCCCGTGCCGGGATTTCAAACCACATTCAGCTCAATCACGCCAAACTGAAGTCTATTCCTCCGCATGGACTTGCACCGTGTCGAATCGCCATCGCTGAAGTGGATGAAACCCGACATGATTTCGACGGGCGTGAATTCACTCTCTATCACATTCTTTCTGCCGTGTGAACCGCCTTCGCCAGATCGACTCCGAACTCCTGGCTCTGGAGGCAAGACGGGAGGAGCTGATTCGCGAGCGGGAGAGGTTGGTGGCGCAAGAGCATCGCGCCGAAGTCACGACGGCTCCGCTTTCTCCCGACGAAAAGATCGCTTTGTTTCTCTCCCTCTTCCGCTGCCGGGAGGATGTTTATCCGAGGCTATGGGAAAATCCTAAAACAGGAATGAAGGGGTACTCTCCCGTGTGCCGGAATGAATGGTTTCGCGGGGTTTGCGAGAAACGCGGGTTAAATGCTCCGAGTGCGTGCATCAGGCATTTCCGCCGCTGGATGAAACAGCAGCGAGGGATCACTTGACCGGTAAAAGCGTGATCGGCACCTACGCGATCCGCAGGGACAACACTTGTTCATTCCTGGCCGCGGATTTCGATGGCCATGGATGGCGTGAGGACATCCGCGCTTGTCGCGACGCGGCGCGGGAGTTGGGCGTGGAGGTGGCCGTCGAGCGTTCGCGTTCCGGCGATGGCGGGCATGCATGGATCTTTTTCGACGAACCTGTTTCCTCGCTGTTAGCAAGGCGCTTGGGAACGCTGATCGTCGCCAAGGCGTCGGCGCTCCATCCGGCGATGTCGCTGGCGAGTTATGATCGATTTTTTCCGAATCAGGACACGCTGCCAGCGGGCGGCTTCGGCAATCTGATCGCACTGCCCTTGCAAGCGAAGGCCCGGGAGTCCGGCAACTCGGTGTTTCTGGACGACGACTTCTCGCCGCTTCCGGACCAATGGACATTTCTATCAATCATTCCGAAGATGAGTGGCGAACGCTTGGAGGAGTTGCTCGATCAGGTTACACCCGCCGACAGCGGCGAAATGCTGCCTCGTTTCGAAGACCGTGCGCTCGATACAATTCCCGCCGCAGTGAAGAAAGGAGACTTCACCGGGACCAAGCGGGCACTGCGGCGCGCGCAGTTGGAGATTCCCACAGGCGGCCTGCCCGCCAGCTTGATCGCGGCGCTGAAGCGGCTCGCGACTTTGGCGAATCCGGTGTTTTTCGAGAAACAGCGGCTTCGCTTCGGGACCTACAATATTCCACGTTTCATCTTCTGCGGGGAAATGCATCCGGACCGGATCGTCCTGCCACGCGGCACGGCCGATGCTGCGGAAGGGTTGTTCCGGCAAGCGGGCGGACGCTTGGAAATCGAAGACCAACGGCCATCGTGGCCGAATTGCGAATTCACCTTCCACGGCGAACTCACTCCCGATCAACAATCCGCCGTGGATGCCATGGTCGTCCACGATGACGGTGTCCTGATCGCCCCGCCCGGCGCGGGGAAAACCGTGATGGGTTGCGCGATCATCGCCGCACGGAAAACGCCCACTCTCATCCTCGTTCATCGGAAAACTTTGTTGGAACAGTGGTGCTCGCGTTTGGAAACGTTCCTCGGCTTGGACAAGAAGGAGATTGGCGTGCTGACCGCGAACGGCGCGCCCGATCACGCCGCCGTCGCCATCGGCATGATCCAGACCTTCGGCAAGTCGCCGCATCCGGGCGCGTTGTTCGCTCCGTTTGGGCAGGTCATCATAGACGAATGCCACCACGTTCCCGCCGCCTCGTTCGAAGCGGTGATGAAAACCTGCACCGCCCGCCATTTCCTCGGCCTAACCGCCACGCCGAACCGCAAGGACGGCTTGCAGAAAATCCTCTTCCTCCAATGCGGCCCGATCCGCCACCGGATGGAGCCGGAGGCCGACCCTAGCATTGATCGCATCCTTATCGTCCGCGACATCCACCTTGGCTTGCCGCCGGAAGAACTGCGGATGCCCGTTCATCAAGTGTGGGAAATGCTCGCAAACCACGAGGAGCGCAATCGCATCATCGCCTCCGACATTGCCGAGGCCCTGCGGAACGAACGACATTGCGCGGTGCTCAGTGACCGGAAGGAGCACCTCGCCACTTTGGAAAAACTCGTCGGGGAAATGGTCCCGGAACACTTGACCTGCATTTGTCGCATCGACGGCACGATGGGAAAGAAGGCGCGGGCGGCCATTCTATCGAAAATTACCAGCCATGCGGAATCCGGCGCCGGTTTCGCCCTGCTCGCGACATCCTCGCTTGTCGGCGAGGGCTTCGACTTGCCGCAGCTCGACACGCTTTTCCTCACGCTGCCGGTTTCCTTCAAAGGCCGCATCATCCAATACGCCGGCCGCCTGCACCGCTTATGCGAGGGGAAATCCGACGTGCGCATTTACGACTACGTCGAGCCGGAGCACCCGCTCACCTCGCACATGCACCGCAAGCGGATGGCTGCCTATCGCAGCATGGGATACCAAATCTCCGAAGTAGCGGATGCGGTTTGAATCTCACTCAGTCCTCTCCCTTCGCGTTGTCCATCAAGCCCACCTTCACCATCCTGAAAGATTTTTATCAGTGGCGGAATTGCTAAAATCCATGGGAGGTGGCTCCTCGAAAATGATTTGGCGGCGAGGGTAATGGTGAATTGAGGGAAACGATTGAGCAAAATTGCATGGACCACTCGCCTGCGAAGCGGTGATCTAACAGCCCTAACAGCCTGCCGGACGCTTGGCTTGGAACTGAGCGTCATGAAATCCGCTCTTAACGCCGACTGCGATGGCCAGATGGGCCTGCTAGATCTAGCAGGAAACGCGACTCTACTCTGCTACATGAGCGAGGAAGGTCGTGAAGGGAAACAAGCGTTCCTCGAAAAGCGGAAGCCGGATTTCTCGAAATTCCCGCGCGTGCCGTAGTTGTAGATTTCAGACTTACGCTTGCGGTCAGCACCAATCCAAAAGCGATGAGTTACCCCCCGCTCTGTTTGAGGTTAAAACCCTGATTACGCCCATCGTCGCCACGAGACAAAACAGCAGCGCATTCGGGACAATGGATATCGGAAGAGTCACTGGAATCAGCACAGAACATCGTCCCGCAATTACCACACTGACCTCCGCCGGGGTTGCCACACCACGGACAGCTCGGTGCTCCATTGAGTAGATTGCTTGGAATGTCGGGTAGATTTCCATCAAAGGTTGATTTAGCCTCGTCCTCACTCAGACGGTGCGACATCGACGGCTGATAACACCCAGCTAGTGAATCGAAACGATAACGCATCAAGTAGGGGGACTTTTTTACGGAACATTTTACCCGGAGAAAAATCTGGCGTGGTGGGCCACCTTCAAAAGACTTGGCTGGCGTTTCGACTTTCTCGATGTTGTCGGGTAGTTTCTGCAAATTGATAGAACCATCGGCAGCCTCACCGACACCTTGACTGGCACTGGAAACCGAAGCGGTGAGCCAGACGAACAGTTTGCCGAAGGACTCCGGCCCCATGTCATCCATACGCAGGACGACATCGGTGATGTTTTGGAGAACGGAATAATCCACATCGACTCCACAGCCGATTGCGTAGATATTCGCGGGGCGGGGACGAACCGCAGCACCGATTCGATCCAACTGCGCCCGCCAGTTGTCGCTGGGTTGACCGTCGGTGAGTAGTAAAACGAGTGGACGGTAATCGCCCTTGGTGTCGTAAGTTGTTTTGCGGACTTCGGATTTGATTTGATCCGCAAGCAAAGACAACCCAGCTCCCAGTGAAGTGCCCGGTCTTAAAATCAGTTGTGGTTCTTGAAAGTCGATCAGCGGGGTGAGCGGGCATTCCAAACGTGCGGTTGCATCGTAGGTGATGACACTCAGACACACGCTTTCTAATGCGTGGGGATCGCGGCGCAAGTTGGTAAGCATTGTATGCAGTCCAGCGCGGACGGCTTCAATTCCTTGCCCGATCATGGATTCGGAGCAATCAATCAGGAGGTAAACTGGAAGGCGACGGGTCATAAGTGTTAGGTGAAAATTCGAGAAATGGCTAAAATCACACAAAGTAATGGCGTGCAAACGGCGAGAATTACAATGAGGCAACCGAAAGTGGTGCGGTTGTAAATTCGATTATATATAGCGCGCTTAGGATTTGTAAGAAACCCCCACCCGCGCGGTGCCTTGAATCCAAGCGAGTGTCTGATGTAGCGTTTTACCGAAGTACGGGCAGCAATTCGTTTTTTCAGAGATGGTATGCGAAATCCGAATTTCATACGATTGAAGGCTATTTCCCCTGTACCATCTGCACTTGCACAAGGCGACAATTATCCTCCGGACTGAGAAGGAGTTGCAGGCCATCGGAGAGTTCTACTTTCTCACCCAATGAAATATCGATCTTGTTAGTGACATCCTTGAGTCCAGTAAGAGTTTGGTTGACGAACCACCACTGGCCATTATGCAGAACGAAATAACCAACGGGCTTTTTTTGCTCGGCGGTGAGCCTTTCATTCGGCACGATATGACGGTTAACATGCCAAGGGTAAAGATACTGATCGGTATAAACCATCAAGCGATGATTGTCAGGGCGGAAGGGATCGCTTTGGCGGCGACGGGAATAAAGATTGAGAACGGGAAGCAAGCCTTTGTAAGGCGTTCCACAGAAGGGACAGGCGGGCTTGGTGCTGTTGTCGAAGACATACCATTGTTGCGCACACTTTGGGTTATTGCAGGGCTGGATGAGATCGACCGTCTTCACTAACGCCGTCTCCCAGTCGCCTGCGCTGGGGCGTAAATGCGGCTGATGGAGGCCGTCGATGAATGCCTTCTGAAATAGCTCGTGTAGATAAGGCCCACAGGCAGAAGCCGGAATTTTCGCGGGATCGGCGAATGGCAAATCGGAAGGACGAAAGTCCGCAGTTCGGGGGCGATTTGTTTTATCGGTGGGATGCTCGATGAATAGTGCTCTCTCTCCCATCAGGAGTTCTTCGTCCCGAGTCGCATCGGCATCATGAATTTTTCCACCGCGTAGTGGATGGCGGTAGAGTAGATACATGTAGATCAGCACAGCGAGTGCGTGACGGTCTGTCTCGATGCATGGAAGAGATTTGTTCTTATCGCCGACAGTCAGCGGCATAGTTCGCAGAACTTCTGGAGCAATAAAATCTGGAGTGCCAATGACCTCTGGTGGAAAACGCTGTGGGACAACTAGGCCGTCGATGTCGATCATTGCGGCACTTCCTGTCAGCGGATCAATTAGGACATTCCGATAAGACAAATCCGAATGGGCGAGACCTGAGGCGGCCCCGAAAATCCGACCACTCAATGGCTAAACTAAGCTATGGTGGAGAGATGCAGCGGATTGATAGGAGATCATGGATGTTGGTTCAAGGGTGAAGTAGCGAGGGACTCGAATTTGGGCTG
>JANYEC010000088.1 GCA_025363295.1 Akkermansiaceae bacterium
GTCCTTGGTGCGGTTCCCTAGCAGCGCGGAATTAGCCAACCCGTTGTTACTCAGAATGAATGAGCGTCCGTCACAGCCCGCACAGAGCTACGAGTAAACCGAGGGGGAACATTTTTCATCAGGAGTTTTCCACACCGATCAGAGCTTCGCTTGAGGGACAGTCGCGAGCTTTCCGCTGAGGAGACGCAGAGTGATGTTGTCGCCCTCGGACTTGACGAATTCTGCGTCAATTTTCACACCTTCCGAGTTTGTCCAACTACGAAATTCCGCATACACGGGTGTTAGCAAGGCCGTCGCGATACAGAGACAACGAACTATCTGGAGTTTCATAATTAACGAGTGATAGATCGTCCCGGCTATGGCAGCAAGCCTGTAATCCCTAACTTGCCCAAGGTAAATACACGCAAAAACCGCCCCTCCTGCTTGAGCGGGAGGGGCGGCTTGGAGTTTGAACGGAGGTCGCGGTTAGAAACTGCGGTTCCTACTTACTTTTTCTTAGCCGCACGCTTTTCCATAATCGCTGCTTGCGCGGCGGCAAGACGGGCGACCGGCACGCGGTAAGGTGAGCAGGAAACGTAGGCCAAACCGACGTTGTGGCAGAATACCACGGAATCGGGATCGCCACCGTGTTCGCCGCAGATGCCGAGCTTGATGTCCGGGCGGGTCTTGCGGCCCTTGGCCACTGCGGTTTCGATAAGCTGGCCAACGCCCACCGTGTCGAGAGTGGCGAACGGGTTCTTGGCGAAGACGTCGTTCTCAACGTATGGCAGCAGGAACGCGCCCATGTCGTCACGGCTAATGCCGAGCGCGGTCTGGGTAAGGTCGTTAGTGCCGAAGCTGAAGAACTCGGCGTTTTCGGCGATCTGGTCGGCGGTAAGGGCACCGCGTGGGACTTCGATCATGGTGCCGACCTGATAGTCGAACTTGATCTTTTTCTCGGCCATCACCTGCTTGGCAACAGCGTGGACGATTTCCGCTTGGAGATCGAACTCACGCTTGAAGCCGACAAGTGGAATCATGACCTCAGGCTTCACCTTGATCTTCTTCTTCGCCACGTCCGCAGCGGCCTCGAAGATGGCGCGGGCCTGCATCTCGGTGATTTCCGGATAGGCGATGCCGAGACGGCAACCACGGTGGCCGAGCATCGGGTTGAACTCATGAAGTTCGGATACGCGCTGGATGATGGTTTCCACCTTCATGCCCAATTTGCGGGCAAGGTCCATTTGCTGCTCCTTGCTGTGAGGAAGGAACTCGTGAAGCGGTGGGTCTAGCAGGCGGATCGTTGCAGGAAGCCCCTTGAGCACGGTGAAGATACCCGTGAAATCCTCGCGCTGATAGGGCAGGAGTTTTGCAAGCGCGGATTTACGCGCTTCGAGGGTGGTGGCGAGGATCATCTCACGCATCGCGTCGATACGGTCACCTTCGAAGAACATGTGCTCGGTGCGGGTGAGGCCGATGCCTTGTGCGCCGAATGCCAGTGCAATACGGGTTTGCTCCGGCGTGTCCGCATTGGTGCGGACGGACATGCGGGTGGCTTGTTCACACCACTTCATGAGCTGTTGGAAACCCTTGAATTTTTCAGTCGCCATTGCCTTTTTATCACCGCTGACGATGCCGGAAATAATTTCCGAAGGAGCGGTTTTCAGCTCACCGCCGAAGACCTTGCCGCTGGTGCCGTCGATGCTCATGTAATCACCTTCCTTGAAGGTTTTGCCAGCGGCGGTGACGGTCTTTTTGTCGTAGTTGATATCGACTCCGCCGGCTCCGCAAACGCAGACTTTACCCATCTGACGGGCGACGAGCGCCGCGTGGGAGGAGACGCCCCCCTTGGATGTTAGAATTCCTTCTGCGGCAATCATGCCACGGAGGTCTTCTGGGCTCGTCTCAGTACGAACGAGGAGAACTTTCTCACCGCGTGCTTCTGCTAGAACAGCGCGGTCGGCATTCAGATAGATTTTGCCGGAGGCCGCACCTGGGCCGGCGGGAAGGCCGGTGGCGAGGACTTTGGCTTTAGCGACATCGGCGAGGTCGAAGATCGGAGCAAGCAATTGCTCTAACTGCTCGGCCGGGTTGCGCAGGATGGCAGTTTCCCAGTCGATGAGTTTTTCCTTTACCATGTCCATTGAGAACTTAAGCGAGGCGGCGGCGGTGCGTTTGCCGTTGCGCGTTTGCAACATGAACAGCTTGCCTTCCTGCACGGTGAACTCGATGTCCTGCACGTCCTTGAAGTGGGACTCGAGGATCTTGCGGACCTTCATCAGCTCAGCGTATGGCTTCGGAAGAGCGGCCTTCAGCGTGCTAACATTTTCAGGTGTGCGGACGCCGGCGACAACGTCTTCGCCTTGGGCGTTGATGAGGTATTCACCCCAGAATTCGTTTTTGCCGTTAGCAGGGTCGCGGGTGAAAGCGACGCCGGAACCGGAGGTTTCACCGGTATTGCCATAGACCATGGCCTGCACGTTCACGGCGGTGCCCCATGCCGCGGGGATGTTATATTTGCGGCGGTAGACGATCGCGCGATCGTTCATCCACGAGCCGAACACAGCGCCTGCGGCACCGCGGAGCTGGTCCCATGGATCGCTAGGAAAACTGTGGCCGGTGCGCTTTTTGACGAGTGCTTTGAAGCGCTTGACCAGTTCCTTTTGGTCGTCCGCGGTGAGGTCGGAGTCGATGATGTCCTTGCCGTATTTGGTATGTTTGAAATTTTCGATTTCGACTTCGAATGGCTCGTGGTCCTCGCCTTCTTCTTTTTGAACGCCGAGAACGACGTCGCCATACATCTGGACGAAGCGGCGATAGCAATCCCAAGCGAAGCGCTCGTTCTTGGTGACGGCTGCTAGAGAGAGGACAGTGGCGTCGTTGAGGCCGAGGTTGAGAATGGTGTCCATCATGCCGGGCATGGAATCACGCGCACCGGAGCGGACGGCGACTAACAGCGGCATGCCCTTGGCATCGCCAAACTTGCTGCCCATGATTTTTTCCATGTTCTTCACGCCGGCTTCCATTTCAGCCTGGAGCGAGACCGGATAGGTGCGCTTGTGATCGTAGAAGTAGGTGCAGACTTCGGTGGAGATGGTGAATCCGGGAGGCACAGGAAGACCGATGCGGGTCATCTCTGCAAGGTTGGCGCCTTTACCACCAAGGAGAGGCTTCATGCTGCCGTTCCCGTCAGCTTTTCCTGCTCCCCAATTGTAAACATATTTGACCTTCTTGTTAGAAATGGTCTTTTTCGCTGCGGTTTTTTTTGCTGCGAGCTTGGAGGCTTTTGGAGCGCTTTTCTTGGCGGCAGGTTTTGCTGCCTTCTTTTTGGTTGCCATCGTAGTGGATTATTCGAGTTAGGGCGTCGAGTGCCGGATTCTCCGGAGAAATAAATCCTCTCCGCCCGGCGCAAGGCGCGGCAGGCTAAGCAGCCACCCTCGTGTGTGTCAATGAACCAGTGCGACAAATATGCCCTCCCCGGTTCATCAAAAAACCACTCACAGCGCCTTTAATAACGCTCTAACTGCCGGGTGCTCACCGCAGCCCGCGAAGCAGCAATTCCGCGTTAGTCTTGGTGCTTTTGAGATTCTTGAGCAAGGTCTCGATCGCATCACCGATCGGCTGCTGAGCGAGCTGCTTGCGGATATCCACCACCTTCAAAAATTCATCAGGATGATATAAGCGGTCATCATTGCGGGTGCCAGATTGCGGGATGTGAATTGCCGGGAAAACCCTTCGCTCCGCGAGCTCCCGGTCAAGGCGGACCTCCATATTGCCGGTGCCTTTGAACTCCTCGAAAACGACATCATCGAGGCGGCTTTCCGTTTCCACCAGCGCGGTGGCGAGAATCGTGAGTGAGCCACCTTCCTCCACATTGCGGGCCGTGCCGAAAAACTTGCGGGACTTTTGCAACGCTACCGGACTAACGCCACCCGAACCGATCGGCCCCCCTTGCATCGCCGAGTTATGCCCACGGGCAAGCCGGGTGAGACTATCTAGCAGCAGAATCACATCCTTGCCTTGCTCGACGAGGCGCTTGGCGCGCTCGAT
Source organism: Akkermansiaceae bacterium (assembly GCA_025363295.1). GTDB lineage: Bacteria > Verrucomicrobiota > Verrucomicrobiia > Verrucomicrobiales > Akkermansiaceae > Luteolibacter. Next base: position 4,030 of record JANYEC010000088.1, read on the forward strand.
CACCAGATCCGCCACCTGGGAGTGACGGCGTGGGGATTCATCAAAAGTGGAGGCAAACACCTGTGAGCCGACGGTTTCTTCGAAATCGGTGACCTCCTCAGGCCGCTCATCTAACAATAGAATAATCAAGACCGCATCTGGGTGATTCAAGCGAATCGAGCGTGCGATCTGTTTGAGTAAAATGGTTTTTCCGCCTCGTGGTGGAGCGACGATAATTCCGCGCTGGCCCTTGCCTAATGGAGCGATCAAATCGATCACCCGGACGCCCAGAAAATCATTCCCCTCGCCTTCCAAGTGAATCCGTTGGTCAGGAAAAAGTGGGGTCAATTTATCAAATTCCTTCGGCGGCTGATACTCTGCGGCCGGGATTCCTTCGACCTCTAGCAGCTCGTAACCGGAAAGATATTTATCCCGCTCACGCGACGCGCGGACGCGGACTTTCACTAACTGGCCGACCCGTAAACCATGATCCCGCATCAAGTTAGAACTCAGGTGAATATCATCCGGACCGGGGCGGAAGCTGCGATGCGGATCGCGCACCATGGCGAAGTTGTCTTTGCTGACTTCGAGAATTCCTTCCCCAATCAATCCCGTGCCCTCGTGGCCGTAAAAACTGAGAAGCTCGTAGATTAACTGACTTTTCGAAATACCGCCTTGGATTCTCGCAGGCACGGCCTCAGCCATGGATTGAAGTTCGGCAAGCGACTTGAGACGGAATTGATTGATGTCGATAGAAGCGGGGACAACAGGAGCGGCCATGGCAGCGGGTTCTGATGGAGATTCAGCGGCTTCGGATTCGTGGGGAAGATTCATTTGAAAAGCTTGGGCAAAACGGCGGACTTGAGAACGTAGCAAAGCAGGAGGGCCTTCATTCCAAAAAACCACATCCGCTCGGGAGATTTTTTCTTGGACGGGAAGCTGCGCCGCGAGGATGGACTCGATCAATGAATCATCGAAACCACTGCGCGCCTTGAGCCGCTGGATTTGAGTGGAGCGGGAGGAAGCGACGACGAGCACTTGTGTTTGGCCGAAATCGAACCCCTTCTCAAAGAAGAGCGGAACATCTGCTATGAATAACTCCGCCCCCCGTGTAGCAGCCCGTTCGCGGGAATCAAGACATTCCTGCCAAACCCGTGGATGAAGGATGGCTTCAAGGCGCATGCGGGCGGATTCATCCGCAAAAACTTTACCACGTAAAAAATGCCGATCGATGTGGCCCTGAGTGTCGAGCGCCTGTTTACCGAAAGTTTCGGAAACAATTTCCCGGACTGCCATATCACCTTGCAGGATCTTGTGAACCGCCGCATCGCAATCGAAAATCACAATCCTAGGTAGCCACTCGTTTAGCAGTCGGCAAACCGTCGATTTCCCGGAAGCGATCCCGCCCGTCAGTGCCATTACTCGCATAGATCAGAGAGTCTGAGAATTGCTCGGTGGAATCAAGCAAAGAACCCGATGCCTCTCAGCGAAGGGCCACTTTACTGTCCGCCATGTTGATCAGTTGCACCGCTTTGATTGGCCCCAGCCGCACTCAGTTTTGCAAGGCGTTTCGCGGCTTGTAGGCGGAGCTCTTCCGGCGATAGCGCTTGTGCATCATCCTCAAGCATGAAGGCCAATTGGTGCTGCGCCTGCTTGCGAATTTCCTCGTCACTGTGATTCATCAGTCCGAGGTAACCATCGATCTGCTCCTTAGGCGTTTGATTGCGGTTGGTGAGTTCATCGAAGTAACGCTGGGCCATGGGCACCGGCAGTGTCGGATCCTGGCTCAGGGCAGAAAAGGCCGGAAAATTCAAATTTAGTCCATGCGCCATGGCTTCGTAGCGCTCCGGTTCAGCGAGCGCGTTGTTGTTAGCGATTTCAAACAACGCCACCGCCGCTTGGGAATCCGGCATGGAATCATCGGATAGAATCCGCTGCACTAGGGGGAACTCAGGGTCTTGCACATTCCTTGCTGCACTCGTCCGGGCATGGGAAGAGCGGGTGACCGCTGGACCAGATTCCGCAGCATCCGGCTGTCCTGCAAGCCGGGGATTTCCGAGCGGCCCGCCTGAAGCTTGATGCCCAAGATCTCGCTGCGCCTCCTCACCTGAACTTGCCTTCGAGTTCCTTACAATTGCTGAGACAATCGCTATCAGTAGAAACCCAAGCAAAATCCAAAGACGCTTAGACGAATGGAGCCACCGACGGTTTTTCATGAAATTTCGAGTTAGGATAAGGAATGAAAAGATCACTTGCCTCACAGCCGGAACGGCGGAGGCAAGTGACCCTGATTTTCAGTTGACGACGTCAATCGCCTAACGATCAACGGAAGTCCTGCTCGATTTTGTGGTTGAATCCAGCAATCGAAATAACCCCTTCGCGGCGCATCATGGTGGTATTTGCCGCCACGGTGATGACGACCGTGCCGCTGCCAACACCCGTCACGGTGGTACTCGATCCAGTGGTGGTGCTGCCGACGCTGCTGACGGTCGCCGTGATCCAAAACAATTCTGGCGGAATCGTGACGCTCCAAGTGTCTGTGGCAGTTGAGGTTCCAACAGACACCGTGTAAGTTGTCGTCGAGGCTGATACGGATTTTTTCGAAGGCGATACTGTTGTGAACTCTGCGGCAGTGCCAGAGGTATTTGGCAGCGCTGCGAATTCACCGGCAGACAAGTTACTCGTGTAGAATCCTTTGCAGGTGTTGGCTTTTTGAACGGTGACCGCATAGCCCTTTGCCACTGCATTCACGAGGTTCACTGTGGTATTTGTCACGGTCGGACTCACATACAAGAGACCCGTGCCCGCAGTGAAAGTAGAAGTCGCCTTGAAATTCGTGGTGCTTGGAATCTTCACCAGATTATTCGTCGCCCATGTGCCTACTTTCGCGAGCGAGCCGAAGTTTCCAGTGAGCCAACTGAAGACCACATTCTGATCGGTCGGTGAAAACACCGAGAGAGGCATCGTGCCTTTCGCTGCCGGGTAATAGCGCGAACCGACCAATGTCCGGGCTTGATCATAACCGACTGGGAACAGGTTGCCGTTAGGCGCTGACGCGCCACTATAGAGCCTCACCTCCCCGCTGATATCACTGCCAGCCAGAGCCTTGATGGCGAGACTTCCAAGCATGACTTGGCGCGCTGTTGAAGAACTCCGGGTGTAGAATGCGATCAAATTACCATTGGTCTGATATCCCGAGTAGGAACTCCGGCCGCCATCGGGAAGATAGACGTTAAAGGCAACCTTACCATTGCTACTCAAAGTTCCAGTCGCCACAGCACTGCCGTCCGGACCCGTCGAATCCGCCGTAAGCGAGGCCTCGAAGGTCACCTTGTCAGGTGCGTTGTATGAATTGATCGTATGGCGCAATTCAAAATAGAGCGTGCCAGCCGTCCGCGTAACATAAGTCCCTTGGATTCGATAGGTATTATCCGTCTGTTTGATAACGGCCATCTGCACGGAGAGCAAGCCTGCAGAGTTGCTCGGATTTCCGCTGAAGGAACCGGTGCTTGAAAAAGTCCCACGGAAGGACGTATCCGCAGGGAGCCCTAACAAAGATGAAGTGAACGAAGCATTCGACGACAGCCGCAGGCTCTGCCTGAAGGAAACCCCATTGACTGGATCGAACACGATTCCCTCATAGTCGCCGTTCACAGAGCTGCTCGAATAAGGGATCGTGACTAAACCACCCGCGCCGAAAGAGGGCACGATTGGATTGGTGTGGGTCACCATCACTTCATCGTAATCACTTACGCCGTCTCCATCGGTATCGGCCAAGAGCGGGTTAGTGTGATGCGTGTTTACCTCCGCCCCATCGGACAAAGCATCACCATCCGTATCAGCCAAGAGCGGATTAGTGTGATGCGTGTTTACCTCCGCCCCATCGGACAAAGTATCACCATCCGTATCAGCCAAGAGCGGGCTAGTGCCTGTATTTGTGGGCGAAACATAAATCCCGGTGTTGGTTTCCACGAGATCGCTAAGGCCATCGCCATCGGTGTCGACGAGCAAAGGATTTGTGTGGGTTGTATTCACTTCTTGCCCATCCGAGAGTCCATCTCCATCGGTATCGGCAAGCGTCGGATTGGTGCCTGTATCGGTCGCCGAAACAAAAGTCCCGGTGTTCGTTTCGACATTGTCAGCAAGCCCGTCACCATCCGTATCCGCCTTCGTGGGATCGGTAGGCAAACCCTCGAACAGATAGCCGCGGGTGGTGGTCACCACGGCAGCGCTCCAATTGAATCCGGTTCCAATATTCAAGAAGACCGCTTCGGCAGAGTTTACGCGGTTTCCGGGCACTAGACTAACCCAATTCGAATAAGCACCAATGACAGGCGAATCCACCCGAGTGGAATTCAAACGAATGGTCGCGGTGGCAATGGCTGGCGTGCCAATGGTGAGTGTGGCGGTGGCTGGCGTGCCAATCGTTGCCGTCGCAGTGGCCGCAGTTGTAAAGCCTCCACCGGTGAGAACCACGGCGGGTGCACTGGTATAATTCGTCCCAAAACTCGTGATTGTGAAGGCTGTGACTTTACCTGCCGAGATCGTGGCGGTCGCAGCCGCACCCGAGCCGCCTCCGCCAGTAAAGCTGACGACTGGGGCGGTCGTATAGCCTGTGCCCCCTGTGTTGCTCAACGTCACAGTATTGAGACCAATGCCGCCTGTAAGAGCAGCAGTCGGAACTGAGGTGTAATCTTTACCCGCGTTGGTCAGAGTGTAGCCGATGACTTGCCCACCTGAGATCGTAGCAGTGGCAGTTGCACCTGTGCCGCCGCCACCCGTGATGGCCACCGTGGGTGCGGTCGTGTAAGAGCTGCCCAATGCGTTCGGGACAATCGAAGTCACTCCGATCCCGCCGCTGAGTGTCGCTGTGGGGGCGGAGGTGTAGCCTGAGCCCGGATTCACCACCGCGATGCCCGTGACTTGGCCGCTGCCGTTGATTGTTGCAGTTGCTGTTGCACCCGATCCACCGCCACCGGTCAAGGCCACGGTGGGAGTGACGGTGTAACCGCTGCCGGTAGTCGCTGTTACGGTGTTCACATTGGCGCTGGCCAGTTGAGTTAGCGCTGCGGATGCAGCGGCTCCGCCGCCATTGCCTCCAGTAATGACTACGGTAGGCGCAGTCGTGTAGTAACTGCCGCCATCGACCGTCACGGTGATGGATTTTAAACGGTTGTCATCGGTTCGAGTGACTACAGCAGTGGGAGAAACCCCGAGGGACGCTGTGGCTGTCGCCGCCGTGGTAAACGTTCCTCCGGTGAGAGTCACCGTAGGCAGCGAAGTGTATCCTGCGCCGCGCGAGGTGAGGGTGATGATGATGGAGCCGCCGCTGAGGGACGCTACTGCGGTAGCTTGTGTCGTGGCGCCGCCGCCGGAGAAAGAAACTGTGGGAGGAACGGAGTAACCCGCACCACCTGTCACGGTCACAGACGAAAGACCAGGAGCACCACCCGTGAATGAAATGGTGGGGTCGCTCGTGTAGCTGAAGCCCCCATTGGAAATGACCACAGAGGCAATCCGCTGTGCAAGGATTGCATCAACTGTATTGCTGAGCGTTAAAGTCCGAGAAGCCGTGTTTATCGCCGTAATTGTAGTACCCGATTTCACGCCGGAAGCGACGAAGGGCCGACCGACCGTAAATGCATTAATGTTTACCACATTGGTCACCACAGCACTACCGGGAGTGAGTGTGCCAAAACCTGAGGTGACAATTTCGGGTCCGGTGAGGAGGCTGTTGGAGGTGATCCACTGGAAACGACCATCCACTAAGCTATCATGGGCACCGATCCACAATTCATTGGCGAGAGTGACGGCAGGATCGTAATTGTTTGGCAAAGGCACTGGAAGAGAGCCAGTCAAGAGACCTCGCTTTATCTGATAGAGTTTTTGCGGGCTATCAATCACCGCCACGCGACCACCTTTAGAGATGGCATCGGCGATTGCCTCTTGGAAAGTGAAGCTGCCGGTGACCACCTTGTAGGGATAGACTTCAGCCCGGTCGGTGAGCGTATCACCATCGGTGTCTGTATCAAATGGATCGGTGCCGAGAATGAGCTCTTCGCTATCAGAGAGGAGATCCCCATCGAAGTCCTGAGCGTGAAGCGTGGGTAAAAACAAAACGGCCGATACCGCAACGAGCGGCAGGCGTGTCAATAAACAGGTTTTCATGGTTTTAACTTTTAAAGATACAAATAATTTGAACAACAATCCAGCCCGCCGCGAGGCGGGCTGGTCATAAAGATAAGAGACTCAAGGATTTAAAGCGGAGGAAGGACACCTGGGTCCACCATCGCAGGGCTGCTCGCGGCAGGGGCTACCGGAACCGAACCACCCGCGTCAGCACCGCGGAGCGGACGACCGGTGGCATCGATAATTTGTGCCGTCACAAAGATGATGAGGTTACTTTTGATTTTGTTTTCCGACTTTGTCTGGAACAGTCGACCAATAATCGGTATGTCACCTAAGATTGGAACTTTATCTTCCACGTTTTGCACATCTTCACGCATGAGCCCACCGACTGCGACGGTGTAGCCATCATAAATGGTGAGCGCTGTGCTCACGCGGCGCACAGAGAAGACCGGCATTTCGATGCGGTTCTCCGTGATGATTGAAGTGACGGGGTTCCCCAAGGCGTCCGTTCCTGGAGCTTGGATTGGGCTACCGTAGTTGATAAATCCTTCAAACTCAACGATCTCAGGAACGAAGCGGAGATCGATGACAAAGTCGTTTTCTCCAATAGTCGGCTCGATCTCGAGGGTAACTCCGGTGGGGCGGGTTTGGAAGGCCGTAGGCGTCGCGGGCGTCACGGGAAAACCAGTGCTCGTTTGACTCGCACCAGGAAGAAGATTAATATTATTGGGTGTTCCCACCGAATTCGGAAGCTGTGGGGGCTCGTATTCGGTCGGGTAAATAAATTCACGAATAATCTCGATCGTTGCTTTCTGCCCGGAACGAGCCGTTACGGAAGGAGCCGTCATGAGGTCCGTGCCTTTTTTCTGTGCGAGACCGCGCATGATCAATTTTACTTGGCCATCAGAAAAAAGACCGGTGAGCGCCATGATACCGGGTGCCACGTTCGCAGTTTGGGCGGTGCGATTTGGGTTATTGAGGATTGCATCGATGTTGTTGCGGTTGATGGCCGCATCGCCACTTCGATTACCGGCAGTGGAAATGTTCGAAACCGAAGTGCCCCCTAGTGGAACGCCCGGAATGAGCGGGCCGCTAAAGTCATTGCCCGTCCGTGGCGTGCCATTCCCAGTGGTTCCGCCACTACCGAAGAGCGTTTGTCCGCCGATTCCGAAAGGACTGATGATCCAGTCAAAGCCGAGCTCATCGCTGTTTTCTTGGGAAATCTCGACAAACTTGGTAGTGATTTTCACCTGCTTCGGCTTATTCGAGCTGATTGATTGCACGAGTTGCTCGACTTTGTCGAGTTCCGTCGGGGTATTGGTCACTAACAACACACCGGAGCTACTCAAGGTGGCGGAGCTGCCCTCTGCAAAGGTGATGCCTGACTGCTTGAGTAAATCTAGGATCGGTTTGCGGGCACTTAGTTTCTTGCCTGTGTCACCCGCAGGTGCCGCAGCAAACGGATCGGCAGCAGCACCGCCGCCACTTGCTTCCCCGCCTGAATCCAGACCAGCGATAAAGTCCGGTGGCACGCGGAAGGTGCGGGTAAAGATGTCTTCGCCGCTTTCAGTTTGAGGGACGAGGGTGACGGCAAAGTCGTCCACCTTGTAACGGAGCTTGGTTTGATCACAGATGTATTTGAGGGCCACTGCCAAAGGCACGTTGCGGATGCGAAGTTCCTTTACGCGCAGGGTGCCAGGATCGCTACTACCCACGGACAGAGCAGGAGCGGCGGCTGCAGCAGCCTCAAGCCCAGCATCTGGAGCAGCCGCGCCGACGGGAGTGGTGCGAGGGCGGCGAATCACGAAGTTCACGCCCTTTTTGGTGGGGTCAAGTTCGGTGGTGTCCAGCTCTGACGCACGCATCCGAAGGAAATCAATTGCTTCCTCGACGGTGGTATCTTCGAAATCAATGCGCGGAATGACAATCCTACGGAGTTTTTCGGTGATGTAAGCGACACCTGAATCAATAGACGGGCCGGGAGTGCCGTCGGTAAACGTCGGAGCTTCGGCAGGAACGGCAAGTTCCCAAGCGGCGTCCACCTGGCTTAAAAGCTCGGCGCGAGTGTGATCATATGCCGCGCGGTAGTAATCGGACTTCGCTTGGCTGAGTTGCTCAAGCCCACGACGCGCAGCAGAGTTGTAAGGATCGAGACGAATGACATTTTCGTACTCGCGTTTGGCCTCGTCGTATTTGCCTAGGTTGTAGTTGCCCTCTGCAGTGTAAAGGCCACGGCGGACCTTATCGACATTCTGAGTGTGTTCGTAAGTAAGAGCCGGGTTGGTGCGAATTGGATCATCAAGGAAGCCGATCTCCCGCTTGGCTTCGGGATTTTCAGGATCTATGGTGAGCACACGTTCTAGCAGCGCGCGGGCTTCAGTGTATTTGCCAAGTTTGCGGTCCTGCATCGCCAATGCCACGCTGGCGTCACTCAAGTGGGCAACGTAACTTTCGCGGCGATCTGATACCATCGGTGCGGCAGGAAGCCGGTCCAGTGCTTGTTTATATTTGTCGACAGCCTGCTGATAGTCACCTTTCGCATAAGCAGCACGGCCTTCAGCGAGAAGCTTGTCGCCGTCCGACACCGCATTCTGGCGGCGAATCATTTCACGCTCGGCAAGACCGCTGAGGCCGGAGCTGCCCTCTCCGGCAGTCGCTACCGAAACGATAAGAGGGGTGGAAGATGCCACGGCCATCAACGCGAGGGCGGTGCGACTGGATCGGTAGATTGGCATTTTTTGCATAGTGATCTGGGGGTTTCTGGCGATGTTTTCGAGGTTTGGAAAGCGTTTTTTCACAGGAATTACTGGGGTGTGATGGTAGGTAATGTGCCTTTAGCGATTGAAACGGTCTTTTTGGCCCCGGACGCGTCCAAGTATTCGACTTCAACGGCGTTGTCTGCGACTTTCAGCACCTTGTAGTCCTTCTTGTCCGAGCCCGGAGGTAGAGCGAACGTGGTATTCTCTTCAACTTTAAATTCCTTGCCGTTAAAGCCCAGAGCCTCCAGAGAAAGGACGGCGGTTCGGTCATACTGGAGGTGTTCGTTCTTCCGCTGTTCTGCAAGCGGCGCGGGAATCTCGTAAATGATTCCTTTTTTATTTGAGCGTTGATCTTCGACACGCACAATTGTCACATCGACATCGATATTGATCTTCGGATTGTGCTCTTTGCGTACTTCTGATCCCAGCAGCTTGAAACGATTCAGCATCGGTGCTTTCGGAAAGAACAACGCATTAGGAGCTACCGCTTCCGCACCAGTTTTGTTAGTCTGGTGGCTCGAATCCTCGTAAGTGAAAGGAAATGCTCCATCGGCATTATAGCCAGGTCGGAGAACCCATATCAAACTTTCATCTTTCACATACATGAGCTTCGCAATCAGCGAAGGAAACTTCTTGGCGTTATTGGGATCCGTGTTCGCATTAAACTCGTCGAGATTCGAAAAGCCGTCCTGATCGGGATCGAGGCTAGGAGAGTCAGCAAAGCCCGGGTCTAAGCGATTTTCAATCCACCAACTGTTAGGAATTGGCGGGTGCACCGGCGCTTCGGATTTATTGAGAAGATCCACAGGGGTTTCCAGTGACTTGCTGGAGACGAACAGTGGGATGCCAGTAAACAAGTCCACTGGCCTGCCTGCGAGATCGGCTTGAGTCCAAGATTGATCGCGCTTTCCGGATGCCAGGGCCTTGGGGATGAGATCCGCTGCCGTAACGGCAGTGTTGCTGTTCCCCTTCCCCTTCAGACCCGCGCCGAAATCCGCTTGGGCGGAATCGAACTTGGACCAACCGAGATAGACCGTGCCTAATGCAATCGCAACGGCTCCGCCAAGAGCAGCTTTTTCGTAATTCTTTGAAAACCAGGACATGGTTGGAAAATGGACGGTTGTCGGGGTTATGGAAGTTTCTTCACCGGAAGAAATTGAAGGATATCGAGACGAAGGAAAACTTGAATTTGCTCATTTCCGAGGACTTGCGCCAAGATTTTGCTTGAGTCGCCAGAAGTAGGAGCATCGATCCCAGCCTTTTCAGCTGCGGCGGGCCCGGATGGGGCATCGGCACCGGGGAGGACAAAGCCTCCGACAAAGGAACTATCCGCCGGGGCGGGCTTCGCAGCAGTAGATTTTTCGAACTTGGCGTCCGAAGCCTTTGGCGGTTCTTTTTTTGCGTTGGTGATGCGCAAAGAACGGACCACGACGTATTGGCTCTGAGATTTGACAATGGCAGATAAGAACTCACGGGCACTTTTTTCAGGCCCCACAAAAGTGATTTCTAGGGGAAGCGGCCGGACGACGGCATCAGCTTGGGGGGTGTAGGGTTGACCGTCTTCTTCGGGCAAGCTCACACGATAGAGATTGCGAAATTCGGTGGGCTTGGCTTTCGCCAATTCCAGCAAGATGTTTTTGATGGCTTTGAGCTGATAGTTTAGCAGGCCGGTTGCGTTCGGCCGCGCAAGTGATGCTTTATAGTCTTCAAAGCCGACAAAAAACGCTTCAGGAACCGTGGTCCCCGCCTCATCAAAAGCCTTGCGGATTTCCGCATTTGTTTCCTTTAATTGATTGGTGAAATCCTGTGGAGAGACATCCTTGATATCCTTGGGACGAAATTTTTCGAATGATGTTTGGAGCGATTCCACCGACTTTCGGTATTCATCGATCGCTTTGAGTTTGCCGTCCCGGTTTTCATTGGTCGGGTAGAGCGGCGCGCTCTCAAATCCGGATGCTTGGCTAGCCGCTTCATCAAACCCGGCCTTCGCGCTCTCGTAACGTTTCTCTCCTTCGGAACCCACGTAATAAAGCAGAGCCACCCCCACAAGGGTCCCTCCGCCGAGGGCTACCATAAATTTATTATCCTTGATCCAACTCATAACTCAGGTGGCAAATATTTGATGATTGTTACTTGATCGCGATCGGGTGAGACAGCGGAAGGGTGATTTCGAAAGGAAAGCCCAATTCACCGCTCTTGCCCGTGACGGCAATGTCCAAAATCTGGTTATCGCTCAGTTGAATCTGCGCGCCGGTGCTATCCTTAGCGGTAAAGCTAAAGGTGGATGATTTATCCCGCAGATTTTTAAGCAATTCTGACACAACGTTTTGACTCTTCGGGGTTTCGCGCCAAAACCCCTTGATATGCACTGCATTTGCGGTGGGCACGGCCAAAACCGAGGCCTGGCTGGGCTTCTTAGACTCTGGTGCAGGGGCGTCGACTTTGATGTCATTCAGCGGCGATGTTCCATAGGTCGAGGCAGCAAATTCCGGCTTAATGACCGGTTTGCCATTTTGCACTTTCGACTCAGAAGCGCCTGAACCGCTCTTCTTGCCGGCAAGTGACACATCGTATCCGCTTAGAAGCTCGAAATCAGTCAGCCAAACGGCGTCACTGGCGAAGGCACCGCGAACTTCCGCGAGCACGTCCATCCATGCCGAGTGAGCGAACTCAGCATCCGTAAAACCATTCGCAATGTGGCGCAGGCCCTCCTCATTTTTCAAAAGGCTATCAATTTTCGTTTTAAGAGGGGCTAACGTATCGCGCGTTTCCGCCATCTTTTTCGCTGCTTCCTCCGCTTTAGTGGCTGCTAAATTTTGGAAAACCGCCCAAACACCAACGCCGGCCACAATCACTGCCGCGGCCGCAATGAAAAAGGGTTTCCGCTTATCTGCGGCACGGGATTGCTCGACCACCACAGGGACCAAGTCGATATTGATGGTCGATTTTCCGATTCCACGAAGGCCCAATCCCATGAGCTCACCCATGAGATGGCCTTCGCGCTGCACAATGGCCGCATCAACCCCTTTCCCGAGGGTTAGGTTACTCACAGGATTAAAATATTCGACCGGAAGATTGAGCTTCTCGTGGAAAAACTCGAGGGTGTAAGGAAGGTTTGCACCCCCACCAGCCAAAAGCACGCGGCGTGGAGCGCTGCCACCGTGTTGGCTGCGATAGTAGTTAGTGGTCCGCGCGATTTCCGCCGGGAGGCGAGTCAGCGCATTGCGAATCACCATTGCGAGAGCCGCTACCGACTCATCCATTTGCTCAGTATGACCGCCGCCGAGTGCAACAAGCCCATTTGAAATCTTCTGATGTTCCGCCTCCAGGAATGAAATCCCGTATTCTTTAGCAATGGCAGCAGTGACGGCCGCTCCGCCGATCGCAATGCTTCGAGTGAAAAAGCGGCGTCCCTCGATATACAGAAGGTTGCTCGTTCTTGCCCCAATATCGATTAACAAAATAGGCTCTTCAGGATTACCGTAAGCAGCACGGAACGCATTGTACATCGCCATTGGTGCGATATCCACTTCGGAAGTCCCGAGACCACCATCGTTCACCGCACCATTGATTTCGTCCAAGGCATCGGCCTTGATCGCCACGATCACCACCTCCTTTTCCTCTGCGCCTTCGATAAGTTCATAATCCCATACGACCTCAGCCAAGGGAAAAGGCACATGCTGCTGCGCCTCAAAAGTGACGAGTTGATCGATGTTATCCTCTTGCAGCGGCGGGAGTTTTACAAAACGGGTGAAGACTGCTTGTCCGGCAATGGCATAGCGGGCCTTTGTTTTGCCAAGTTTCAACCTTTGGACGAGATCCGCGATGGCCACCCGAGTCTGTGAGATTTTCGAAGCCTCCAGTGCGGGATCGGCGACGATGGATTCGGAGTCGTAGGCCTTGAGAACGAGGCTGCCATTTTTCGAAACTTCGAAAACGGCCATGCCGATGCGCTGGGATCCGATGTTGAGTGCGACGGTGCTCTGATTGTCAGCCATGATACGAAAATAATTTTAAAAAACTTAGAGGGCGGAATAATGAAGAACCGCCCCTTTTGTTAGCGGCGCTCCACTGCGACTTCCGCGTAACGATCCCACCACGAGTTTGCGAATGCGGTTTCCGGCTTGGACAGAAGAGGCACGGATTCGCTGCGGGAAATCTTATCGGAGGTCGCATTCCACCAACCAGGCTGGCCCTTGTTGGTCCCCTCCGCTTTCTTCTCGCCATTGATCAGCACTTCATAACCGACAAACTCAACCGCGTTTTTGCCACCCTTGTCAGAACCCGTGAGGCGCTTGAGCGAACTAGGTGCCAAATAGATAGAGAAGAAAATTTGATCATCCTCCAAGGGAATATTTACGTGATCGACTTGCTTGGTGAGCAGAAGAAAGGTGCCGGGCTTGTCAGGATTCTTCACGGCGACATACCACTTGATCGTAAGTTTCTCGCAGGTCTTGGAAGGCGGCTCCGGGCTGATTGAAATTCTTAGGTTAGTCTCGATTTCAAGCCAATCCTTGGGTTTGAAGTTCTTCTGACGGCCACCTGAAAATTCGGGAGACTGGAGATCATCAAAGGCAGGTTTTTGGCCGACCACCTTGGAAGCCTGCCCGTGAGCGGTAGAGATTGAGAAAAGTGCGATGATTGCGGAGGCTGCGATGGAGAATGAATAACGTGACAAGGCGTACATATCGTCTGGGGTTTAAGGGAGGCTAGGGAATTGGCTTTCGGGTTGACCAGAGAAAACCACGATTTTCGTTAAAATTTAATAGGAAGTAAATACACTCGAAGCTTGCAACTGCCACAAGCGGTTGACTAGACGGCGCCAAATCCCCAACACTGACAAATGGCGCATGCGAAATTCCAACCCAGTTCCCGGCACCCAAAAACGGTCGGAAGCTTTGGCAATGCGGTAGAGTTACGCGCAACGACGGCCCTGACGACCATGGAACGCTGCGACCTCGCAGAAATCCGCCTCGACATCGTGATAGGGAACGATGGCGGGCTGGTGACAGAGCAATGGGCGCACCTATCAGAAATCCCGCTGCTATTCACCGCTCGGCGCGTGGAAGAAGGGGGTGCCCGCGCGCTGAGTGCCAGAGAACGAATGGATTTGCTGCGCATTTCGTTAGATTACGCGGCGCTCATCGATATCGAGGTGGCGAGCATCGACGAAATGAGTGATTTGATCACAGAGGTGAAAGCACGTAACATCCCATGGATCGCTTCATTCCACGATTTTAAAAAGCTTTCTAATCCGTGCATTTTGAAAGCAGCGGCGGAGCGAGCCAAGGACGCCGGGGCCGCAATTTTCAAGACGGCCGCAATGCTATCTGGCCCCGCCGACGTGGCGCAGCTAGCAGAGTTTCAACTGATAGATCATGGCATCCCAGTGGCCACGATGGGCATGGGCCCTCTGGCACCGGTCTCTCGCTTGCTTTGTGCTCAATGCGGCAGTGTGCTCAACTACGGATATATCGGCAACACACCGACCGCGCCGGGACAATGGGACAGTCTGCTAATGAAACAGGCGATCTCACGGTTAGTTCCGATCCAGCACTAACCAATGATCTCGACCGGGGCATCCGGCAGCGCTTTAAGAAACGCTTGGCCATAGCGTTTCGTTAGAATTCGGTTATCGAGAATGCAGACCAATCCTTTGTCGCTCTCCGTGCGGATGAGGCGGCCCACCCCTTGGCGCATTTTAAGAATCGCCTCCGGCACGGAATAATCCATGAAAGGATTTCCGCCTGCTGCCTGGATGGCTTCCAGGCGGGACGCGACCAATGGGTGATCTGGCACGGCGAATGGCAGACGCGTGACAATCACATTAGAAAGCGCTTCGCCCGGCACATCCACCCCAGTCCAGAAACTATCCGTTCCAAACAAAACACTGTGCACGTCCTTGCGAAACTCTTCGATCATGCGGTGGCGTGGCAGTCCATCGCCTTGCAACAAAACCCGCCAGCCCTGAGTCTTGAAAAAATGCTCTAATCGCTGCGCCGCATCGCGCATCGTCCGGTAGCTCGTGAACAACACAAAGGCCCGGCCATCGCTTTCTAACACCGACTGCCGGATGCCTTCCGCCAGCAATTCATCGTAACGCTGCGTCCCCGGATCTGGCACGGATTTATAGATCCGGATACGCATCTGCCGCGTGTAGTCAAAGGGGCTGCCGATGCACAAAGCCCGCGCTTTTTCCGCACCGACACGACCCCGGAAGTAGCCGAGTTTCGGATCGCCGACGCCGAGGGTGGCGCTGGTGAGGACAAGGCTTTTTTTACCAGAAAACAGCAAGGGGCGCAGTCGATCGGCGACGTTTACCGGGGCACCGTGGAGACTATACTGCGTTTCATCGCGACCACTTCGCTCCACCCAATAGACGCTGTCTTCGGACCCTTGATCGAGAAAAACCCCGACGGAGCCGTGCGTCTCTCGCAGACGGCGCGATGCGTCCTGAAGTTCCGCCCGAGTATTTTCGGATTCCACATCTGCGGCCAGTGCGTCAATTTCCTGCCAGAGATTTCGAAGGGGCTCGGCAAGTGTGTTAGAGACCAATTCAGGTTCGCGAATGCGGCATTCTTTGGAAAAATCTCCGAAGCGGGCAATACCCCCAATATCGTGGAAAAACCGGTCCGCTGCCATCAGCGCATTTTCCACCGCCATCATTGCGGAGGCTTTGCGGAACGATTTGAGCAAACCCTTCCGAGTGCGCGGGTGATAGAGACGCTGCAAATCGAAACGCAAGCCCGCTTGAGAAACACGCAAACCTAACTGGACAGCGGCCACCTGCTCGATCGTGTGCGCTTCATCTAATACCGCAAAATCGTTAGGAAAAAGAAAGCCACCGATTTTTTTCGCATCTTCCTCTGCGGGCTCGTCCTCGGTATTGAGCAGCGCGAAAAACAGCGTGTGATTCACTACTATCAGGCGCGCTTCCGCTGCGGCTTTTCGAGCTTCTTGGAAAAAACAATCGCCCTTGGGTCCACAGTGCCTCGCCGTGCAAAGATGCGCCTCGCTGCAAACCTGCAACCAGACCTTCATCTGCGGTTGGAAATTCAAATCACTGAGGGTGCCGTCACGTGTCGTTTCCGCCCACTGACGGATCGCTTCGAGTTCATCGTTTTCCGTGCCGGTGAAGAGATCCGCCGCTTGCTCGCGGGCACGGCGCAGACGCAAGGGGCAAAGGTAGTTTTGGCGGCCTTTTAAAAGCACCGCAGGCAGGTCATCTCCGACAATCTTCCTTACAATTGGAATGTCTTTGCGCACCAATTGCTCCTGTAAATTGATCGTATGGGTGGAAATGATTCCTTTACGCCCAGTCTCGATCGCAAAGCGCGCAGCGGGCAACAAATAGGCCAGCGACTTCCCGACTCCGGTCCCCGCTTCCGCCACCAGCGGCGATGCATTGATCAAAGCCTCCGCCACGGCGACAGCAAGCTCCTGCTGCTGCGGCCGGTAGGCGAAATCACGTGATTTCGCCAAGACGCCCTTCCGCGAAAATGCCTCGCGCATCGCATCACTGAATCCGGGCATTGGCTGGCCATCCGCAATTGAAATCATCTCTCGGCCATCGCATCCGGCATTTGGCTTCCTGCCAAGCCGCAACTTCGGCGTTTGTCCATAAGGCACTCGACACCTCTGGCCTACCGCCGCCATTCTTCGTTCCACGCGATTTCTCATGGCTTTTTTCCGCAGTCCATTCGCCCGATTTTTACTGCCCTTCGCGCTCGCCGTGTTAGGTGCCGCACTTTGCGCCTTTCTGCTGCCAACCGAGACGCTGGCGGTGAAACGGCAGTTAGTCGGATTTCCTGATTCCGATGTGATTGCCCATCGAGCGCGGCCCGTGATCCTCGCGGTGCTTTGTTTTTTACCCGCGCTGGCGGGGTTGATTTATTGTTTCGGCGGCACACTTGATCGTTATATCGCGCGCGAGTTTGCGGGTATTTTCTGCATTTGTTTCATGGCGCTGTTTTTAGTCTGGCTGCTCATTGACATGACGGGATCGATCTCGGAATTCAGAGAAAGCAAGAATGTGCTCCACACGCTCGTTTTCTTTTACGGAGCGCGTGCACCCGCAGTTTTTATTCTGTTACTTCCCTACAGCCTGTTGCTTTCACTGCTCTATGCCTTGGGAAAATTTTCGACTCACCGGGAAATCATTGCGATGATTCAAGCGGGCCGAGGCGTTTTAAGAATCACCCGCCCACTCATCATCGCCGGGGTATTTTTCAGCCTGATCTGCATGGGCTTGAACTACCATTGGGCACCAATCGCGGATGGTTCTTATGACGATATCCTCGCTGAAGCCACGGGGAAACAAGCCACGGAGGCGTCTAACGTGCTTTATCGTAACCCTTTGAGCCGCCGTCTTTGGATGATCGGGGCGTTCCCTCATGATTACCAAATGGGGCAGGCGCTCCTGAATGTGGAGGTCACGACCACGCGCAAAGACGAGACGCTGGAAAATCGGCTAACAGCGAAACGTGCGTTGTGGGACCGGAAGACGCGGACATGGACGTTTGAAGAGCCGATAGTGGGTCATTTCCAAGCCGGCCAACCTGCGGAGTTCCAAGCGCTGGACAGGCCGCTTAAAGTTAAGTTTTGGTCAGAAACGCCGTGGCAACTGATCAAGCCTGGCCTCAGCGCCGCCTATCTTGGGATACCGGACCTTAGCACTTGGCTGAAGGTGAATGTGAAATATAAGGAGTTTGCGGATGATTCACCCTACCGCACCCAGTGGCATTATCGCTGGGCTCTCCCATTCACTTGCTTAGTCACGGTGCTTCTTGCGACTCCACTCGCCATTCACTTTTCACGGCGAGGTTCTGGCGGCGGAGTCTTCATCGCCGTGGTGCTCTCGGCGCTGATGCTCTTGTTTAGCAATATCTCGGTAGCAATGGGTGAAGCAGGCGCGCTTCCCCCGGTTTTCGCTGCTTGGCTGCCGAATATCACGTTCGCGCTTCTCGGTATCTATCTGTTTCAACGCCGCCTTTCCGGCCAGCCGATCTACCGCGCGTTTCTTCGCTTTCTTCCCGGCAACGACTAACCTATCCATTTCAAATTTATGGCATTTGCTGAATCTTGGCATGTCCGCTCTCGCGGGCGTGAGTGCGCCGCCACCCAACGAGCCTTTATCGACGGAGAAGCGATCATCACCGCACTTTTCCCTGACCCAGAATCTAGCGGCTACGTCCGCCGGGATTATTGCGTGCAGGGGTGGGATGACCGGATAGATGCCGGAAAAAAACCTTTTTCATTCTGGAAAACTCTCTTCGCCGCCCCGGCGGGAAATGATAACCAAGGCCCTGCGGAAAAACTCAGCGCGGAGGAAATTCTCGTCCGTCTCGTTGAGGAAGATGAAGACCACACGGAGAACACCCGCTACATTCTAGCAGTGATGCTTGAGCGGCAAAAGCTCCTCCGCGAGACCGACAGTCAACGTACGCCTAGCGGAATTCTTCGCGTGTATGAACACCGCAAAACGGGGGAAGTCTATATCGTCAAAGACCCGGATATTCCCCTCAGCGAGGTCGAAGCGGTGCAAAACGAAGTGTTTATTCTGCTAGAAAACAATGGCCGCCTCCCCGTTCCCGAAGAATCATCGCCCGATGCACCCAGCGAGCAAATCGCTGAGGAAGAATCCGCCGAAGCGATTGCGGAGAACCCTGAATAATCTTTGGAAATAGCCTCCTCCCCTGTGGCGGGTCGCAAGCCTTGCACCCAACCCACTCCGCCACTACAAGCGCCGCCGTGGAAGCCATACGCTACTTTAACCGCCATTCCGGAGTTCTTGAAACCGAGCAGGTTTACGGCGAGGGTTTTCTGCGCTGGTCGTATGGAAATCCGTTAGGCAAGATTTCGCTGGAAGCGTTTGTCAAAAGGCCGTTATTCTCGAAATGGTATGGTCGGCGAATGAGCACACCGGAGTCCGCCGCGCGGGTGGCCCCTTTTATCTCGCAATATGGGCTGGACCCTGGGGATTTCGCGGAGCCTAGCGAATCGTACAGGAGCTTTAACGAGTTTTTCTATCGCAAGTTAAAAAAAGCGGCGCGCCCGATAGACGAAGACCCGTCAAGCGTGGTTTTCCCAGCGGACGGGAGGCATCTCGGATTCGAGCATGCCTCGGCGATTTCTGGGGTTTTTGTCAAAGGACAAAAATTTAATCTAACCGCCCTACTCGGCGATGCAAAACTTGCAGCTCGCTACGCGGATGGAACGTTGGTGCTTTCGCGGCTGTGTCCGGTGGACTATCATCGGTTTCACTTCCCTGTCGCAGGTGTTCCAGGCCGGACTCGCCTGATCGATGGACCGTTATTTTCCGTGAACCCGATCGCACTCCGGCAGAAACTTGCGTATCTCTGGACTAACAAACGCACGGTCACGGAGCTCAAAACCGAGCGCTTCGGGTCCGTGCTTTGTCTCGAGATCGGAGCGACTTGCGTAGGCACCATTAAACAAACCTTCCAACCCGGCATCGCGGTGGAAAAGGGCGATGAGAAAGGCTACTTTGCCTTCGGTGGCTCTTCGACTCTCACGATTTTCGAACCTAACAAAGTAAAGTTAGAGCACGATCTTGTCAGCCATTCAGCCGGGCAAATCGAACTTTATGCCCGCGTCGGCAGCCGTATGGGTTGCCTTGCTTGACCCTTCTTAAAAACCTAACATTTTCCTCAACCATTTCCAGATGCTGAATCACCTCAAGAACCTCGAAGAACACGCCCGTGAGGCACTCAAGCCCGCTCTCCAAGGGCAACTTTCACCGGCCGAGCGCATTGCACTGTATAAGAGATTTTTGAAAATCGAAGAACATCGCATCATGCTCCATCACCGCTCCGGTGCGGGCGGGCTCGAAGTCGCAGCAGCTCGCGCGGCTTTGATCGATACGATTCTCAGTTCCATTCTAGCAGCCTCCCTCAACGCGCGTAAAAGTGGCGAACTTCTGCCCATCGCCCTCGTGGCGACCGGCGGCTATGGCCGCGGGACGCTCAATCCAGGCTCAGATATCGATCTCCTTTTTCTCCTCCCGAGAGCCTCCACCAAGCTTCCTCAGCCACTTCAAGAGCTGGTGCAGGACATTCTTTATCTTCTCTGGGATGTCGGCTTCAAAGTGGGCCACGCCTGCCGCTCGATTCCCGAGTGCATCGAGCAAGCCCGGGCGGATCAGGAGAACAAAACCTCGCTGATGGATGCCCGTCTCATCGCCGGAGATACCCAACTCTTCACCCAATTTCATTCCCGTTTTGATAAAGAATGCATCCGCAAGGACCAGGCCGCATTTTTTGAACTCCGGCGGCAGGACATTCGGAGCCGCCACAAAAAATACTCCTACACGGTTTTCCTTCAGGAGCCTAACGTAAAGGAAAGCTGTGGCGGTCTGCGAGACTATCATAACATTCTCTGGGTCGCCCGTGCCAAACTCGGTAGCACCGACCTCGCCGCCTTAGTTGAGAGCCGCATCATCACGGCGAGCACCCGTCATGAAATCGAAGCCGCTTACGACTTCCTCCACCGAGTCCGCAATGAGCTGCACTATAATAGCGGTAAGGCCACCGACCAACTCACGCTCCAACTTCAGGGCATTGTCGCCACGGCATTTGACTACCCGCAACGCGACATTCTTCGTCGTGTGGAGGCCTTCATGCGCGATTACTACCGTCACACCCGGCATCTCTATCAACACACGACGTCGTTGATGGAAACCTTCCAAATCGAACAGGACTCCCGCGCGGAATCGGGATTCCGCTCATTCCTAACATTTCGGAAAAAAGCCCGCGAGGAGTTCGATGGATTCATCGCCCGCGAGGGGCGCCTCTTTCCCTCTAACCAAGAAATTTTCAAGGACGATCCTCACCGCCTCATGCGGCTCTTCCAACACTGTCAACGCCGCAACCTCAAACTTAGCCCGCAGATCCGCCGACTCATCGCCGCGCATTGGGAGGATATAGACCGGCCATTTCGTTATTCGAAAACGAACCGCCAGATTTTCCAAGGCATCCTCGAGCGGAAAGGCGAAGTTGCGCGCATCCTTCGCCTAATGCATCGCGTCGGCGTGCTTGGCCGATATCTACCAGAATTCGGCGCGCTCGATTGCCTCGTGCAGCATGAATTTTTTCACCGCTACACGGCGGATGAGCACACACTCCGCTGCGTCGACCAACTCGACCAACTCATCATCGAAACGGATCCGCGCCGCGAAATTTATCGTCGGCTATTTCACGAAATCCAGGATTCCTACGCGCTCTATCTGGCGGTGATCCTGCACGATACTGGACGCGCCGAAAATGTCAGGGAGCACATTGACGGCTCTGCGATGCTCGCATCCCGCCTTTGCAACCGCCTGCAAATCCATGGTGCACGCCGCTCCTTGATTATGTTTCTCGTCGATAACCACCTGACCTTCTGGCGCACTGCCACGAGCCGGAATCTCGATGATCCCGAGGTCATCGGTGAATTCGCCGCGATCGTTAAAAACAAGGCCAACCTTGACGCGCTTTTCCTCTTCACCTTCGCGGACTCTAACGGAACTTCCCCCGAAGGATGGACCGGCTGGAAAGAAAGCCTGATGCTCCAACTCCACAAGGCCACCCAGCGTTTCCTTGAAAGCGGGCGGGAACAATACTCCCTCAAGCTCGATGCAGAACGTATTGCTCTGCGAGATGAGGTCACAGGAATCATGCGTGAGGACTACCACCCGGATGTGAAGCATCATTTCGAGCGCATGCCGGCTGCCGCCTTTCACTTCCGGCAAGCGGCTAACATTGTCACACAAGTCAGAGCCGTTAGGCATTTCCTCCAACGCGAGACCACCACTTCCGATCCGTTCGCCTCCTGTATCAAATGGATCGACTACACCGACCAAGGCTACACCGAACTCGTCCTGGCCACCCGCGACAGACCACTGCTGCTAGAAAAAATCTGCTGTGCCCTCGCCTCTGAGGAAATCAACATTCTCTCGGCCGATCTTTTCACACGGACGGATGGGATCGTGGTCAATATCTTCCGCGTCTGCACCACGAACTTCGAACCCGTTTCCACGCCCTCCACTCGTAAGCGCTTTTTAGAAACCTTCGAGGCCATCCTCCTTGCCGAGAGCTACGACCCCGAAAAGTTCCTCCGCCGGAAGGTCAATTTTCTCAAACCCCGCTCGGACACCGGGATCACCGTGCCGATCCGGGCCTTTGTTAGCAACGACCTGCACCCCACCTGTACCGGGGTTGAAATCCAAGGGCTCGACCGGATCGGCCTCCTTCACGATCTCTTCAGTGCTATCAACCAAAATGGACTTAACACCGCCCATGCCCGGATCTGCACCGAAAAGGGAGTGGCCATGGACACTCTTTACATCACGACCGCAGAGGGCAAAAAAATCGAAGATCCAGCGCTGCTCGATACGCTCACGGACCAATTCACCGCGCTCATCTCACGTCCGGAGACTTCGGATTGAGCCCATTTCAACCCCAAAACCCAGTGAATCGGAAATTGATCAAGATTCTGCTTGGCATTTCTGGGTGAATCTTGCAATTTCCGCGCCCGCCCGGTTCCGGGCACTGCACAAAAGCTTCTATCATGTCCGTATCCATCCGACTCAACCGCAAGGGCACCAAAGACCGTCCTTACTATAAAATCGTTGCCGTTGACAGCCGCAAGCGCCGCGACGGACGTTATATCGAGCAGCTCGGCACCTACGATCCTAAGATCGAAGGCGTCAACTACGTCATTGACCTCGCGATTGCCGACAAATGGCTCGCCGTCGGTGCAAAGCCTTCTGAAACCGTGAACAGCATCATTCGTAAGGCCCGCACAACTGCGAAAGCAGCTGAAGTTGCCACCGCTTGATTCGCTTCCAGCTTCCGGAAATTTTCAAACAACCGCGCTCCGCAAGGAACCGCGGTTGTTTTATGTACAGCGTGAATCATGAATTTAAAATCCCCGGTTCCTTTTGAGAAGTTCATGGCTTGGGCCCTTCACGATCCCAAACACGGCTATTATGCCCGGCGCATTTCCGGCGTCGGCCGAAGCGGGGATTTCACGACCGCCCCGATGCTCTCAGACGCGCCCGCACGGGCAATCGCCGCATGGGCAGCGAGAGCCCTGAGGGAGACACGTTGCCGCGACTTGATCGAGATCGGTCCCGGCGAAGGCAGGCTAGCCGCTGCGGTCCGCAGGTTCCTGCCGTGGCGAATCCGTTGGAAAACGCAGCTTCGTTTGGTGGAAACTTCCGCTCCATTGATCGAACTTCAAAAATCATTGTTAGGCAGTCGTGCCGTGTGGCATCGGCACCTATCAGAAGCGCTCGATGCCTGTGGCGGGCAAGCGGTGATTTTTTCCAATGAACTCGTGGACGCCTTCCCGGTGAGGAGATTTCAAAAATCCACGGGTGGGTGGGAGGAGCTCGCAGTGCATTACGATGAATTTCGCACGGCTCACGAATCTCTTCTGCCCCCTGCCCCGCTGCCGGATTCTTCCGGATTTCTCGAAAGCCACCCCCTCGGCCAACGGATCGAAGTCCACGAATCCTATCAGCGTTATTTGAGCGAGTGGCTGCCGCGCTGGAAGTCCGGGAGGATGCTTACCATCGACTACGGCGCGGAAGCAGATAGAATCTATCATCGCCGCCCTCACGGCACTTTGCGGGCCTATCTACTGCAGCAACGGCTCGAAGGACCCGCGATCTATGAGAATGCCGGCCGCCAAGATCTCACTGCGGATGTGAATTTCACGGATCTCCAAAACTGGAGCGCGCCATGGGTTCGCGAGCAAACCCTTCTGACATTCCGTGAATTTCTTGAAGGTCCGATGCCGCATCCCTTCCGCGAGAGCGACGGGGCTGGTGAGGTGTTTCTTGTGCTGGAGCAGAAAAAATAATCAACGGCCACGACCACCGCCTAGGCCACCACCGCCACCACCGCCACCACCGCCCCACATGCCGCGACCTTCGATGATCCGCTGTTTGGCTTCAGCGGGGATGCTGGCGGATGAGTTCACGTAGGCTTTTGCTGCTTCCGGGTCCTCGCGCATCCAGCGCATAGCCGCAATGCCCATTGTCCGATTGCGGTCGCCTTCATCGGTGATGGTTTCCGCCACTTTGATCAAATCCGCCGGTGGGCTGGTGTTATTGCTCCAAACGTATGCCTGCGCAGCGCTATCGTGCACTGGACCCGCAGGGTAGGAGCTGACGAAAGCAAGAGCCGCCGCTGGGTTTTGTGAAGTCCATGCAGGCATAAATTCACGCATCGAATCGCGCTGCGCCTGCTCACTGTCCTGTCCTTTCACAAATGCGGCAGCGGCTTGCGGGTCTTTACGCCCCAGGTTTTTGGCGATGTCTGCGATTGCCTGATCCTTGGCATTCCCTGCCTCCATGCTCTTAACTTGCTGAGCGGCCAATGTGGGGTCCGTGTTAGACAAACCACTCAGAGCGGAACCCATCGCCGCCGCCTGCTCGTCTGCGGGAAGTGTGCGGATCCATGTTTGGGCGGCGGGGAAATCAAGTGCGCCATACTGTGCGGCGACGGCTTTGTAAGCACCCGCGCGATCAACGGCATCCATCGATCCGAGCATTTCAGCGGCTTTACGCGGATCGGTTTTTGCCACTTCACTGACCACAGCGGTCAATGCTTGGCCTTTCCCTTTTTCTAACGAATTAGCCCAAGCGAGCGCCGCAGCCGGATCTTGGCGTGCCCACTCGCTGGCGATGATGGATGACGCCCCCTGACCTCCCATCGGGCCACGACCACCGCCCATGATGTCCATCATGGCGAACTCGCGAGGATTCTGAGTGAAATATTTCGCCGCATTTGCAGGGTCCACGCTGGCCCAGCTTTGGAGAATCGTGGGGCGGACAAAACCGCCCGCCATGCCCATTGTGTTAGAAAATGCCATCGCGGCGGTCGGATCGACTTCCGCCCAGCGACCAAACAGAAGGAACGATGCCATCATGCGCTCGTTCATGGGGAGATTTTCCAGTTTACCCGCTTCCTCAGCCAACTGCTCCGGAGTGAGGCCCGCGTAAAATTCCAACAGTGCTTGGACGCGATTGGAATTCCCGGCTATTTTGCTGATTTGATCCGGGCTTGCTGGCCGAATGGTTTTTTTGGTCGTTTCGCCTGTGCCTTCATGGCGACTTACCGAGCGGGTGCGCTGGGACGCCTCCGTGGTTCCGCTGGACGGCCCGGCAGATTCGCCGTTTTTACCAGAAATGTAGCCACCTACAGCACCCAGCACCAAAGCTGCGGCGGGAACGATCCAAGGGTTTTTCATAAATTAACGATCACTTGCAAGGGGGCCTAAAACCACAGACTTCGCCGAAAGTTGCAATTTATTCTGCAATTGGAAAAGTTTTACCGCAAGTGACCCACTCAGTGGTGGAATTAAGGGCTAGCCGTAACGGGCTTCGGCTGATCCAGCTTCCCCTGTCCTAATTTCCCATCGTTTCCCATGAGCTTGCCGACGATGCCGAACTTGTCCGTGAACATTTTATCACGCTGCGCCGTGGTCTTGCCTTCACCACGCGTAAGTTGGTTCATCTCTTTTTCCATGTGCTCGTCTTCATCAGGCGAAACTTTGGAAGGATCGACACCCATCGACTGGGTTGCATCGGTGATTTCGTTTTTGTGAGTGCCGATTTTTTCGAGTTGTTTATCAAACACACCGAGAATGTTACCCAGTAATTTCACATCATTGACGCTTTGCCGGAAGGCCGGGATCAAGGATTTCACCTCTGCTTGAGCTCTCGCGGAATTCGAATACCAGATCCCCGTCGATACCAAAAAAGCAAGGGCGCTCAGATTCAGTAAGAGGCGCTGGCGGAACAACTTTTTCTTCATCCGCAGGTCACGCTCGTCCATCAGGGCAATAAACTCAGGGTCCGACTGCTGTTCTACGGCATGTGTGGGTGCCTTTTCAACAGCTGGTTCAAGCAAGGGGACTTCTTTTGCGATTACTTCTGGGATCGCGGCAGCCATGATTGGCTCTCTCAATTTCTCTGGAGCTGGCGTGAAGGTCGCAGGCTGCGGCAGGGAGGGAGAAGGCGGGGTCGCACTGAGCGCAGCCATTGTCAACTGATTGATTTTTTCCTGAGTGGTCATGGGGTGATGATGATTGAGGAGATTAGTCGCTTTATGTTTAGGACGATGCCATTATTTAGATTTCCTTATAAATAACAAGGTTTTCCGTGTCACGTCATTACGTGGGTAAACCCCCTCCGATTTTGATTGCCAGTCCTGTCATTTCAGCGGATCAGCAGTGTCTTTGTAACCGTGATGTCTCCACGCAAATTTCACCGCGTCTTATTCGTATGCCTTGGGAATATCTGCCGCTCCCCGGCCGCCGAGATCATTTTCCGTAAAATGGTCGATGACGCGGGAAAATCAGTGGAGTTTGAAATCGACTCTGCCGGCACCATGGGCCATCACGCTGGGGCAGCTCCCGATCCGAGAATGTGCGAGGCTTTGAGCAAAAAAAACTATTCTATCAGCGGGCACGCACGACAGATCGAAGCACAGGATTTGGAAAAATTTGATCTCATCGTCACCATGGATGAGTCAAACCTTAACGAGGTTCGGAACCTCGATCAAAAAGGGCGTTTTCATTCAAAAATCCGCCCGTTGGTGAGCTTTTGCCGCAATCACAGCGACCTACGTGTTCCAGATCCCTATTATGGTGGGCAACGCGGCTTCGATCATGTGATCCACCTGCTAGAAGATGGCTGCATGGGTATTTTGGAAGAACTGAGGTAATCCATTTTCCTACCAAGAAATCACATCGTCCGAATTCGCGTAGGGAACGATCGCATTCACATTGGCTGCCCCTTTACCCTTTTTCCCATCCTTACCATATGACCAAAACACATACGCCTGTTCTTGGGGTTTCGTCTCCTTGTATTCGGCGAGTCCCCAAGTATGAAGGCGGCGATCGTCTTGCCCGTTATTGAAATCTAACAGCGGATATCCACTGCGATTGAAAGTGTTGATGGCAATCATGACTTCCCGCCCCCATGGGTCATAGAGTTTTCCATCCTTACCCACCCCCCCCCTACTCTCTTGTTATCTGGAACCAAGGGAAAAGTTATATAAGTTTCCCCGCGCGGATTGGCGTCTTTTGCAGAGAAGCTCTCATCTCCGTATGTGTATTTCTCATCCTTTCCGCTTAGGACGGAAACCAAGAACTGATTGGTGTAGTTCCCTCCATCGCCGTAAATGGTATCCCAGCCGGAGTCTTTTTTCTGCTGCGGCGTGGGCGGCTTTTGGTAGTCGCCCACAAACATAGTCATTCCGACTTCTAAGTCGCGGAATTGAGCTAGCGCCTGAACCTTGCGTGCATTTTCGATAAAACGGCTTGATCCCCAAAAACTAAGGACCGCCAAAACGGCGATAATCGAGATGACCACCAATAATTCGACGAGGGTAAATCCCTTAAATCTCTTCGACAGACGTTTCTGATGACATTTCATCGTGGTTGTGGTCTGGAGTTTCATCCTGATGATGTCAGAAGTCCAGTGGACAGTTGGAATTAATTCAGCAACGGATTCCGCACGAACCACGATTTTATTTTCCTCTCGGCGGCAATGTGTGGCCATTTATGTTTGGCAATGAACTGCTCTGGGAAAATTCACGCGCTTTTATCCACTGCCCGCATCGCGAATCTACCCAGTGTAGTGAGCAACGTGTGGTTGGGAGTGGCGCTTGGAGCACTCATGAAGTCCTATGCCGGAGGCGAAACTCCGAGCATCCCGTGGCCATCCGCTGCCGCCACTATTTTTTCGGGGATGCTGCTCTACGGGGGTGGAAATTTTTTCAACGACTGGGTGGATCGAGCTTGGGATGCGGAACACCGTCCGGAGCGGGCATTACCGGGGGCGCTTTTTCCACCGCGTCTCTACGCGACACTCGCGTTGCTCCTGGTGTGCGCGGGAGTCGCCCTTGCGTGGGCCGCGAATTGGCGAAGCGCGATGGTGGCCGTCATCCTCGTTTTTTGGATTTTGGTTTATACGGTCTTCCATAAACGAAGCGCTTGGGCGGTGATTCCGATGGGACTATGTAGGGCACTGCTACCGATCATGGGATACGTGGCAGTTTACCCCTATGTGAACATGATATGGCCGGCTGCGATCGGGTTGCTTCTCTATATCGCCGGGCTCTCACTGAGCGCACGCTACGAGTCGATGAAGAAACCACCCAAACGAGTGGCTTTGATGGCGAGAGGACTTTTACTCGCGACAGCGGTTTCCCTCGCGTTGTGCAATCGGTTTTTCTTCCTCGAGCGGCTGCCCAGCATTCTTGCAACTTTCCCCTATCTAACATGGACAGGATTTTGCCTTAAGTTCTGGCGGAGGGCAGTCCCCAAATTAGTGTCCGGTTTGCTTGCTGGAATTCCGCTGGTGGACTGGATCGTACTTCTACCAGTTTTCCTAACCCTCCTGGACAATTCTCGTGCGGGAGTGGGAGCGTTCACGATCGGCTGTCTCGTCGTCTCTCCCCTCGCGTTCATCGCCGCTCTTTTGCTGCAAAGACTCGCCCCAGCGACCTGATCCGGCTTGCCCCGCGAGCGATCCGGCGTATCACTCTCGCACGCATGAGCATCGCAGAAAAACAAGCGCAGTTACTCGAAGAACTCGATCTCTTCCAAGACTGGACCGAGCGCTATGAATACGTGATCGGCCTTGGCAAAAAACTCTCTCCACTCCACGAGACGGCACGCATCCCGGAGCACTTGATCAAAGGCTGCCAATCGCAGGTCTGGCTGGATGCAACGAGCGATGGAAAAACAATTCATTTTACCGCAGATTCAGACTCGCTCATCACCAAGGGCATGATCGCTCTGTTCGTTCGCGTGCTGGATGGCGAGACGTTGGATGCCATTCTAACGGCTGACATGAGCTTTATTGATCGCTCCGGGCTTAAGGAACACCTGGCGCCCACCCGCGCAAATGCCTTGAATCTGATGGCAATTCAGATGAAACAACGTGCACTCGAATTTGCCTCCACATCATGATCGCCTCTCTTCTTGAATTCAACTGGCTCGCTGACCCCCAAGCCTGGGGTGCTCTATTTACCCTCACGATGTTAGAGATTGTCCTTGGCATCGACAACATTGTGTTCATTTCCATTTTAGTGGACCGTCTGCCAGAGGAAACGCGCAAGCAGGGGCGGCTGATGGGACTGAGCCTAGCGATGGGTGCGCGGGTGATCCTGCTGCTCTCGATCACCTGGATCATGAGTATGCAGAATCCACTTTTCCTCATCCCGATTCCTTCCGCAATGTGGGATATGATGCCAAGCGCGAAAGAACATGCAGGGCAACTCGGGATCTCAGTGAAAGATCTCATCCTGCTAGGTGGTGGGTTTTTCCTGATTTGGAAATCGACGAAGGAAATCCATCACAGCTTGGAAGGCCATGAGGAAGCCACAATGACTCGCAATGCGAAGTCCAGCTTCGGCGCCGTACTCGTGCAGATCGCATTGATCGATATCATCTTCTCGCTAGACTCAGTCATCACAGCCGTGGGCATGGTGAACGACCCGACACGCGTCTCCCTGATGATGGTCGCCGTGGTTTTCGCGATGGGCGTGGTGATGTTCGCGTCCGGTGCGATCAGCAGTTTTGTATCCCGCCATCCGTCGGTAAAAATGCTCGCCCTATCCTTTCTCATTATGATCGGCACGGCGCTGATGGCGGAGGCGCTGCACTTTCACATTCCAAAAGGATACATTTACTTCTCGATGGTCTTCTCTCTGGCGGTAGAGCTGCTGAACCTAAAGCTGCGTGGAAAAACCCCACCCTCATCGGCAAGCGAGATTTGATTACTTCAAACCCTGCAAGCGCTGGCGGCACCACGCAAGCCCTTCGCTATATTCCTCACTCTGAGGACGTGAGGCGAGCAAGCTCTCCCAGACGGTGGATGCATCCTTGAAAGCTTTAATTGCTTCATCTCTTTTATTCGCTAACTGAAGTGCATGACCGAGGTCTCCTAACAAATAGGCTCCCGAACTTTGCAACTGCTCCGGGCGCGGACCCGAAGTGGATTCCCCGGACTCAAGTGTTCCTAGCAAATCCCTGGATTTACGGATTAGAGCGATCTCGTCATTGCGATTTCCAGACATCCCGAGCATCCGCCCCTTCTGCCACCATAACAAGGCAAGACGATAGGAAACCATGGCATTGTTAGGAGCTGATGCCTTGATCGCCTCTAACATGCGTATCCCCTCGTCGAACTCCGAGTTTGCCTGCGCTGCAAATCCTTTGTCACGGTGAATTCCGGCGATCAACCCAAGCTGGGCGGCCTTTCTCGCTACTGCCTCGGCGTTGTCGGGCTGCGCGACTAACAGCTTATCAAGCAGCTTCGTGGCCTCTTTGGAAATGCTCTCCGCACCCGTCACATCACCGGACAAGACCGCAGACTCCGCCATCGCTCCATAACATCCTGCTAGATCGAGCCGCAGCGCGACGTCATCCGGTTGGGCTTGTAAAAGTTTCACCAGTTCCACCGATGCCTGCGAGCGCACCTCCCGCGCATCGCCCAAACTGCCCATGCCTTCCAGAATCGTCGCAGATGACAAGTAACAAGCCGCGAGCTCTGATCTTAAAATCGCCGCGTCCGGTCGCTGATCGGCGATGAGGTTGAGGGTCTGGGTCGCCCGCAGCAATTGTTCCAAAGCTTTCGTATCATCGCCGCGTGAGGCTAACAACTTTGCTTCGTGAAAGTCTAGGATGGAGAGAAGTTGATTCAAACGATCCGCATCCACCTCGGACTTTGGGACCGCCTCCAGAGCCTTGCGCGCGGCAATAAATGCAGGTGCCGTTTCCGGATCAGAGATCGACTGCCGAAGCAGCGCGAGTAACAGGGAATCGGTCGCCATGCGGAATTTTAGCTCAGCATCCATCGGTAGCGCCGCCCAAGCATCAAGCGCCTCTGCAATGCGCTGAGTCGCGGCAGGCGCATCACCCGCAGCCAGCGAAATTTCTGATAATTGGAGACGAATCCGGGCACGCTCATCTGCAAGCTCAGGAACTCCAGATGTCCTTGTTAGGAAATCTTCGAAATAGCGCTCTAACCGTTTCAATCGCAGCTCCCGACCGTCGAGTGGCGGCAGGCGGCGCTGGCCTTTTTCCATCGCCCACGAAAACAAACGGTCGCCGATCTGCCGTGAGGCTTCGAGTCTCGCGAGCGAAAGCTCCCTCTCGTAGCCGAGCAACTGTTTGGATTCCTCCATTTTTTTCTCAGCTTTGGCTTTCGCTAACAGGGCGTTTTCGCGCGCCGTTTTAAGCATCTGTAAATCACTGGTGATCGCACCGCGTTCCCTAATGCCTTGCGAGTAGGAAAGCTGCCACAGCCCACCGAGAACCACGGCGGCCGCAGTTGCCACGCCGGCGAAAAACAAGGTGCGCCATGCCCGCCGCTCAGCCCTGCGGCGCTGGTCGAGAAGAGCTTCTCGCTCGGCATCGAACGCCATTTTTTTCTCCACCGAATCAAAGCCTGCCTGCACCGCCATCATTGTGGCCGGGCGGTGAATGGGATCGAGATGCAGGCAGCGCGCGATCCATTCCCGCAGGTTTGCCTCCAGTGGATTCCGCGCCTCGTCCGGCCATGTCACGTCCGGCTTGGATTCGAGATTGCGCGCCACTTTGGCGAGATCCGCTTGGATTCCCTCTTTCCGGGTTTCTCCCGCCTCGGGTGCCACGAACTTGAAAGCTTCATGGCATCGCGGAAACTCACCGGTTAGAATGAGGCGGACCCAGAAAATCGGGCCAGTGGCTAAGCTATGATTGTGGTGTGTGGGAACGGCATTTAAACCGAACCGAACACACACAAAATGAAAGGCAAACGAAGAAGACACGACCCCGAATTCAAGGCCCGCGTAGCGCT
>JANYEC010000090.1 GCA_025363295.1 Akkermansiaceae bacterium
GCTCATCAAGCTCGGAGTTGATAATCATATACTTAGCGCGGAGTTGCGATACCACTTGTTGGTTAGGCATGCCAAAACCATATCAAAACCCCTTAACTTTTCCAAACAAATTCGGTAGTTTATTGTTTAGCACCGCCTTAAAACAGGATGTCCGCATGAGTGCGGATGCTGGGAACCAGAACATTGATTCACTGATGGAACACGCACCTGCACTTTACGGATTCGCCTTCGCCCGTCTCCGCGATCACCACCTCTCGGAGGATCTCGTGCAGGACTCGCTGCTCGTCGCTTGGAAATCGTGGGATAACTATCAGGGTGGCTCTTCTGTCCTAACGTGGCTCATCGGAATTCTCCGCCACAAAATCCTCGATCATCATCGTTCCTCTGCCCGTCGTCCGGTGGTTTCGTTGGATGAAAACAACGAGGGAGAATCCTCGATCGACAAACTCTTCAATTCTAACGGCGACTGGACCATCGATCCTAACCACGGGATGCAATCTCTCATGCAATCCCCAGCAATGGCGGCGCAAAATGCCGATCTGCGTAAATGGATCGCCCTTTGCGTGGAAAAGCTGCCTGCCCGGCTTCACCTGTTATTCATTGCCCGCGAGGTGGATGAGATGTCGGTGGCGGAAGCCGCTGGACTTGCTGGAGTGACGGAAGGTAGCGCTGCCGTGCTTCTCACCCGCACCCGCCAAACGCTGCGCCTTTGTCTTCAAGAATCCTTGAACCGATGAACCCTGCCTTGCCACCACCGCCGGAATCCTACTGCCGCAGCCACAAGCGGCTCGGCCCGGGATTGCACAAGCTGCGGCTCTCTTGCCGCCACTTCGCCGAGCTTTCCATGCAGGCGATGGACCGCCCACTAACACGCAGTGAGAAAATGCGGTATCGTTTTCATTATCTGATCTGTACAATCTGCCGGAATTTCGAGAAGCAGATACACGCCCTACCTGAACTTGTGAGAGCTTCATTTGCAGCGCAAGAACCTGCCAAACCCGATCCCGATTTCCTCGCAGCCGTTCGTGCCAAGCTCTCCGAAGAGCCTATACATTAAAACTGATAGAACAATGGCACATCCCAAATTTACAGGCGGCAAGACGCTGGGCACCGGCATTGGATTGCGGGTGCCGCATTACGATCATATCCTGAGCGAAAAACCGGCGGTGGACTGGTTTGAAATCATCTCGGAAAACTACATGGTTCGCGGTGGTCGTCCATTGGCCGTGCTGGATACAATTCTGGATCAATACCAAGTCGTGCAACACGGAGTGGGTCTCTATCCGGGAAGCACCGGCGGACCGGACATGAATCACCTGCGCCGCCTGAAGGAACTCATCAAGCGCACTCACACCCCGTGGATATCAGACCACCTCTGCTGGGGCAGTGTGGATGGTAGCATGAGCCACGACCTGCTTCCGCTCCCTTATACTTTTGAATCTGTTAAAAAAACTGCCGAGAACCTACGCATCACGCAGGATTTTCTGGAGATACCTCTCGCGATGGAAAACGTCAGCAGCTACGCGGAGTTTAACGATGACGAGATGACTGAGTGGGAGTTTCTATCGGAAGTCGTGGAGTTGGCGGATGTTGGTATTCTGCTAGATGTAAATAATATTTATGTCTCCTCGGTAAACCACGGCTTCGATCCGCTGGATTACGTGAACTTCATCCAGCCCGAGCGCGTGGCTCAAATCCACATCGCCGGGCACTCGCGTTATCAACGTTTTATCATCGATACCCACGATCACCCGGTCATCGATCCGGTTTGGAAACTCTATGCCCGCGCGATTGAGCGCTGTGGCCCGACGGCGACGCTCCTGGAATGGGACGCGAGCATCCCGTCATTTGAGGAAGTATGGAGCGAAGCCAAAAAGTCCGAACATTGGCGTGATTGGCAAAGCCACGAAGAGAAGGAAGGAGCCGCACATGCCGAATCTTGAGGAACTGCAACGAGAGTTTTTCCGCGCGCTTCTCTTGCCACTGCGCGGATCTAGCAGGAATTCCACCGAGCTTTCATCCTCCGATGAAGGCCACTCGCAGGAGTTTTTCCGCATCGCCGATGAAATCATCAAGCCAGGTCCGTCGCTCACCTCGGCTGAAAGATTGGAACTTTATCATCGCCAGTATTGGTTTCGGATTCTCGATTCGCTGGCCGAAGATTTTCCGGTGCTCCGTAAAATGGCGGGGGATGAGATTTTCTGGGAGTTAATCGAAGCCTATCTATTAGAGAGGCCGTCGCAGAGTTTTACGCTGCGGCATCTGGGTGAGGCATTCGCGGATTACATCGAGACATCTGAGATTCTCGATGAGACTCGCAAGCAATGGTTCGGAAGCGTGGCGAAGATCGAGTATACATTCATGGAATGTTTCGAGTCGGCACAATCTGCGCTCCCGGAAGCGGAGGACCTCGCAACCGCTGTCATCGAGTTGCAGGAGCATGTGAAGCTGCTGCATTTGCCGGTCCCGGCAGACCTGTGCTGGGAGTGGGAGGACTTTTCCCCTGCTGCCTCCATCGAACAACAGCCCGTCGATGTGGCGGTCTGGCGTGAGGCATCCGGCCGGAGCAGGCACGAACGCATCGAAGCCACCGAGTTGCCTTTACTCGTTAGATTAAAACAAGGTATCCGGCTTAACGAGCTTTTCGATTCGTTGTCTGACCCCGTTCCGAGCGAGCAGGACATTTCCCGCTGGTTTGCTCAGTGGCACGGTCATCGCTGGTTGGGAGTCCGGGGAAAAATAGGCAAAGATGAACTCGATCTCACCGGAGGCTGGGAGGGAATGGATCGCATGAGTTCGCAGGCGGTTCCGATGGAGTGAGGGTTGCGGGAAACTTGTAACGAATCTGTCAGACCATGGCCGAATCTAACGAGAAGCGAACAGAAGTGAACCGCACTATATGGCTGGGTCACTTTTAATCGTATAAAGCGGCGTGGTCCGTTAGTGGGTGACGCGCACCTCCACCTCACGATCAATGTATTTCCACTCTTCCGTAGCTCTGAGTCGAGCTAGTAGCCTGTCAAATTCAGCGATGTCCTTTTCCGCAAACTCAAACCATGTGAGGAAGTCGAAGGGTTCCGCCTCGCTCAGATCACGGCAGTGATGAAGGCGACGAGCGATAGCAGGGAGATAGTCCATGCCGATCTGATTGTGGTGAGATTGCTCTTCAAAAATCTTCCGTCGCTCATCTTGTGTGAGTGCCCACCAATTTGCATTCTTCCGAATCGGAATAAGCACCGCGCAATCCGCTTGGGGTCGATCTAACCCCTCTTGTTTTGCGATGAGTTGTTCCTTCTCTGGCTGGGTGACATAGCGTTCGTTGCTCGTCGCACCACGCAACATCCACGCTGCCCCTTCAGGCAGCGCGGGGAGGTTTTCATTGGTATAATTCAGCCGCTCGGCCATCGGCAGTCCCTCACCCGTGATGATGCGGATTTCAGTAATCTTCCACGGCCCTCCTTTTCCAGCAATGAAAGTGTGAAGTCTCGGATTGGGATTCATACAGATGCTTGGAATTTTCCGCTCGCCTTGAAAATCAAAAAGCAGCCCTCGGGTCTGACCGGAGGGCTGCTGAAGTAAGAGATTTCTCCGCTTTCTGGTTCAGAAAAATCCGAACTCGTGAAGAGGAGTTTAAGCGTTAGAATGCGGATGAATCAGAGAATGGTGCCTTCCTTCTTCTCTTCTTTCTTCTCACCCTTACAGCCGTCCTTGCCCTTGCAGCCGTCTTTACCCTTGCATGCATCCTTGTCTGCGGCAGTCACGGAGATGGAGAGAGTGCTGGTGCCCTCTTTTTTTTCTTCCTTTTTCTCACCTTTGCAGCCGTCTTTGCCCTTACATCCATCTTTGCCTTTGCAGCCTGCCTTTTCCTCGGCAGGAAGTGCGCTTCCGGATGAGGAGGTTTGTGAGGCCATGGCGGTGACGCTGAGAAGTCCGAGAACGGCGGCGGTGATCAGATTGTTGGTTTTTATATTATTGTGAGTTGGTGGTTTTGTTATTTTTTAAGTCCCCATGAACACGAGGAGCACAGGTGAGTCGTTCATGAGACGAAAACCTTAATGCAAAATTCCAATTATTTGAATTTTTATTTTGAGAGCTGAGTGGCCTAGAGGCAAAGCCCGGGTAAACGCTCCGTTTTCGAGGTTATTTCACAATAAAGCAGGGCCTTGAAGTCGTTGTCCGTGAGCAGCCTTCCCTTGGTTTCATCCTCACCTACATGGGTGAGGAGCTGGCGGAGCGTTAGTTAAATCACACAATCATGTCCCGGGTGACGCGGTATTTCGCGGCACAGCGGGGGCACTGGATATTGATGAATTCAGCCCCCTCGAAAAGCTGCTCTGGCTTATCCTTCCAGCCGCCGAGGATGGGCAGGATCTTGTCGAGCGTGCAGCCGCAGTGGAACCGGAACTGGCGGGATTCTAGCAACGTGGTCTCTTCAGTTTCGGAAATTTTCGCCACCGCCGCTTCATCGAGCGATTCTAACCAGGCGAGATCACAGTCCGGTTGCGCAGCGAGGAGTGCGAAGTTTTCATCATCTAACCGAAACGCGCGTGCGGGCCGTTGCTCGGATTGGTCATAATATTGCGAGACCCACGCGATGGGGTCTTTCCCCAAAATTTCCAAAGTGGACATGCGGGGTTTCGCACCCTCGATGGCAGTGGTCTGGGAGTAGAAATAATTCCTATCAGGTTCACGCACGTCTTCGGTGAAAATCCTGCCGGTGATCGCCTGCTCGAACGAGCTTCCCGTAACGAACAGGTTGATGCGGGGCGCGCGCAGGTTCGCCGTCCAGGCGATGGTTTCCGCCCACGGGCGAGCTACTAAGTGAAGCGCTAACATCGCCATCGCGTCTTTCAACATCTGGTCCAACTCCGCCGGTGGCCGGATCTCGTGCTGCATCAGATGCAGATAGTAGTCCGTGTAAATCGGTGTGAACTGGCCGCGTACCAGCAGCGCGTTGCGATGACGGACGAAGATCGACTCGATTTTCGTGAATTCCTCGGGAGTTTCCATGGGGCGGCGAAAGAAGAGCACACTGGAAACAATCACGCCACAGGGAAACGCCCGGCCAAGACATCCGCCGTGCGGGGGCATTACGTATTGCGCCGTTCCCCGCATTCCCTACTTGTTGCAACCGGAATGCTCCGCTAGACACCTGTTCCAGAAAATTCACGTTTCTGCCATACGCAACGTCTCCCAGCATTGATGAATCCCCCAAAGGTAACCTACCACACGACGACGGACCTCCCCAGCTCCGTCGTCCGCGAAGACACCATCGAATACGGCTTCATCGGCACCCTTCAGAAGCTGAAATACGAGTATCGCCCGGACATCACCAACCGCGCCACACTGGAAGCCAATTTCCGCGAGAAATTCGAGGCCCTCAACCGCGTCCGCCTCACCGACTCGGAGTTCGCCCGCCTGCTAGATGAAATCGTCACCCCGGATGTCTTCACTGCCTCGAAGACCCTGCGCAGCATCAGCAGCTTCACCCGCGATGACGGCACGCCGCTGAACTACACCCTCGTCAACATCAAGGATTGGTGCAAAAACACCTTCGAGGTCATCAACCAGCTCCGCGTCAACACGGACAACAGCCACCACCGTTACGATGTCATCCTCCTCATCAACGGAATTCCCTGCGCGCAGATCGAGCTGAAGACCCTCGGCGTCAAGCCGCGCCGGGCGATGGAGCAGATCGTCGACTACAAGCACGATCCCGGCAATGGCTACACCAAGACCCTGCTCTGCTTCATGCAGCTCTTCATCGTCAGCAATCGCGACCGCACCTATTACTTCGCCAACAACAACGCCCGCCACTTCGCTTTCAATGCCGACGAGCGCTTCCTGCCCGTTTATGAATACGCCGGCGAGGACAACCAGAAAATCACACGTCTCGACGCCTTCGCCGACGCTTTCCTGAAAAAGTGCGACCTCGGCCGCACCATCAGCCGCTACATGGTGCTCATCGCCAGCGAGCAGAAGCTCATGATCATGCGGCCCTATCAGGTCTATGCCGTGAAGCACATGGTCACGTGCATCGATGACGACAACGGCAACGGCTACATCTGGCACACCACCGGCAGCGGCAAGACGCTCACCTCATTCAAGGCTGCCACCCTGCTCAAGGAAAATGAGCACATCCACAAGTGCGTCTTCGTCGTGGACCGCAAACTCGGCACCCTAATCGACATGTCCCTGCCAAAGCTTCTGATGGGGAAAAGACGATCAGAACTTAAAGGACAGCTCAATTAATATGAACACACACGATCCGCGCGAACACATTCGGGGCATCCACCAAATCCTGATTTCTGACAAGAAACGCATCGGTTTCTTGTTCGGCGCAGGAACGTCATTTGCTACCGGGCTTCCGACAGTCTTTGTTCCGGCGATCGAAAAGATGACGAAGATCATCGTCGCTGAGGTGGAGGCGCACTCGTCTGCGTTCGCTGCTGCGATAAAAGAGATTCAAACCGAGACAGAGCTTCTAAAAGTCGCCTTCAATATCGAGACATTGCTCTCAAGCATCGAAGCTAAGCGTGCGGTTATCGGCGCAGGAAAGCTAAATGGGCTTGATTCAAACGCGTTCACCACGTTGGCAATACTAGTAAAGACCCGTGTTGTGAAACTGGTTTCAGTCCACGAGATCCTGCTGGCCGACGACCGTAAGAAGTTGGCGCACGCCCGTCTCGCCAATTGGGTTCAAAAGGCGAGGCGGCGATTCCCCGCTGAAATCTTCACGACGAATTATGATTACCTGTTTGAGATTGCCCTCGAAGGCTCAGGGATTCCCTATTTCGACGGTTTCTCTGGCAGTTTTGAGCCGTTCTTTTGCCCCGAGGCCGTGGAAGATGTCGAGGCCTACCCACACCTTGTGAAGCTTTGGAAGATGCACGGTTCGCTTGGGTGGACTTATCGCGAGACAGACAAGGCTGTGATTCGGCAGCAGTCTGCTCCGGAGGACTCCATCCTCATCTATCCGTCGCACCTCAAATACAACACCTCGAAGAAGCAGCCGTATGTCGGCCTTATCGACCGCCTTTGCGCCTTCCTCCAGCAGGATGACGCCGTTCTATTCACCTGCGGATATTCGTTCGGTGATGATCACATCAACGAACGGCTCGTGACTTCCTTGAGACGCGGAGCGAACTCCCACGTTATCGCGATGTATTACGATGAAACGTGGACCGAGGACCAAAAGAGTTTGTTTGGTCTCGCAGACGAATCCAACAGCGTGCGCGGCCTCGCAACGCACGAGACTGGTGGCAAAATGTCAGTCTATGGGCTTCGCCACGCCGTTATCGGCGGGAAATTTGGCGAGTGGCGGTTGAGAGACGAGCCGAAGACAACGGAGTCTATCCGCGTCAGCCAATACTTTGACGAAGACGCAGCCACTCCTTCGAAGGAGGCAGGCGAGCGAAAGGGTGATGAACACTGGGAAGGCACTGGGCGCTTTCTGCTCCCGGACTTTCGGAAGCTCACTGACTTTCTCAACGATTTGTCCTCGTCCGACGGCCCTGCCAGCACACTTTGACCGCATGAAACACAATCCAACGCATATCGGTCAGGTTGAGAGTGTCAGCGGAAACTCCGTCACAATCAAAATGGCGAGCAACTACCCGTCGAACATGCCAATCGTCGACGGCACGGTTTACCGGATTGGACAGATTGGCTCGTTCCTCAAGATTCCTTTGGGATACGCGAATCTCTATGGGCTTATCACGCAGGCTGGAGTTCTGGCGATGCCAGAGTCGCTGCTGATGGCTTACAAAGAGAATCCGTCCATTGCGGATGGCCACCGCTGGTTGAGAATGATTCTGGTCGGCGAGCAAATAGGTTCATCCTTCGAGCGCGGAGTCCTCCAGTCTCCAACCTCAGGTGATCAAGTTCACCTCGTTACGAACGAAGATCTCAGGATTGTCTACGGCGGCTACAACGCCCAATCGTCCATTGTCATTGGGAATCAGAGCGCATCGGAAGGGCTCGCTGCACAGTTGGACATGGACAAACTCATCTCTCGGCATTGCGCGATTCTTGGCGCAACCGGTAGCGGAAAGTCGAACGCGGTGAGTATCGTGGTAAAAGCGATTGCCGAGAAGCCGTTCCCGAGCGCGCGAGTTCTCATGATTGACCCTCACGGTGAATATGCGAGCTCGCTGGCTGGGAAGTGCCGGGTGTTTCGAGTAGGAGCGGCAGCAGGCGAAGATGAACTTTGCGTTCCCTTCTGGGCTCTACCGTTCAAAGAGCTAATGGCGATTTTCCCAGGGCGACTATCCGACCAGAACGAAGATTACTTCCGAGGAAAAGTGCTGGACCTAAAGCGTGTGTCAGCCGCAGCGCTAGGTGGCCTTCGGGCCGAGGCAATCACTGCGGACAGCCCAATTCCTTTTTCGATAAACCAACTCTGGTTCGATCTGGATAACTTTGAGAGGATTACCTTCAAAGCAGACCGCACCACGCCAGAGGCTTTGATTGCCGCAGGTGACCCAGCGGCGCTGACATCCAACCAGTATCCCACCGCTGGACTAGGAAGCAGCGCCCCATTCTTGAATACGAAAGCAAAGGGCATCCTTGGTTTCTTGGATGGAATGAGGTCGCGGCTTCTCGACCAAAGCTACAATTTCCTTTTCCGTCCGATTGGCTATTCGCCAGCGCTCAACGGCACGACACAAAATGACCTTCCGGAATTGTTTTCAACGTGGTTTGGGCACGGTTTCCCTGTCGCGATTCTTGACCTTTCAGCGATCCCTTCAGAGATCATGCAGACGATTTCCGGCTGCATTTTGAAGATTATCTATGACGCTCTTTATTGGGGCCAAAACACGCTTGTTGGAGGAAAGAAGCAGCCTTTGTTCATAGTCCTCGATGAAGCTCACGCCTACCTAAAGGCAGGTGAAGACTCAATTTCATCGCGAACCGTCCAGGTAATCGCGAAAGAGGGGCGGAAGTATGGTGTTGGCATGCTGCTGGTGACTCAGCGGCCATCGGAATTGGACGAGACTGTCCTAAGTCAGTGCGGCTCGATTATCGCTCTGAGGATGACGAACACCCGTGACAAAGGACATGTTTCCTCGGCCATGCAGGATGAACTACGCGAAATGGCAGACGTGCTCTCAAGCCTCCGAACTGGCGAAGCCATCGTAAGTGGTGAGGCAGTCCGCATTCCTTCCCGAGTGAAATTCTTCCAAGCGGATAATGCGGTGAAGAGTTCCGACCCAATCGCATCGAAGCTTTGGGCATGTCCCCAACCAGATGTAGCCATATACGAGACCAGCGTCCGCAACTGGAGAAACCAATCATTCAACTAAGGAGAACATATGCCAATGCCCGACATGCACCCCGTCAGTTCATCAAACATCGCAGCAATTGGCTACGATGCAGAAAATCAAGCTGTCTACGTTCAATTTTTGAACGGTTCGACATACGCCTACAAAGGCGTTCCAGAACACGAATTTGAGAACCTGCGGACGGCACCGTCCGTGGGTTCCTACCTCAATCGCAACTTCAAGAACGTTTACCCATACGAGCGTGCTTAATTTTGTATCCGCATTCTCAGATGAGCATCAATGAAACCATCGTCGAAGGCGCCGCATCGCAGCGCTCCACGCGGCTTGTCAGCAAGCCTACCGCCATCAGCCTGTTCGCTGGTGCGGGTGGTTGCTCGCTAGGGTTCCAGCAGGCGGGTTTTGATGTCCGGTTTGCCACGGACATCGACCGCGATGCAATCGAGTCTTATCGGCGCAACTTTGCCGGAACACCTTGTGAAGTGGCGGACGTTCGCGACCTTGGGCCGGATATGCTGCTGGACAAAGTCGGTCTCTGTTCTGGAGAACTCGACATTCTGCTAGGGGGGCCGCCATGTCAGGGATTTAGCAGCGCCGGGATGAAGTCGGGCGAGGACCCGCGCAATTCGCTGGTTCGTCACTATGTTCGGCTGCTCGAAGGCATCCGGCCCAAATGGTTTGTCATGGAAAATGTCGAGGGCTTGCTGACCAACGATGGCGGCCTGCATGTTCGCGATGCGGTGGAGGCTTTTCTCGGCGCGGGATACTCGGTCAATCTTGAGAAGGTTTATGCGCAGGGATACGGCGTGCCGCAGCGGCGCAAGCGGGTGCTCATCGTCGGGAATCGAATCGGGCATGACTTTGTTTTCCCCGAGGCTGTCACTTTGTTTTCGGGCAGCATCTTTCGAAAAGGTGAAATCACCTTCTCAACGGCGACGAGTGATCTGCCGCCTGCGACCACGGATGCAGGAAAACCGCTCGCGCACATCGGGCCGCCGCAAAATGAATTGCAGACTTATCTGCGGGGAGACGCGAAGACGGTCGCGGACCACTTTTCACCGACACTCTCGGAGATCCAATTGGAACGGGTGCGGGGGTTGTCGCAGGGCCAGACGATGAAGGACTTGCCTGAGCATTTGCAACACGAGTCGTTTCGCCGCCGGGCCTTTCGTCGGGTGATGGATGGCACTCCCGTCGAGAGACGCGGGGGCGCTCCATCCGGCCTCAAACGTTTCTTTGCGGACGAACCCAGCCTGACCATCACCAGTGCTGCGACGAGGGAGTTTGTTCACCCAACCGAAGACCGCTTGCTCACCTTGCGGGAGTGCGCTCGCTTGCAGACATTTCCCGACTCGTTTGTTTTCGCCGGGAGTGCGGCCAGTCGCATCCAGCAAATTGGCAATGCCATTCCTCCGATCCTTGCTTGCACGGTGGCAGAACATATCGCGAAGCAATACGGCTTTGACGTGCGCTACAACAGTTCAGCCCGTCCGACGCTCCGTTTTTGCCTGACTCGCTCCGAAGGAATGAGTCCGGCACTGGCCCGAACCGAATTCGTGCTCACCGAGCTGGTGGAATCGAAGGAAGAACAACTCATGTTGTTTGAAAAACC
>JANYEC010000025.1 GCA_025363295.1 Akkermansiaceae bacterium
CTACGCTCCATCAGCCCAAATTCGAGTCCCTCGCCACTTCACCCTTGAACCAACATCCACGATCTCCTATCAATCCGCTGCATCTCTCCACCATAGCTTAGTTTAGCCATTGAGTGGTCGGATTTTCGGGGCCGCCTCAGAGCCACTTTATGACAGAGGGACAGGCCTTTAATCAGGATCTTTTCTCGACATTCCTCCCCTGCCCCGGTAGTTCTTCCCCATGAGAAAGGCGCGATGGCTGGCGGAATGGCGGAACCCCCAAAAGAAACCGGTGTTTTACCACGTGATCTCGCGTGTGGTGGAACGGCGGTTTGCGTTCGGAGCGGAGGAGAAAGAGAAATTCCTGGCGCTGATGCGTTTGCAGGAGAAATTCACCGGCTGCCGGGTGGTTTCCTACTGCCTGATGTGCAATCATTTCCATCTCCTGCTCGAGGTGCCGCCGATGGCGGAAGCCGGGATTTCGGAGGAGGTGCTTTTGAAGCGGCTGTCGGCGATTTACAGCGAGGTATTCGTCGCCGGGGTGGCGAAGGAATTGGCGGATGCAAAGGCGGCGGTTTATGTGAATGAAGGCGGGCTGGAAGAGGCATTGGCGGCGATTCACAAGCGTTTCACTTACAGGATGCAGGATCTCGGCGAGTTCATGAAAGGGTTGCTGCAACGATTCACCCAGTGGTTCAACCGGGCGCAGTCTAGGACCGGGCGGCTTTGGGAGGATCGTTTCAAGAGTCTGATCGTGGAAGATGGTGTGGCGGCGAGAACGATTTCCGCCTACATCGACCTGAATCCGGTACGCGC
Organism: Akkermansiaceae bacterium; assembly: GCA_025363295.1. Lineage (GTDB taxonomy): Bacteria > Verrucomicrobiota > Verrucomicrobiia > Verrucomicrobiales > Akkermansiaceae > Luteolibacter. Next base: position 796 of record JANYEC010000025.1, read on the forward strand.
CGGGATGGTGAAGGATCCGGCGGATTACCGCTGGAGCAGCTACGGCGAGGCGATCGGCGGCGGATCGAAGGGCCACGGGAAAACGGCGCGAGCGGGGCTGGTCCGGGCCTGGGGCGCGCATCAGGGCTTGACGGCGGACGCTGGGCAGTGGGCGGGAGCTATTTCCCAAGCTTACCGAAAACTCTTGATGGGGGGAGCTGTGGAGAAACGCACGGAGCACGTGGGTAGAGACGGGAAAACCGTGGCTAAAACGCTGCGCAAAGGAATTTCAAAGAACGACGCTGAAAAGGTGGCGCGACAGGAGGGCGAAATCCCCTTCGGAAAAATGCTGCGCTGCCGGGTGCGTTATTTCACGGACGGCGCGGTGATCGGGAGCCGGGCGTTCGTGGACGAAGCATTTGTGAAGTCACGGGAAAGGTTCAGCCCGAAACGGAAAACCGGAGCGAGAAAGCTGAAGGGTGACATCGGAAGCGCGGCCGGCGTCCTCTGGAGCGTTAGAGATCTTCGCAAAGGTGTCTCCTGATCTCCTTTTTATGATAGATGGGCTAACTAATAAGCCTAAAGAGGAAGATGGAAACCACTGATTACACAGACGGCACTGATTTAAAGAGAGTAATGAAAAATATGACACTCACCCATAGGGGAGTGCTTCAAATCTTGTAACTTCTTGATTATCTGCGTTCATCTGCGGTTCAATTTTTCTTTCCAAACTAACAGGTTGCGGCGACGCGTGCGTGGTTGCTTCCACTGCTTCTAATAATATAACCTTACTCGCGGCCTGATCCATTCCGACAAGTCTTTCGCTTCACTGCAGGTGGAACTGAGTTTGTAGTAATTGAGCCAGCCGCGAACATAGAGATTCATCTGGTGGATGCCGTGATTCACTTACTGCTGTTATGAAAAAAAAATTCCCCACATCACCATCGGAATCGATCTGAGGGGACAATAATATCCCACTTCCATCGAATCATATAATCTCTGATCGACTAACTACAAGCGGACAGCATTGAGCGCGATGAACATTGGGAATTCTTCTGCGGCGAGATGCTCGGCCTTGCTGAATGGGCCGGATGCTTGAGAGCGGCGATGGCTGTAGAGTTCCTCACAAGCGGTCACAGCGAGACCGCCCTTCCCCATTGCGGTTAGGAGATCGCCCAGCGGGCGGTGATAGAAACGGGTTTGCTCGCCGGTGTCTTTGCCCGGATGTGTGGTGATGGGGATTTCCAAGGGCGTGCCATAACTGTCGAGACGACGATATTGGATTTTCTGATCACCATCCCAGCCCCAGTGAGACTTGCGCGGAATCCGAAAACATGGGTGCATGAAGACGAACACCGCTCGACCACCGGGCTTGAGGGCGCGTGAAATGTTAGAAAACAACGAAACGAGATCCGGCACATCGTGCACTGCCATGATGCAGGTAGCAGCATCATGAGAAGCATTCGCCCAAGGGCCGGGCTGGCATGCATCCGCGACAATGAGAGAAATTTGCGGGTTCGCACCGTGGCGGGCTTTTGCCGCTTCGATCAGGCGCGCGCTAGCATCCACTCCGGTGAACTTGGCAATTTTTGCATCAAGCAAAGGTTTGATTAGAACGCCTTGGCCGCAACAAACGTCGATGATCGATTCACCGGGTAAAGGAGCGAGAATCCGCAGGGTGGCGGGAAGAATGACCTTTTGATGATAGTCCGAGCCGGATTCGCCGACGAGTTTATCATACCAAGCCGCCACCGGGTCCCAGCCGCGGTCCTTCGGCGGCGTTTTATTTCCGTTAGGTGATCCGGGGTTCCGCCCTTTTTGGGGCTGAAACGGTCGGCGGGGTGGCTGAGGCATAGACGAGAGTAAGTGGAAATTTACTCGTCCAGCAAGCCACGACATTTTGAAGAACTTATCCTCAACCCAACTTCTTCGTTGTCGCCGCGACCTAGGCGAATAGCCTGCCCAAAAGTGATCTCGCGAATCGTCATCCCCGAGCTTCTCGATCATCTGCCTGCGGATGACCCCGAGGGCTTACGCAGTCGCCGAGACTTACGGCGGATCAATTTTCTGATGGGCAATGAGCGCTGGGTTTTGCGGGCACTGAGGAAGTTTCCGTCGGTGGCAGATCGTGGCATCGTGGAAATCGGGGCAGGCGATGGGCTGCTTTGCCACAAACTTGCACGGCTTTTTCCGCAGGCACCGGTGGCCGCTTACGATCTCGCGCCACGGCCAGCGATGCTGAATGAGCGGGTGAAATGGCATTGCGGGGATCTGTTTAAAAGTGAAGCCCCAGCTGCGGGTGGCGTGTTGGTCGCGAATCTATTTCTCCATCATTTTGAAAAGGATTCGTTGTTAGAGCTTGGGCGGTGGATGCGCCATTTCGAGTTGTTAGTCATCAATGAACCGGACCGCAGCCGACTGCCTCATTTGTTGGGTGGGCTGATGCATCCCTGGATCAACCGAGTAACGCGGCACGACATGCATGTGAGCATCACCGCCGGGTTCGCAGCAGGTGAAATCCGGAATTTGCTAGAGCTGGATGAAAAGCACTGGCGATTCCGTGAAACTTCGACATGGCGCGGGGCGAGACGTGTGGTAGCTTGCATCGATTGACACATCAAATCACAATCGCAGGCGGTGGATTGGCGGGACTTTCCCTCGCGGCGGCGCTACGCCTGCACGATGTGCACGTAATGGTGTTAGAAGCGGCTGACTACCCACGCCACCGAGTTTGTGGAGAGTTCATCTCCGGCGTGAGTGAGGAAACCTTATCCGCTCTTGGCATCGCCAACCTGTTTGAGGACGCGCATCGCCATCGGTCGCTTGGCTGGTATGAGAGCGGGCGGCTGATCTACCATGACGAGTTCAAAACACCTGCACTGGGGATTTCCAGATACCTGCTAGACGAACGATTGTGGAATCGGGTGAAAGCTCTGGGCGGCGATGTGATCACTCGTTCCAGAGTCCAGCCGCAGCCGCGTGATGGTTTAGTATGGGCCGCGGGACGACGCCCCCGCAACGGCCAATGGATCGGTCTGAAAGCCCATATGCGCGGCCTAACATGTTCTGCGGATTTGGAAATGCACGTGGGAAAAAACGGCTACGCAGGTCTAGCAAAAGTAGAGGATGGCTGGACAAATGTTTGTGGGCTTTTCCGCCTGGATCGCTCCATCAAGGCAGATGGCGTCGATCTTCTATCCGCCTATCTCGATGCAGGAGGAAACCATGTACTCGCCGACAAATTGCGAAACTGCGAGTGGCGGGCTGAATCATTTTCTGCCGTGGCGGGTTTTGAACTGGGACGCCAGCTCCCGGTGCCGGGCTTGCTGACGTTAGGCGATGCCGAAAGCATGATTCCACCATTCACGGGAAACGGAATGTCGATGGCATTTCAAGCAGCAGAGTGCGCCGTCGGGCCGCTCGTTGCATTTTCACGCGGTGAGCAATCATGGCAAGATGCCGCAAACTTCGTGCGGACTAGCGTAAGACGAAGATTCCGGCGCAGACTTGCGGTCGCGAGCGCGATGCATCCGATCCTTTTAGGCACGAGTGGCAGGTCGCTGTTGCAAAGCCTCGCTTCCGCGCGCCTATTACCTTTCCAACCCATGCTTTCCCTGATTCGTTAGATCTCTCCGCCACGTATGTATCTTCGCTCCATCGCCTCTGCCGTCCCACCGAATTCATTCACCCAGAAATCCTGTTGGGCCGCGATGCAGGAAGGGAATTTGCTCTCCACCCTCAAACCCAGATCGGCAGCGCTGATGGAAAAAATCCTCGGCAACGGCAACTCGGGAATCGAACGACGCAATCTAGCAGTTAACTCTATCGAGTCATCTTTCGGCCACGGTGCAGAAGAGCTCAATCAGAGTTTTGAGCGCGAAGCCCCTCCACTGGCGAGCGCGGCGCTGCTGGCGGCACTGCAGAAATCCGGGCGGGTGGCAGCAGACGTGGACGCCCTCTTCATCTGCACATGCAGCGGTTATCTCTGCCCCGGTGTATCGAGCCACGTGGCGGAACAGTTAGGGATGCGGCATGATGTCTATCTGGCGGATCTAGTGGGCCTTGGCTGCGGGGCGGCAATCCCGATGCTGCGTGCCGCACAAGGATTTCTGGCCGCGAATCCGCAAGCGGTGGTGGCAACGGTGGCCGTGGAAATCTGTTCCGCCGCCTTTTTTGCAAACGATGACCCGGGTGTTTTAATCAGCCTATGCCTCTTCGGCGATGGTGCGGCGGCGGCAATCTGGACCACAAATGGTGACGCTGAAGACTGGCAAGCCGGCCATTTCACGACGACGCACCGCCCGGAAGAGCGGGAGAAGATTCGATTCGTGAACTCTGCAGGGAAGTTAAAAAACCAACTCCACCGCGCGGTTCCTGAGTTGGCAGCGGAAGCCGTTGCCGGCTTGTTTGCAAAGCGCAAGGGCCAGCCAGATCAGGTGTTAGCCCACTCGGGTGGACGCGATGTCGTGGAAGCCTTGGAGACTGTCCTGCCTTTCAAACTAACGGAAACCCGCGATGTACTGCGGGATCACGGAAACATGAGCAGTCCGTCCGTGCTTTTCGCGCTGGAACGCAGGCTTGCCGGTGGACATGCAGATGACAAACGGCTGTGGCTAACCGCTTTTGGGGCCGGCTTTGCAGCGCACGCTTGCGAGCTTTGGCGGTGAGAGCAGTAGGCAAGGCACACGCTCCTATCAGAAGTTTATTTTTTCCGAATGCGCCAGATTTCCACAATCTGATTGCGTTCGGGGATGCGGCTGCTAAAACGGTCCGTCTGCCCCAGATAGACGGCTTGGACGAGTTGAGTCGGGCGCTTCACGGTTGAATAGAGTTCGGCGGCGGCGGCGGCACGGGCGGACGAGAGCTTACGGTTGCTATCAACATTTCCTGTTTCCGATGCATAACCGATGACAAGGAGAAGATCACCATCAGGCAGCTCGGCCGTTAGGTTGCGAAGCGTTTCCTGATCGGCTGGAGCGAGTTCGCTAGAACCGGTGACAAAGGTCAGCGTTTGCATCACGTTGGCACCGAGTTTCGCCCCCAGGCTGCTGTAGGCTTTTGAAATCTCAGAATCAGGTAGATTTTCCAGCTCGCGAAGGCCACGGAAAAGCTCGACTGCGGCAGGAAGCAATTCGTTTTCCGAACTGGCGAAAAGCTTTGCTTTGGATAGATCACCCTCAAGCTCTTGAACCCGTGTCTCAAAAAATTCTTTGGCTCGCACGCTCTCTTCATAGCGACGTTTGAGGTCAGCGTATTCGTCTGCTGAAACGCCGGCACTCATAGTTTTTATTCTCTCATTCACGGAGGAAAGCTCGGCGGCTAGCGCATCGCGCTGGGACTTCATACTTGCCAGATCGCTGCGCAGGCGGTCCATGTCCGCGCCACCTATCAGAGCCCGGTTGAGATCATTTTGCAGGCGTCCATTTTCGGCAGTGAGCGCTTGCCGGAGTTGTTCGGAGCGAAGCAGCTCCGAGTTTTTCGCGGAAAGATCGGTATCCTTTTCCGCGAGCATCTGCTGGAAACGTCCGGCAAGAGCCACCAGTGTGTCGGCATCGGATTTGAGCCGCTTGGCGATTTCCTCAATCGGCTCAGAGGTTCCTGCTAGAGGAGAGAGGCCCATTGCAAGGCGCTGCCGATTCAATTCGGTGCGGCGGGCATCGACCTCCGCGCGGAGTTTTGCCATGTTTGAATCCGAAGAAGAAGAAGAAGAGGAGCCACCTAACAAACCACCCTTAATTCCCATCACGATCAGGACCCCGAGCAAGGCAATAATGACAAATCCCAATGCGACAGCAGGTGGTAGTGGAGCTTTGGAAACACCCTGAGGCTCGACAGGATCATGAGCCTCTGGCGTGGGGGCATGATCGTCGGTGGATTTATCATAGGACATGCGCCAAGGTTGCTCAGCCTGCTTCATCGGTGTCAATGCACGGGCACTACATTTCCCAGAAAACGGCAAGGTAATCAGAGGAGTTGCAGAAAATCCGCTGGGGTATCGAACAGATAATCAGGCGCAGAAGCGGCGAGTGAGGCGCGGGAATTGAAACCCCAAGTGACAGCCGCAATCGGAATGCCCGCTTTCTGTGAGGCTTTCACGTCGCGTAACTCATCACCAATATACAGCATTTGCTCAGGCCGCAGCGAAAACGTCTTGCGGATCGCCTTGAGGTGTTTCGCTTTTCCGGTAAGTTTGGAAGTAGAGGATATAAAATCGAATTGCTCGCGTAAACCGTGACTCCGGAGAAACAGATCGACGTTTGCAGTCGCGTTCGAAGTGAGAATGCCAAAGCTGTGAACGTGCGTCCGCATCTCGATGAGGACTTCTCTCATGCCCTCGATCAACTGAAGCTGGGTGATGTTTCCGCGCATCATGCCGGTGCCTCTCGTAATCAACGCGGGAACGCGCCGCTTCGGGATATTAAGATGATCGAGCAATTCCTTCAAAGACAGGTGCCTCAGCGATTCTAACTCATGTTCCTCCACTTGCCGAATCCCATAATCCGGGGCGATTTGATTAAAAATCCGACGCGTCTCGCCCAGCGTATCAGCAATCGTGCCATCGAAATCAAAAACCAAGGTGCGGAAATTCATAATACCACGTCATTAAAACCATACCTGAAATTTTAGACCAGCGGCAAATTCGGGTGGATATCATTATCCAAAGGTGAGGTTTCTCCCGCGAGAAATCTCAAAAGTGCGGCGAAAGCAATCATCGCTGCATTGTCCGCACAAAAATCGGGAGTCGCCACGGAGAGAGCCAAGCCGTTTTGTTCGCAAGCGTGCTGCAAAGCCGCGCGCAGGGCCTTGTTTAAACTGACCCCCCCTGAGAGAGCAACCTCACCCCGCCCTGTTAGTTTCGCGGCACGCATGGCTTTCTGCACAAGAATATCAATCACCGCCTGCTGGAAAGATGCGGCGATGTCCGGGATCGAAATGTTACCGGCTTCGCGCTGGAGCGTGTAGAGCACCGCCGTTTTTAGACCGGAAAACGAAAAATCCAAGTGCGGCTCATGCAGCATGGATCGCGGAAAATCGTAGGCTTCCGAATTCCCTTCCCGGGCGACCTTTTCAATCTCCGGGCCACCTGGATAGGGCAGGCCTAACATTTTTCCGACCTTATCGTAGGCCTCTCCCGCCGCATCATCGCGGGTGCTGCCGATTTTCTGATAGCGGCCCGGCCCCTCGACATCCAACAAAAGAGTGTGCCCACCAGAAACGATCAAGGCTACATGGGGCGGGACCGAGGTTTGATTGAGAAATGGTGATAGAAGGTGGCCTTCGAGATGATTGATGCCAAGGAAGGGCTTGCCGGTAGCGCAGGCCATGCCTTTAGCCGCAGTGCTACCTATCAGCAATGACGACGCCAAGCCCGGCCCATTGGTCGCGGCAAACGCATCGATTTCTCCTATACTCACGCCAGCCTCAGTTAGAGCAAACTCGACGAGTCCGCGCAAACGCAGGGAATGATTCCGCGACGCCAGCTCAGGCACCACTCCGCCGTGCTCACGGTGAAGCGCGATTTGTGAGGAAATTTCCGAAGCCAGCACTTCGGTCGCGCCACCCACGGAGCCTCGGACAATCGCGACCGCAGTTTCGTCACAGGAGGATTCGATTGCTAAAAGTAGTGCCACGCCCGGGTTTTTAGCCGATGCCTTGTTTGAAAACCGACTAAAAAATCACGAGCGAAGAAATTTTCAAACATCCTCCATCATTTCATGCACCACTTCCTCGGGATCAACATCCGCTCGATCATAAGATGAGATCGCGGCCCGCACCATCGCCACGGCCGTTTCACGTTCATCGAGGATCACTTGCACGCCAAGCTCCCTCAGGCGTGTGGCATCGGTGGCATATTTCGCGCGTCCAAAAATATAGATCGACGCATTCCGTTCACGCACCAGCGGCACGGCGGAGCAAGTGGCGTTCACTGATGGAAAGGTAAAAGCAACAAGGCGTGCCCGCTGAATCCCTGCCAAGTCTAACGCTTCTGGGTGAGTCGAGTCCGCGAACAAAACCGGCTGCCCCGCTTTCTTTAATTCTCTAACTGTTTCCGAATTCAATTCCATCACCAGTGTGGACACCCCGCAGCGCTTCAAGGCTTCGTTGAGCGACTTTCCAACAGGCCCGTAGCCGCAAATGATCGCGTGATCGGAGATTTCCTTGAGCAATCTCACCGGGGTCATTGACTCAGGGACCACCTTGCGAGTGCCCATATAACCCTTCTTCTCTAACCATTTCCCAACAGGTCCGGCAGCCCGCATCAGGGAAGGCACCACCGCCATCGTCATGGCGGTGCAAACCAGAAGCATTTGTTCGGTGCCGGGACCGAATGGATGGTAGCCGCCCGCCTTGCCAATGAGGACCAGCGAAAACTCACCGGTGCTGGCTAAGCTGCCTGCCGCCAGCAGTGCCGCACGCCCGGGAATACGAATCCATTTCAAAACCGCGAAAACGATTACTCCTTTTAAAACCAAAATGACTGCGCTCCCTATCAGAATTCTGGGAAGATCCGCGGCGATCGCCGGGACATCAATAAGTAGCCCGACGGAAATAAAAAAGATCGCGAGGAACAAGTCTTTAAAGGGCAAAATATCTGATAGTATCCGATGGCTGTAAATGGATTCACTCACCACCAGACCCGCTGTAAAGGCTCCGAGTGCCAACGACAAATTCAGTGCCCCCCCTGCGAAAGCAATGCCCGCGCACAGACCGATCACCGTGAGAGTAAAAAGCTCACGGCTGCGCGTCTTCGCCACGGCATGCAGCAGCGGAGTCAATCCATACTTACCTAACAGCCATGCACCTATCAGAAATATAACACCTTTCAATAATGCCGAACCGATTTGCCCAGCAACACCCCCCTCCCCTTTTCCATAGAGTGCCGGCATGACGAGGAAAAAAACAATCACTAGAATATCCTGAAACAACGCGATTCCCAGGCTCGCCCGCGCGCCTGGATTATTTTGTTGGCCCAAATCGTGGAACGACATCATCGCCACAGCTGTGGAGCTTAATGCTACCGCCACTCCAAGGACGATGCTTTCCGCCATAGGATAGCCAAAAACTGCGGCTAACACTCCGACAATCCCAGCGGTGATTCCCACCTGTAGACCGCCCCCGATCAGCGCGGTCCGCCATAAATGTTTAAATTCCGTGAGTGAAAATTCGATACCCAGCGTGAACATCAGCAAAACCACTCCGATCTCCGCAAAATTCGTAATCACAGGCCCCCCCTTGTCCAACCCTGTTAGCCATAATAAGCCCACATTCCCAATGAGCACACCGCTCAGTAAGTAGCCGACCAATAGGCTTTGTTTAAACTTCACCAGCACCAGCGAGACCAACACCGCCAACACCAGCACCAAGGTCAGCAAAGCAAAAAGCGGCGAGATATTCGCCACCCCACTTGCGAGAAAATTCCCAGTGAAAATCATCAGCCCGATGTTCCCGTTAAATCACTCGCCGGCAAAGCATAAAACCGCTTCACACGACAATCTCAAACCACCTGCGCGGCATAGCGGACTCCATCAGCCGCTATGGCGGAAATATCTATCACCCCACGTTTCACATATCCTAAGGCATGCCGACCCGCCGTTTCCAAGAGCGGGGAGACACTGGTTAATTCGCCGATGGCAATCCCATCCGCATCGACGAGTTGCCTAGCCTCAGGGGGTACATTGGAACCAAAAACTAGATGCACAAGCCGCTTGTTCACCTTCCCCGCTGACTTGATTCGCGAAATGACCTCTTGGCCGATATAACATCCCTTGTGGTAGGATATATCTGTTTCATCCAAGCGCGCTTCCGGCGGTAGCATCCCTTCTTTCAGTTCGCGTCCCCATGCCGGAACACCATTGGCAATTCGCAGCGCTTCCAAATCATCAAAATCCAACAAATGGACCCCGGCGGGAAACTTCACGGTTAAACTGATAGGAATCCACCAATCGGTCCCTGCGATGCCAAATCGTGTCGATTGACGCGCAACGACCCCTGTCGGGGTTTCCGCCATGGGCCCGGTGAAATGCATCAAATAATATTGACCAGTTAGATTGACCACCTCCACGTCATCCGCGATCAGATAGCGGATCAAACGGGCTTTCAAAGCCTCCGCCCATTCGCTCAAACCACAGATCCACAAAGCGCTGTCGTTTTCCGTCAGTGACACACGAAACTGCATGCGCCCTTTCGCATCCGTCACACAAGAAGGAAGACATATTCCCCCCGCCACCACTCGACGCACGTCCTGAGTGACCTGGCCGTTGAGAAACCTAACCGCATCCGGGCCACGGAACTCCAACAACGCCGGAAAACCCAAATCAATTCGATAGATTTCAGTCACAATGATTCAAGATAGGGTTTTGCAAGAACGGAGAAATCCATCTCCCCCAGTCCTTGATCACACAAGTCCCCCATCCGTTTAGAAACTGCTTCAATCGCGGGAGTTTTTAATCCCGCTGCCTCGGAAAGTGCTAACATGTAACGGCTATCTTTGCCCATATTCGCGAGAGAAAAATGAGTCTCGTAGTTTCCTGCCACCATTAGTGGGAATTTCATCGCCGTTAGACCAGACGCCGAGGCGTTCTCCGAGACCGCTTTAATCAAACAATCGGCGGAAACCCCGTGGTGCGTTGCGATCGCGAGGGACTCTGCCATGGCTTGTACCGTGCAGGCGGAAATCAGATTCGTCGCTAATTTCAAAACCGTCGCCGTTCCGACTTCGCCACAATAGAGCTGCCCTTTGCTGGTCACGCCCAGAAAGGATTCAAGCTCTTTTGCCAATGCCGCATCGCCACCGACATAGTAGAACAACTGCCCACTTTCAGACGCCATTTTACTGCCCGTGAAAGGTGTATCCAAAAAGCGGCAACTACGCTCCAAACAAAAATTTTCTAACCATTTTGTTGTCTCTAGATCTAACGTGGCATGGTTGAGAATGATTTGGCCGGGTTTCAAGAACGGCCCGATCCTGTCCACCACTGCACGCACGGCAGGAGCATCTTTTAGATAAATTGAAATGACTGCTGCACCTTCTGCGGCTGCTTCGGGAGATTCGGCTTCACCCGGCAAACCTTTGGGCGTACGGTTCCAACAAGAAACCTGCCAACCGGCATCTGCCAGACGCAAGCAGGCCCGCGATCCAATGATACCAAGTCCCAACACCGCCACGCGGCCTACTAATAGATTACTCATTGTTGGCGCTTCAATGCGAGCTCCACCAACTGCGCGGCGATTTTGCGAATCTCTTTCATCATTTCCGGTGTGGGCTCTTTGCCTGCCTCCAGCGTCATTTCCGTACGAAGACCCGCTAACAGATCCCTCATCGCCACATAGTTCGGGCGTTCTGAAATCCGGGGCTCTAATCCGGCCACGGATTCGGTATAATAATCTGCGATGTCCTCACGCATCACCTTGCGTGCCCGCTCAGCGGAAAACTGCTTATCCACCGCCACGGTCGAAACCTCCAGCGCGCGTATCCATCCACCTAACGAAATCAAGTGGGCCAGGTCTGCATCACGAAGCGTGACTAACTCTTCCTCTACATCCCGCTGGGTCGAAGAAAGTTCCTTTTTCAACTGATTCACGTTCTTTTCCTTGGCGCTATCGAGCAAACTAGCCGCATGCCGGTTCACTCGATCCCCCGCGCCCAACGCTTTACCATATCGTGTTAGATCTTTCGCGAGATCTTCCACCTTATCCAACTGTTCGGCTTGCACCACGAGGAATCCATCGGCGATCAGGAAACCTAGTTCAATCGCCAGATCTGCGCGGTCCTGTGACATTCGCGCTGGCATTTTGCGTTCTACTTCCATGATGGGAAGCGGCATCAAAAATTGCAAAGTATCAAAAAGTTTGGAAATCGATGGGGCCGTGAATTCATTGATCGCAAGTTCCTCCCGCACATGAGGATCATCCAGCAAGTCCGGCGGAATGTCCCCTTTCGCGGCGGCAGGACCTGCATCCTCATGATCGGTCGCATCATTTGCTTTTACGTTTCCCGAGTCTTGCGACTTCACTTCGATCTTTCGCGCTTCCTCAATGGCAACTGCCGGCAAGACCAACGATAAAAGGAGCATCGCAATCGGCAAACTTAGTTTCATGCAGGAACTCTGACACTCTGTAACCCGTTCGGCAATCGACAAAATCAGGGCCATTCATGCTCTCGATCGCCGAAAATTTTGAGTTGCCAAGTCAGCCCACGCAAGGCAATGTCCGGGCATTGGAACGACTGAGCGGTTTTTCGCGTCGGATTTCCGAATCACCTTTGGGTTGAGACCCACCTGCCCTACCGGGCCGCCGTCGCTATCATCGGCAACACGATCCGGTTGTGATTCAGGAACGCATCTTCCCATCCAGTTATGCACGGTTTGTGAGTGATTCCACTCTCATCCGCACCCAACGGTTTCTCCTAAACTCCCATCTTCAATCAACCTAACGACTCCTTCAAGTGGACCCCCACCGAACGGGTAAACGTTTGTTCCCTTACTTACTTTCCATGTTTCCAGCTATCTCGAAGTGGCCGATTGATCGTTCGATCTCCAGAATTCCCAAGCCACTTCATGCGCCGAGCGCACTTCCCTTTTACCCGATTCCGGATGAGCGAAAATACTAACGAAGACATCATGCCAAAAGCAGCAGACGCCGGGAGCGATGCCCCCACGCCCCGCAAGCGAGCAGCAAAAAAAGCGGCTACTAAAATTGCGGAAAAAAAAGTGCCCGTCAAAAAGGCTGCCGCGAAGAAAGTCGCGGTGAAAAAGGCTGCGGCTCCTTCCCCTTCGGAACTACCGTTCATCAGCACCGCAGCTCCCATTCCAGAATCCGCAGACACTCCCAACGCACGCCCTGCCCGAGTCAGCCGGGCAAAAAAAACCACCTCGGAGCCCACATCGAACGAGGCTCCTCCTTCTTCATCGATCGAAACCCAAGCCCAACCCACACTGGAACCACCACGCCGCTTCGGTCGCGTTCCGGGTGGTGGACCAGTCGGCCCTCGCGAGACAGCGGAACCCCAAGCGCAGCAGCCTCAAGCTCTTCTAACGGCTCCGGCATCTCCCATTCCGCACGACGCCCGTGAATTTCCGCCAGCACCTCAACCTCAACCCCGCCCAGATCTGGGACCGGAGCGTCTTGAGCGCCAGCCGCATGACGGGCAACCGCGAAATCCACAGCAACGCGACGGCCAACAATCACCGAATTCCCAAAACCAGCAAAACGAAAGCCGAAGCAAGCGCCGCCGCGACAAGCGCAAACGCCGAAATAACGAGCGCCAGGAACAGGGTGGCCCACCTCCCCAACGCCAACAAAATCACCAAAACCGACAGCGCCACGATGGGGGCAAACCACCCTCGAACCACTTCGATCAGGAAGACCGCCGCCCGGTCCAACTGAATGGCCCGAAGATTGAAGGTAATGGGATGTTAGAGCTCGCGCCTAAAGGATTCGGTTTCCTCCGAGTGCCTGGAAAAAATTTCGAACAAGCGCGTGACGACGTTTTTGTCACTCCCGAAACCATCCGCAAATACAACCTGCGGCTGGGCCAGTGGATTCACGGACTCTATCAGGATGGTCCACGCGGGCCGCAGCTCGTCGAGATCACTACGATCAATGACATGACTCCAGAGGAAGCAGCGAAGCTTCCCCACTTTGATGAGCTTAAGGCAATCAATCCGACGCGCCGCATCAGTTTCGAAACCACGCCCGAGCGCTACACGACTCGCGTCATCGACATCATGGCCCCCGTCGGCCGTGGCCAACGCGGCCTCATCGTCTCTCCTCCTCGCTCGGGAAAAACCACGCTCCTGCTCCACATGGCGGAAGCGATCCGTGAGAAATACGATGAAGCGATTCATCTCATGGTCGTTCTTGTCGATGAACGGCCAGAAGAAGTCACCGAGTTCCGCCGCGCGCTTCCCGGTGCAGAAATTTACGCCAGCTCAAATGATGAACAGGCGCGCAACCATTGCCGCATCGCCGAGCTTGCTATCGAAAGAGCCAAGCGACTGGTAGAGGCCGGAAAGGATGTCTTTCTGCTGATGGATTCTATCACCCGTCTCGCCCGTGCCTATAACGGAAATATAAACAATCGTGGTCGCGGCACCGGCTCCGGCGGCATCACTATTGGTGCGTTAGAAATTCCCCGCCGCCTCTTCGCCGCTGCCAGAAATACCCGTGGCGGAGGCTCTCTAACGATTCTTGCTACTGCCCTGATTCAGACAAATTCCCGGGCTGACGAAGCCATCTTCATGGAGTTCAAGGGCACCGGAAACATGGAACTCGTTCTCGATCGCAAGATCGCGGAAAACTATATCTATCCGGCAGTTGATATCTTCAAATCCGGCACCCGCCGTGAGGAACTTCTGCTCGCCGATCACATGCTACACAAGATCCACCTCATCCGCCGCGGCCTCTCCGGCCACCGCCCAGCGGAGGCGATGGAGCGGTTGTTGTTCTTCTTGAAAAAATTCCCTAACAACCCGCAGATGTTGATGGAGATCAAGGGGTGATAGGATAGAGGCATTCGTATTTTCCAAGGTGGTAAGGATCCGTGTGGAAAACTCTTAGGTTTGCAGGGTCCAGAGTTCGCGTAAGCGGGCTACGGATTCGCTCTAGGGAACCCGCTGGTAAATCCGCACGCGCACCCAACGGATGAATCGCTGGGTTCTCTGCGTGGCTCTGGTGACTGCTGAGTTGATGAAGTTGCGCCCCACAGCACCGGCTACACTTTGCTCCGGGTCAGTTTAATCGACGCCTTACGACCAAAGCACCTAAGCTCAGAAATCCTAACAAAATACAATTTGGTTCGGGTATGGGGATCGTGGTGCGGAAGGCGCTGGTAGGGCCGTCTTGTAATACAATTCCTGGATCCGACAGTGATATATTGATAGTAGGATTAAGATTAGAAGGTGTGGCCCAATTCCATGTGCCCGTTGTGTTCGATACGGCGTTAAAATAGGTGGCAGCGGCAAGTGATGTTGAATCGTAGAAGCGGAAGGCAAGCGGGGTCCCGGCAGTCGGGAGATTAGCTGTTGAAGTAAAAAAGCTAAGACCAATATCAAACCTACCGTCCGGCAATGCCTTGTCACCTACCGTGGAATAAAAAGAATTACCACTCCCTTCCCCGGATAGTGGAACCCACAACCCAGCAAAAGGATTCAAAGTAGTGGCCATCGTGTAATAGCCTAACTGCAAAATTGCCCCATCATCCGCGTTATCCGTCCCGCTGGTTAGTAGGGTGCCATTCAAATCTCGCACCTCAGTTCCTGTGGTATTGTGCCAGTTCACCTGGGTGGAAGCTGCATTTGACTGATTTACAATCAAAAGAAACATGATGGTTTTCGTGATGTTGTGTTTCACAAGTCAGATTTTAGGGGTTAATAATCATTACATCAGAGGCACTTATCGTCGGGTCGCTTGTCCTACGTGCAGTCAGTTGAAGGCTGACTTTAGCGCCTGCGCTAAAAGTAACCGTTGTGCTAAGTTGATTTGCATTCGCAATGGTTACAGGAGAGGCCCCCGAGTTTTGTATCACGCTCCACTGCGTTGTTATTGCCGCATTTGATGGATCGGAAGCAGTACCTGTAACGGTGACCGATGTCGCACTTGAGCCAAGTGGCCGATCTGGTCCCGCATTTACCTGAAGCGCATCGACCAAAGCCCCGCTGCGAAACTGAAACACCTGCCTTCCGGGAACTGAGCTATTCCGCTTTCGGTAAATCAAGCCGCTGGTGTAATTTGCAGTCCCGGCACCTGCAAAACCAGCAGGTATTTTATCGAGTTGCAACAACGTTTCCCCCGAGTATTGGGCTTCGATGGTTCTATCTACTCCGTTTGTGATACCAACCCGTGCCACTTGCCCACCATACCCGTTTGTCCCATTGCTGGCGCTTCCGGCTTCCCAGAGTATTTGGTTGTAATTGAATTCGGCATCGAAATCTCCCACATTACCGGGGGAGAGTGAGCGATCGATGAGAATCAGCTGGAAGCTGTTCAGCTTATCAGTTTGATAGTTGTAATACCCTACATTCCGCCAATTCACCCCAAATGCTTTCTTACCATCGATAAAACCCTGTCCGTAGGTCACCTCCTTACAGCCATTCGCTGTATCGGGATTATACGCGGGTCTGGTATCCACATCAGCCCAAAATGGGGCGATCAATGCGATAAGGCCTCCAATTTCCTGTGCCGAACTTTGCAGGGGCAGTGGCTTATAGCTACCAGCAGAATTCCCAATGGTCACGCTGCCGTTGTTGTTTACGTAACACTCTTTCCAAGGCCCCGGATTGTCCACGGTAGGGAAAATGTTGATTGGGAAGCCTATCGATTCATCTTCGGGGGTTTCCGTATCGTCTGCAACAAAAGCACTTCGATCATCGTTCGCAATAAGAGTGTTAGAGTTGAACCCGGACCGCATAGCCCCTGTTTTCAGGCGGAAGAACATCTTGTCAGTGGTTTTGTTGATGAGGACGCCTTGCTGTGCATTTGTGCCCTCAATGTAGCCGGTTAATTCCGTCCAATTTGTCAGGTCCGGGCTGTTCTCGATTTGGTAAGGCCGTAACGTTTTGGCATACCATGACAACTGGAAACTCGTCGGATTTAATTGGGTAATGCTCAATGGATTCACACCTTGCCCGAAAACGAGCGTGGCGCAAGATGTAATTACAAATAATATACGGTGAATCATATTCGTGGGGGATTTCACTTTCCCGAAGATTTTGGGGCGGTTGCGGTTGGGACGATTTCCTCGGGGGCTAAAACCCGGAATTGAACCACGATGTCCTCGGGGACTTTTGGATGCGCTTTTTCCTCAGCGGCCAGGCGCTTCTGTTCCTCGATTCGGGTCTGGTAAGCGGTTTGGAGTTCGGAAAGGTTGGAGTCGTAGTAGGCGAGGTAAAGTCTCACCGGGGCCATCTGCTCGGGAGTTGGATTTCCAGAGATAATCTTGATGGTAGATGGACCGGTCGGAAAATCAGGGATCACAAGCGAATCGTCCTGCTGCTCTTCATCATAGGAGCTGAACATGCACATCAGCTCCCAATCTTTACCGTGGTCGTCAGGTAGGCAACCGACGCCAGCAATCAGTCTCCAGTCAGCCGAAGTCCAAAAACTGATGCGTTGGTCCGATCCCTGCGGACAGTAGTTAATAAGGGTGCGGGCGGGTTGACCGCAACGGCGGTAAACGCCCCCGCCCAGATGCAAAATCCCAAACTCGCGATGGGGTCTGACTTCAAAATCCGGGGCAGGCGCAGGCTGAATTGCCGGAGGTATTGGAGCCGGGGGCATGGGGAGCGCGTCTTTGGAGACCTCCTGGACGGTGAGCAGGCGGTCTCCTAGATCGTAGGTGGTGGAATCCACGATCTTACTGGGGTCCGTGATGATGACGGAGTCTGCGGTTTCCGCCGCATGGGCGGTAAGGCAGAATACCGCGAGGGCGGGGATAATGTGTTTAGGTTTCATGGCGGTAGGCGTTTTTGTTTGATGGGAGGATATCAACGGGCAGTGAGAAAAACCGACGAACACGAGATGAAATTCTAGCGGAAATCTCACGGGATCAAATTACGATCTAATCAAACACTGGCAGAATTTCGGAATTGGAGTCAACAAAATTCACACCTGTGAACTAAATGTGTCGGGAGCGGATGGGTAGGGTGAACGCTTGACCGCCGCAGAAAAGAATCGCCTGTTAGTTCAGAAAACCGTTCGACGCCTGAGTGAGGAGCGGCGGAAAATGGGGCTGTCAGGATATGCCTGGTCCAATCTGAGCGGGGTATCCGCATCGGCTATTTCGATGATAGAGTCAGGGAAAAGGGAACCCTCGTTGCACACGCTTCTTCTTCTTTCCGAGGGGCTGAATGTCCGGTTGGGCGATGTTCTGAACAAACTTCAGGACTTATCGGGCCGAGAGCAGAAATAACAGGAATGCGGTCCCGAGACCGCCGCTTACGTTAGGGTTAGGCTTTGCAGGTTGGGGCGGTTGGCAGATTTTCCCACCAACCGCCGATCATGATTAAGATAGGACCCTCAGCCGCCGATCGTCGCTGTGACGGTGACGCTCCAGGGGCCTGCTTCGTTGCGGGTGTTCACCCAGCGAAGGAAGTAGTGGACGGATTTCCCGGCGTCCGCAGCATCGAAGGTGGCCACGTAGGGAGTGGCGGTATCGGTGGCGAGGTAACGGGCATCCGAGACGCTGGCAGGTCCGGCACAAATGACGGCCCAGATCTCACAGCCGCGGACGCCTTCGGGTTTCGCTTTTCCAACCGCTCCTTCATCGCGGAAGGAGATGGTGTGCTGGAGGCGTTGTGAGGTGTCCACTTCTCCGACGGGGCGGGTGGTGGGAACGGCGGAGGCGGTGCGCGTGGTTTTGCGGATGGGGAGGCCAGCGCCGGTGCGGGTGGCATCGGTGACGGCGGAGTCCACCTGGATTTCTGCGGCGAGGCTGCGGACTTGGGAAACGAGGGCGTCTTCCTTGGTGGCTAACGTATCGAGGGCTGCTCGATAGGCGTTTTCCTTCGGGATGACATCAACGTAGGCGGCTTCGTATTCCAGCCAGAGGGCGTGGATGGCGGCGGCTTCGGGTGCGGTGGACCCGAGGGCGGGTGCGTTTGCCGTGAGAAAGGCTTGGAAGTTTTCGAGCCAGTCGTGACGGGATGCTTTGTCTTGTGGGATGTAGTCAGCCATATTTTTAGTTTCAAAATGCACACTGAAAATGGGCGGAATCTGATAATTTGATCAATGACAGAATGGCAGAATACCAAATCGGCTATGATAAGAACGTTGGAAATCTTTCCATGTGACGGAAAAGCGGCCGGACCGTCACATTCCGAGCTTTTTTGACCGAAATAGTCGGAATGGTGCTCCATTCCGAAGAGGCGTGACGTGCAGCTGAAGAGGCGTGACTTGCAGCTCAAGCGGCGTGACCCAAGGCTGAAGCGGGGTGACGTGCAGCTCAATCGGCGTGACGCAAGGCTCAAGCTTGACGCCGTACCGCTCAAGCGCCACGCGATGCAGCTCAGACGGAACGAGACGCGGCTTAAGCGGAATACGATGCAGCTCAAGACTACAGGTTTGTCCCGCTGTCATTTATCATTGGCGCAATACGCATTTCATCGATCGGTGTGGAAAACTCTTAGGTTTGCAGGGTCCAGAGTTCGCGTAAGCGGGCAACGGATTCGCTCCAGGGAACCCGTTGGTAAATCCGCACGCGCACCCAACGGATGAATCGCTGGGTTCTCTGCGTAGCTGATGGGTGCGCAGGTTCAGGCGGAAGAAGAAACCGGTGGCGATGGCGCGGGAGTTGGGCGAGCAGGTCGTTGAGGGAGGTGATGTTGGCAAGTCTGCGCGGACTCTTGAGTGCCTTGAAGAAGTGGCCGGGATCAATGTCGGCGACATTTTGGTCGGCGTGATGCTGGAGGAATTGCTGGCCAGTGGTCGCAGTGTCGAGGCAACGCAGGACGCCAAGCTGGCAGTAGTGGAGGTCGGAAATGCCCGGACAATCGTAGCGTCGGTCGGAACCGGGATAGAGGGAGAGGATGTCGGCGAAGAATCGTTGGGAGAACTCGGTATCGAGCAGAGGGCGCAGGGGCATGAATTTTCCCGTGATCTAACAGCTTTCTGATCAAGCATTAAATGCGTCCTGAGTGCGATTCCCTGGGAGCGAGGAATCAGCCAACCCGTTGTTAATCAAAATGAATGAGCATCCGTGACAGCCCGCACAGAGCCAAGAGTGAGGCGAGGGGCAGCACTTTTATAAGGAATTTTCCACACCGATCGGTAGAAAGCACAGTCCTCTGTGCGACACTTCTAACAAAGCGGTTCCGGGGTCTAGTCTTCCTTGCCGTCCTTTATCAGCAGCCTTGCTCGACGAGTAGGGCGCGTAGTTTGACTATCCGGTTGGACGTGGATCCTCGCATTGGCAACGCTCGGTTTGGGTAGGTTTCTAAGGGCTCCCGCAGTTTGGGCAGACCGCGTTCACGTTCATGGGCGGGCGGTGCAGCCGGATGGAAACGGGTCAGTTCCCGGCGGGTTCGAGGGTGTAGTCGGTTTTGCCATCCTTCATCAGCCAGCCTTGTTCCGCAAGTTGAGCGCGGAGCGTGTCGGACTCGGCCCAGTTTTTCGCGAGGCGAGCCTGCCAGCGAGTTTCCGCGAGGACTTTGATGGCGCCGGGAATTTCTACGCAATCGGAGTCAGCAGTTTCAGGAAGGACGATGCCGAGGGCGCGGAGAAGACGGTTGAGGCCAGCGAGGGCAGCGGCAGGTTCGGAGCCTGTTAGTTTCGCGGACTCGCGGAGGCCAGTGAAGATGCCACCGAGCGCACCGGGGGTATTGAGATCGTTCGTCAGAGAATCCCACGCCGACTGGAAAGGTCCGAAATCGGCAGAGGTTAGAACGGTGCCGGGCTCGATTTTGGCGGCGAGCTGGCGTGCGCTTTTGGCGAGTTTCGCGAGGGCCTCGCGGGCACCTGATAGAGAATCGAGAGTGAAGTTGAGCTGTTTCCGATAATGCGCACCGATGAGGACGTAGCGCACCTCCATGGCAGTGAAACCTTTTTCCGCGAGGTCAGATAGAGTATAGAGATTGCCGAGGGATTTTGACATTTTTCCGCCATCTACTAACAAGTGCGTAATGTGGAACCACTGCGCGGCGAAGTGGCCACCGCAGGCGCATTCGCTTTGAGCAATTTCGTTTTCGTGATGTGGAAAAACCAGATCGACGCCGCCGGAGTGGAGATCGAACGAATCCCCAAGGTATTCTTGGATCATGGCGGAGCACTCCAGATGCCAGCCGGGGCGACCCTCGCCCCACGGGGATGACCAAAAGTTATCGCCATCTTCCGGCTTGCGGCCTTTCCAGAGGACGAAATCTGAGAGGCTGTCTTTTTCGTATTCGTCTGTGCTGGAGCGGGCGTTTTGAGTTTTTCCGAGATCGAGTTCGCGCTCGTCAAGGCGGGACAGGCGGCCGTAACCGGGGAAAGAGGAGATTTTAAAATAGACGGAACCGTCGTCGGAGGGGTAGGCGTGACCTTTTTCGACGAGGGTCTGGATCATGGCAATCTGTTGCGGGATATGCTCGACGGCGCCCGGCTCGATATGCGGCGCCAGTAGTCCGAGCTTTTCGCAATCGGTGTGGAATTTTTCGGTCCAACCGGTCGTGAATTCTGTGAGAGATTGACCGGCTTTTTGAGAATCGCGGATTGTTTTATCATCCACATCCGTGATGTTCCGGACATGGAGTGTGCGGATGCCTCCGGTCTCGAGGGTGCGCCGAAGTACGTCTTGAAGGACGAAGGTACGAAAATTTCCAATATGCGCCGGGCCATAGACCGTGGGGCCGCAGCAGTAGAAACGATAGGTGATACCGTCGATGGGTGAAAGTTCGCGCTCTGTTCGGGAAAGCGTGTCAAAAAGCCGCATGGCGGGGTTTAGGCAGTGATCGCCGGACAGCCAAGAGCAAAGCGGGGATGGGCACTTAAATTCATGCGGGACCAAGGAGCCGCGATTCCAACAGAGTGAGAGGGGCTACAAAAAATCAAGTTATCCGAATGATCGACATCCGCCCGATCTTCTGCCATCACGTCATCGCTTTTAAGAAACGCCAATGGCTGAAGTCATCCAATTCAACTGCCCCGTCTGCGGGACGATGCTGCGCCTGCCACTCGACATGGCCGCTCAGAAAGGTCCATGTCCGACGTGCCATAAGGAAATCATCGCGCCTGATCCCTATCGAGGCATCGGCGCACTTGAGGCTCCAGATCCAGCCGTGTTGCGTGAGGCCGAACCGTTCCTACCATTCGCCGACTCACCGCCGTTGACGCAGAAAAAGGAAGAGCTCGTGACCAGCCCAACCCCACCTCCTTTCGTTAGGGAAATTGAGACACCCGAGATTCCCCATGTCGATCAACCCACTCCTCCCCCGCAACCCACAAGTGCCGCTCAAAACCCCACAGTTCTGGTGCTTTCGTGCCTTCTATCATTTGCCGTGGCGCTTGCGATGGGATACGCGCTAGGCATCAAATCAGGCGATTACTTCATGAGGATTCCACCAACGGCCTCTCTCAAGGTACCCGTGAAACAACATCAACTCGCGCCACCTGCCGAAGCGGATGTGCCCGCTCCGAAACGCGAGCCCACTCCGATTGTTGTAAAGCCTATCATCCAAGACCCTACAAAAGAGGCACCGAAAGCGGATGCGTTAGAAATCGATAGATCCGGAAAGCCCGCCAAAGTTTCCGCAGCAGCAGAAGGTTCGCTGCGGGCATTTTTGGAAGCACCCGACTGGGCGGCGAGAAGCGCGCACGTCTTGTATGCTGAATCAGTTAGACCCGCTATGGAGGCATACTCCCACCAAACCCCTGACGGCCCGACGCCCTTTAAATCAATCTCTCTCAAACAAAGTCAAATCGACGAAAAAACCGGCAACACTCTATTTGTTTTCCAAGTCGATACCGCTGCGATTCCGACAGGGATTCCCGTCGCCGTGTTAGAAACTCCCAAGGGCTGGCTCACCGACTGGCAGACCTTCGTCGAGTTCCGTGATGATCACTTCAAACACTTTGCAGATGGCCCAGCCAAGAAGACTCAGCGCTTCCACCTAATTGTTAGCTCACCCCCTGCGGCCCGTGCCGCGAAAACTGAGGATGAAACTTTCGCCTCATTCTTATTGGATCCACCGATGCCCGGTCGCCAGCAACTTGCCTTCGTAAAAAAAGACTCGGAAGCTTATCAACTCTGCCAGGCTGCCACTGCATCGGGCAGTATTTTCACCCCTGTTCTTGAGGTCACTAAGCTCACCACTCCCAATGGCCAAGGTTACCTTGAAATCCTCAAAGTGACTGCCACCGATTGGCTTCCTCGGGAAAAATAATGGAGGAATGAAGGGGGTAGCGGTTGCTAAATTACACCCTTCCCATCCGTGCCGTCCCGGAGTGATGATCTTGCGCCACAGTGTTTCATTTTTACGAGCCGTTTTCCTTGTCAGGCCGGGTGCAGATGAACAGTTTGTCCTTCAATGAAACGGGTGATTATTCATACGGACGGCGGCTGCAAAGGGAATCCCGGACCGGGTGGATTCGGGGCGGTGATGGTGTGCGGGAAGCACCGCAAAGAAATTTCCGGAGGCTACCGCCTAACAACGAATAACCGAATGGAGTTGAGAGCCGCGATTGCCGCGTTGGAACTACTAAGCGAACCTTGCGAGGTGGAACTGCACTCGGACTCGAAATATCTAATCGATGCGATTTCGAAAAATTGGATTGTTGGCTGGAAAAAGCGCGGATGGAAAACCGCTGCGAAAGAGGATGTGAAAAATCAAGATTTGTGGCTGCTCTTACTCGCGGCGATGCACGGGCACAAAATCGACTGGCGCTGGGTGAAAGGCCATGCCGGCCATGCGGAAAACGAGCGCTGCGATGAGTTAGCAAACATCGCAGTGGCGGGCACGAGTTTGTTGGAAGATGTGGGTTTTCAACTCTCCCGAAGTTAGAAATATCCAGAATGGAGGAAGAAACGAAATCACGATTGAGCAGGAGACTCGGGATCTTCGGCGATTTACCGCATCGGACGGCGCTTCATGCCTTGCGCGTCGTGCCGTGGTTTCTCGAGCCTGTTTTGATCGGTGGGTGGGCGTTTTTATTTTTTCTAATCGCGAGGAACAACCGGCTGGCGTTGGCGAAAAACCTACGTGCTCTTCATCCCGAATGGGGTTGCTGGCGTGGGCACGTGGGAGCGTGGCAGGTATTTTGGAATTTCGCACTGACCTATATCGACGCTCTACGCTGCCAAACGAAAACCGGCGACGTCGATTGGGTGGTGGAGGGATTAGATGCGCTGGAGGATCTATCTAATCGGAAAGAAGGCTGCATTATTCTAACGGCACACATGGGGAATTATGACATCGCGGCACCGATGTTTGCATCGAAATTCAATCGGACACTTTACACCGTTAGGGCAAGAGAGCGCGAGCCGGAGACCCAGAGAATCCGCGAGGAGGAAATTCGCGAAAAGGAGGCAAAGCACCCGAATTTCCGCTCGCTTTACAATTACGATGGAAACTTGCTAGGCGTTGAACTGGCAAGACTGTTAGGCGAGGGAAATATCATAGCGGTGCAAGGGGACCGCGTGATTTTCGACGTCTCACCCATGGAGGTGGAAGTGGAGCCCGGATTGCGGATGCGTCTGCCGAAGGGGCCTTTGTTTCTCGCGAGGGCAACAAACGCACCCACCTTTCCACTGTTCATCGTGCGCGATGGCTGGCGGAAGTATCGGGTGATCGTTTTCCCAGTGCTGGAGTTACCACCGAGAACCCGCGGGGTGGATGATGAGGCGGCAAAAATCTGGGCCGCCGCAATCCTCAGGGTGGTGCGGGAGCATTGGCGGCAGTGGTATGTGTTTGAGCCGCTGCTGACTCGAAAGTAATTTTGTGAATGTTGCCTTTTCTAAATTGGGATTTTGACTACAAGAAGAGTATGAATTGCAGATTTCAAATAGTCATTGCGGCTTCGCTCTGTCTGTTTCCGCGTTTGGCTTTGGCGGCGCAGCCCGTCCCGTCAATCAATCCACCCAGACTGCCGCTAGCAGTCGTGTTTCAAGGAGAGTCGAAATTCCAAGCGATCGTCGCCAAAGCAGAACGCGAACATTGGCGTGCCTTACCTCTGAGCGAGAGGATCGTGCGGGTCGCGCGCGAACTGGTGGGCACGCCCTATATTAATTACTCGTTAGAAGTGGATGACCGGATCGAATCCCCCGTGGCGAATCTCAAAGGCCTCGACTGCTGGACCTATTATGAAAACTCCCTAGCGATCGCCCGCATGCTGCGCTACAAGCCCGGTCCGTACAAACCCGAGGACATGCTCCAGATGGTGGAAATCGAGCGCTACCGGAATGGCTGCTGCACCGGCAGCTACTTGAGCCGGATGCACCATTTGGAGGAGGTCTTCTATGACAACCAACGCCGGGGCTACGCGACTAACATCACCTCCCGCTTGCCCGGTGCGGAGCGAATGCACCGTGAAATCCATGAAATGACCGTGCAATGGAAGAGTTACCGCTACTTACGTTCGAACCCTTCATTGGTCGAGCCGATGGGGAGAATCGAGGACCAAGTTTCCAATTTACCCGTCTATCAGGTTCCCAAATCCAAGATCCGTGCCGCAGAGAAATATCTTCAGAATGGCGATATCTGCGCGATCACCTCAAATGACTCGAGTGGCTACACATCGCATGTAGGGATGATCGTGAGACTTGGAGATCGTGCCTACTTCACCCATGCCACTTCGGATCACGACAAGGGAAGAATGGTGATCATTGATTGCCCGATCAGTGACTACGTAAATGGAGCTTCAAAACACGCGGGCATCATCATTTGCAGGCCGAATGATGTGCCGCCGTCACCACTGTGGCAGACAAATGTTGCAAAACAGTAAGCCTGAGACGCGACCCAACAATCCTTGGCGATGCAACTCAGGTATCATCAGAATTCCGACTGCTTTGATTGAAGTGCGATTTCAACGCGGCCTTTACCTGCCGGAGCCCGACCTCTGGTTAGATCCAAGGGATGCAAAACCTCGTGCTTTCGTCTCACACGCGCATGCGGATCACTTTGCTCGACATGAGTCAGCACTTTGCTCAGTGGTGACGGGAGCACTGCTCCGTGATCGCTTTCGACTGTCAGAAAACCGGATCGAGGCCGTTCCATTCCAAGTTCCGATCACACGGGATGGCTTTCGACTGCGATTGCTTCCGGCTGGACATATTTCAGGGTCCGCGATGTTACACGTCACTCGCCTCAAGGACAATGCCACTCTGTTATATACGGGAGATTTCAAAACACGTCGTGGGCGCACAGCGGAACCGGTCAATTTCCTAACGGCTGACACCCTCATTTTGGAAACTACCTTCGGGCTGCCCTGTTATGAATTTCCAAGTCAATTGGAGATCGATGCCCAAGTCCTGCGTTTTGTGCACGATGCCCTCGCTGATGGGGAAACTCCGGTTTTACTTGGCTATTCGTTAGGGAAGGCCCAAGAAGCCCTCGCCCTGCTCACCGAGCATGGAATTCCCACGCTGCTCCATAGCGCCGTCGCGGCGATGACACTGGCCTGCCGTGCCGCAGGGGTCCAGGGTTTGCCCGAGCCGCTGCTTTTCGAGGGCCATGCGCTCTCGGGGCACGCGGTCATTGCGCCGCCGAATGCGCTGCGCTCGAATTTGTTCCGCGGTCTGAAAGCCAAACGCACGGCCATGCTCACGGGTTGGGCGATGCAGCCAGGGGCGAAGTATCGCTACCGTGTCGATGAAATCATTCCATTTTCCGACCACGCTGATCACCCCGGCCTGATGGAGTGCATCCAGCGAGTGCGACCGAAGAAAATTCTAACAGTCCATGGATTCACCAAGGAATTCGCCGCAGAATTGAGAATGAAAGGCATGGATGCTTGGTGCGCAACCGGTGGCGATCAGCTCGAACTCCCGATCCTCCAGGGCTCGCAGTGTCGCGGATCTAGCAGCCAACGCCACAGCCGAGCGATCTGTACGCTGGCGGATTTCAGCGACCTCTGCCGTCATCTGGGGGAAACTAGCAGCTGCATTGCAAAGGTGGAATTCATCACCACTTACCTGCGGGGCCTCACCTGCGATGCAGATCTCCGCCTCGCCGTGTCGTGGCTGGGGGGCGAAGCATTCCGCGAGGAGAACGGGCAATTTCCTTTGTCTATGGATACTACGACGCTCAGACACTCGCTTCTTTCCCTCCCCGGCATGCGCTATGAACGCTACAAGGAAATTTCCAGACGCCATCAGGATATCGCAATGACGGCACGATTGGCACTTCAGGAAATTCCGCTCAAACCCGGAGCTCTCAACCTCACCGACCTTCAGGCTTTTTTTCTCGAACTCAGCGCAACCAAAGGCTCACTGGAACGCATCGACCGCCTCGCTGTACGCCTTGGCAAGCTTCATCCGATGGAGGGAGAAACTCTCGTTAGATTACTCACCCGCGACCTCCGAATCAATCTCACCTCCGCGACACTAGCAGAAGCCATCGCTGAAGCATTTCAGGCTGACCTTGTGAAAATCCAAGCCGCGCACAGAATCACCGCCTCTTTCAGCGAGACCGCAGTCCTCGCCCGGCACAAACGCCTCGATGCCGCGACGCCTAACGAAAATACACCGATAGACACGATTGTTAAATCCAAGCCAGCCGATCAATTGTCATTTCATCCACCGATCTAACTTACGATTGGATGAGATGCCCGGCTGCTCCAAAAACCCGTGCTTCCCCTGTCCCGAAAACTCTGAAATGAATTTCCACATGCGCACGCTTCTCAATTTCTCCTTCAGCCTCATCCTGACTGCCTTCTTCGCATCCTGCGGAGCACCCAACACGGCGCCCGCCACAGCATTTTCCTCAGGGCGTGATGTATGGGGCCACCGCCCGGGTCCCAAAGGATTCAATACCGTAATCATTGATGCCGGACACGGCGGCAAGGACAGCGGCGCAGTTAGCCCTTCCACCGGACAGAAGGAAAAGGATCTCACCCTCGATATAGCGAAACGCCTTCGCGCGGAGCTCAGCGGCAATTTTAATACCATCTTGATGCGCAGCGATGACACCTTCGTGGATCTCGATGAGCGCGTCGCCCGCGCCAACCAATACGGCGGCGTACTCGTTAGCATGCACTTTAATAGTGGCCC
The DNA here is from genome assembly GCA_025363295.1 of Akkermansiaceae bacterium. Taxonomy (GTDB): domain Bacteria; phylum Verrucomicrobiota; class Verrucomicrobiia; order Verrucomicrobiales; family Akkermansiaceae; genus Luteolibacter. Next base: position 28,451 of record JANYEC010000025.1, read on the forward strand.
ATCGAGTATTCGTGGCCCGGAAACTTACTACTGGCGTGTGGATAGCCACGGCCTCGCAGTCCGCTGCCAACAAGCGATGAACTCCGTTTGTCCTGACAAAAGCGGAAACCGCGGTCTCGTCCGCCGTCGGATTCGCCTCACGCGTAACCCAGAAATCCCATGCCTGCTTCTCGAAGGTGGCTACCTCAGCAGTGCGACCGAAGCCCGACTTTGCGCGGACCCGGGGTACCGCCAAAAGCTTGCTCACGCCATCGCCGGAGCGATTCGCACCCAAGCCGCCGTGGGCGATGCCGGCACCGGCCCACTTCCGAAGCCTCTGAATGAGCCACCGAGCCGACCAAGCGACACCCGAGAGTGACCCAAAATTTCGCCAAAATTCTTGTGATTTCCCGGTTGACACCCTGAAATCCGCTCCCTAGTTTGCCACCCCCTTCGGGCACGCCACGTGTTCCGAAGCCATTTCTTATACAAGCACATGAAGACGTTTTCCGCCAAGCCGCATGAAGTCGAGCGCAAGTGGTATGTGATCGACGCTAAGGGCAAAATCCTCGGCCAAGTCGCTGTTGAGGCCGCACGCCTCCTCCGCGGCAAGCACAAGCCAATTTTCACCTCCCACGTTGATACCGGTGACTTTGTCGTCGTGATCAATGCTGACCAAGTTGTCCTCACCGGCACCAAGGAGACCTCCAAGATTTACACCCGTTTCTCCGGCTACGTCGGTGGCCAAAAGGTTGAAACTCCACGCATCGTTCGTGAGCGTCGCCCGGTCCTCCTTGTGGAGCGCGCCGTTTGGGGAATGATCCCGAAAACTCGCCTTGGCCGCGCCCAATTCGGCAAACTCAAGGTGTATGCTGGTGAAACCCATCCGCACGAAGCCCAAGCGCCTGCAGCTCACGCCGTCAAATAATTCAAACTTTTTCCACAATGACCGCCACTACCACTAAGAGCGCCACCGGCCGCCGCAAAACCGCCGTTGCCCGCGTCTGGATGACCGAAGGCACCGGCCAAATCGTTATCAACGCCCGCAGCTTTGAAGAATATCTTCCGACCATCGAGCTTCAAAACGCCGTGCTTGCACCGTTCATGGCCGTTTCCCTTTCGAACAAATTTGACTTAAACGTCGTCGTCAAAGGCGGCGGCAAACAGTCACAATCGATCGCGATCCGTCACGCTATCTCCCGCTCGCTCACGCTGGTGGACCCAGAGCATCGCAAGCTAATCAAGCCACTCGGTTTCCTGACCCGTGACCCTCGTATGAAGGAACGGAAAAAGCCAGGTCAGCCAGGTGCCCGCGCACGCTTCCAGTTCTCCAAGCGTTAATCAGACTCTATTTCACAAAACCGCACTCCTCACGGGGTGTGGTTTTTTTTGTGGGAATGGGGTGGGGTTAAAAGTTATGGGCTTAATGGTAAAAGTGAGGAGGTTGCCATCTTTGACACTCTTCCCCTTTCACAAATAACCACTTACACCTAACAAAAACTCTCACACAATCTTCAGCCGCGCCAGATCCTGCGTGTCGATTAGCCCCACGGGCTTTTCATCCGCATCCATCACCACAATATCATCGATCCTGTTGTCACCGATGGTTTTAAGAACCTCCACCGCCAGTGCATCTGCCCGAACGGTGATCGGACGGCGGGTCATCAGCGCGGCGACTGGCTTATTCCCTAGCAGCGGATCGCTGCGGAAACATCGAGCAAAATCGCCGTGCGTGAAAATTCCAGCGAGTGATCCATCTGGGTTCAGTATCAAACAAGCTCCCGCACGGGCACGGTTCATCGCATCCAGAGCGGCAAACACATCTGCATCCTCGGTCACCGTGGGCAGCGCGGTATCCGAGCGCATGATGTCGGAAACACAAGTCAACAAGGCACGCCCGAGAGAACCGCCGGGATGAAAGCGCGCGAAGTCCGCCTCAGTAAAACCCCGTGACTCTAGCAGAACCATCGCCAGCGCATCACCCATCACTAACATCGCCGTGGAGGAGGATGTCGGCGCTAGATTCAGTGGGCAGGCTTCACGCTCGACCGAAGTATCCAGCGTGACCTCGCTAAAACGCGAAAGTGTGGACGCGGCATTGCCGGTGAGTGAGATCAGTTTTACATCAAAGCGTTTGATAAATGGCAGCAGATCTATCAGCTCGCGGGTCTCGCCGGAGTAGGAAAGCGCGATTACCACATCTCCATCAGAAAGCAGACCCAGATCACCGTGAAGCGCGTTTTGCGAGTCGAGCACTACGGCGGTCGCACCCGTGGAATTAAACGTGGCAGCGATTTTATGACCGATGTTACCGGATTTACCGACGCCCACGACGACGATTTTTCCCCGGTGTTCCACCGTATGCTGAAGAATTTTCACCGCAGCCGTAAAACTGTTATCCAGCCGCTCCGAGATCTGGCGCAAACCATCCGTTTCAATTTCAATGACTGAGCGGGCGCGGGCCAGATAATCCATGGCCCATAAAAGCCCCAGATCCACCTACTTGGCAAGCGTGGGCAGAAACGCGATCCAGGCGGATGTTTATGATCGCCCGAGAGATTCTGCACATAGAAAGCTCCATCCGTCTTTCCAATCGCCACAACCCGATTCATGAAGCAGTCTTGAAGGCATGAGAACGTTGCTAACTTCAATTTTACTCGGGGGATTTCTCGCCGCATCCGCCGATGCATCCACCATTATGGTCGTGCCAATTTTTGAACCGATCAGCCTTCACGGAACGGATGGCGATGAGGCGATCTCGGAAATCGGCGAGGCTCTGCAAGCCGCCATCATGTCACGACCGATGGCTCTCTCCGGTGCCATGCCAGAGGATCTCATCCACTCGATCCGCAGCCCTCACATGTTGCCTACGAATAACCCTAACTATAAGGTGCAAGAGGCGAATCTGCTAGTTCTTTGTAATATTGGCATCAACGGAGAAATGACTGAATCTGGCCTGCGTGTCCGACTGGATGTGGCCCAGCTTGCCATTCCCGCAGATGTCGATCTCACCACCCGACAGATTCTAAAACTCACCATCATCGCTGTTCGAAAAACGTTAGATTGTTACCAGCGTCCACTTTCCAAGCCCCTCAATGTCACGATCATGATCGAGGGTACCGAAGATGGAAAAGCGAGTCTGCGCGATCTAGGAGCGAAATTCGTAGTTGGGGATGAACCCGCAGCGGAGTGATTCGCGCATGGTCAGCACAGGATTTTAGCTACACAAAAGCCCCACCACTTCCTCCGAAGCGGTATTTTCCCTTTTCAATGCGGGGGAGATTCCGCTTTCATCGGGCAGCTCCCATAACGTATGCCAAACTGCCCGATAGATCCCCGCCCTTTCAAACGTGCCATTCTCAAACTCAGCGGGGAGGCCCTGCGTGGATCGGGGTCGCGCGACAATATTTCCCCAGAAATCGTGGACCGCATTGCTTTGGAAATCCGCGAGGCGGTGGAAGGCGGACTCCAGCTCGGCATTGTCGTCGGAGGAGGGAACTTCTGGCGCGGCGCGAGCGCTTCCGCCCGCGGCATGGACCGCGCGACTGCCGATTACGTGGGCATGCTCGCCACTGTCATGAACGCCCTCGCGCTGGAGGGCGCACTCGAGCACCATGGCGTCACTTGCGTCGTACAGTCTGCCATCGAAATGAAAAACGTCGCGGAAACATTCATCCGTCGCAAAGCGGAAAAACAGCTCGACGAGGGAAAAGTCGTTATCTTCGCCGCCGGCACCGGCAATCCATTTTTCTCCACCGACACCACCGCCGCTCTCCGCGCGAGTGAAATGGGGGCCGACGTTATCCTGAAAGCCACCCAAGTGGACGGTGTTTACGATTCCGACCCGCGACTCAATCCGGATGCCGTGCGCTATGAAACGGTTACTTTCCAAGAGTGTCTCTCCAGCCGCCTCAACGTGATGGACGCCACCGCTTTCAGTCTCTGCATGGACAACCACATCCCGATCATCGTTTTCGATCTCGCCCCACACGGGAATCTCTCTCATGCCCTGCGCGGCCAGCCGATCGGCACGCTCGTTCACGGCGAATAAAAATTCAAATCTAAAATTCAAATTCCCTATCCCATGGACCCTGAAGAAGCCATTTTCGAAGTTGAAGACGCCATGACCAAGTGCGTGGATTATCTCATCCACGAGTTCGCCGGCGTGCGCACGGGCAAAGCCAGCCCCGCGCTGATTGAGAACCTCGACGTTCACGTCCAAGCTTACGGAGCCGTCTCGAAACTCAAGAGCCTTGCCGTCATCAACTCGCCCGAGCCTCGGATGTTAGTCGTGCAGCCTTTTGATCCCGCCACTACCCGCGACATCGAGCGTGCCATCCGCGAGTGCAAGCTGGGCCTCAATCCCGCCGCCGCTGATAGATCGATCCGTGTCCCCATTCCCGAGCTCTCTGAAGAGCGCCGCCGAGACATGGTGAAAATGATCAAACAGCTCGCCGAGGAAGCCAAAGTCCGCCTCCGCGCCGCTCGTAAAGATGGCATGGACGCCGCAAAGAAAATGAAGGCAGACAACTTCATCACCGAAGACGGTCAAAAAGATTTCGAAAAGGGAGTGCAAGATCTCACTAACAGGTTCACCAAAAAAATCGAAGATCACGCCGTCGCCAAAGAAGCGGATCTAATGAAAGTGTGAGGTGACACAGGCATTCCTGCCTGTTCTATCACAAGCCCCCGTCCGAAGAATAGGCAGCAATGCCTGTATCACGCCCGCTTTACCGCCACATACACGGTGCTTTCTGAATCTTTTTCTAATAACGGATTTGGGAACTTCACCACCACCGCTCGGGAAGCATCAAACACCTCACCCAGTCGCCTGAGGAAATCCTGATCCGGCGCATCGTCAGACCACAGGGCGAATACGCCGCCGGGCAGCAATTGCTCTGAGAGTTTCCGCAGCCCGTCCGCGCTGTAAAACGCACCATTCCGCTCATCTAGCAGATTTCGCGGCGAGTGATCGATATCCAACAGCACTGCATGGAATTTCCGTCCCGGTTTTTCCGGATCAAAGCCAATTTCAGGCGCAGCGGCCAGCGCGAAGAAATCCCCGCATATCAGGCGGCAGCGAGGATCGCCCGTCAACGTTTCACCTAACGGAACCAAACCTTTTTGATGCCACTCGATCACTGGCTCCATCACATCCACCACCAAGAGCTCCGCCACCCGCGCATCCCTCAGCGCGGCGACAGCAGTGTAACCCAACCCCAACCCGCCGACGACGACCTCCAGCTTATCCCCCACCACCGCCGCCAATCCCAGATCGGCCAATGCCTCCTCCACATCATGGAACAAGCTGGACATCAGGTAGCCCTCTCCCAACAGAACTTCGTAAACTATCAGATTATCTAACATTGCCATCTGGCGGCGGCGCAGAATCAGATCGCCAATCGGCGTGGGGCGAAAATCCAGTTCTTCAAAAAGCGGTTTCATGCGCGAGAGTAGCCAGAAGGTAATAAGAGGCACCCGCAAATTGGGACTATCTCGAAATAAATCCGATGGAACAGCATGCCCACCGCGAGACCAACTCCACAAACCGGAGTTTCGACAGGGTCACTGCGAATGGGATTTCAAGAGTTCGGAGAGGGCCCGATGTCCGTCCAGTAAGAAGCATAAGAAGCGGACTGAAGATCCGCGCTTCGTGGAGACAGGCATTGACGGGACGGGCGGGGTGTCCAAGCTCCAAGCATGATCGCAAGACTGCGGGGAAAAGTGATTGAGGCATATCCTAACCGATTGGTGGTGGATGTGCATGGGGTGGGCTATGAGGTTTTCATTCCACTCTCGACTTTTGATCGACTGCACGCCGCAGAGGGCTTGGACGTGGATTTGCGGACGCATCTGCATTTTAGCCAGCTAGGCCAAAAATTATTTGGTTTCGCAAGTGAGGAGGAGCGTGATGTTTTCCTGCTACTCATTGACCGAGTGAGCGGCGTGGGTCCGACGATGGCGATTTCCGTGTTGAGCGGAATGGATGTTAGCCGTTTCAAACAATGCGTGGTGGCGGGCGACGTGGCGGGACTTTCCCAACTTAAGGGCGTGGGGAAAAAAACCGCCGAGCGCGTTGTGTTGGAACTCAAAGACAAGGTTGGCGTGACAGAGACCTGGCAAGATGCCGCCGCTGGACAGGTGAGCGCCTCGGCTGCCGATGCTGAGCTGGCGCTGATCGCACTGGGCTACAAACAGATAGACGCGCGCAAGGCGGTCCGCAAAGTATTGGATGCGGATGCTGCGGCGCCGACGGAAGCGCTAGTGCGGGGCGCATTACGGGCCTTACAGGGCTGAGCAATACGCCACCAATCAAACGAGTGACTATCAGAAATTTGGGTGATTTTGAGCCTTGCCACCTTTATCAGCACAGCAGTTCCTTTTTCTAACTTATGCGTGCCCCACCCACTCAGGCCACCTGCTACCGCTGGTCGATATGCTCGCTCCTTTTTTTCGCCACCACGATCAACTATCTCGATCGCCAGGTCCTGTCGTTAACGTGGAAGGATTTCATCGTCCCAGAATTCCACTGGAATGACACCCAGTATGGTCTCATCACTGCGTTGTTCTCGATATTTTACGCAGTGAGCATGCTGTTCGCGGGACCATTCGTGGACTGGCTGGATACAAAAAAAGGTTTCCTTTGGGCCATCGCCGTTTGGTCAGTCGGTGCCTGTCTTCACGCGCTGTGCGGCATTGCGACATCGGGAATACTTACCGGCACATGGCTCGTGGATTTTGAGGGGGCCCGCCATGCCATCGCAGGAGTTAACGATGTCGCTCGAATTGCGAGTGTGAGTGTGTCATTTTTCATTTTCGCGCGATTGGTTCTTGCGATCGGTGAAGCAGGAAACTTCCCTGCGGCGATCAAGGTGACCGCCGAATATTTCCCCAAGAAGGACCGGGCATTTTCGACCAGTATTTTCAATGCCGGCTCTACCGTAGGCGCACTTGCTGCCCCTCTAATCATTCCCACCATTGCCAAAGCCATGGGCTGGGAAGCGGCATTCTTGATCATCGGAGCACTCGGTTTCCTATGGATGGGATTCTGGATCTTCTTCTATCACAAGCCTGGCGTAAATCCCGGTGTGAACGAGCTTGAACTTGCCTATATCCAACAGGATCAACTAACAGACACGGCTGCCGAATTATCCTCGGAAGCAAACGGCAAAAAGGTATCACTTTCCATCTGCCTGAAATACCGCCAAACGTGGGCCTTCGCGCTCGGCAAGTTTATGACGGACGGGGTATGGTGGTTCTTCCTATTCTGGACGCCTGCCTATCTCAGTTCCGTTTATGGAATCAAGTCATCCGACACTGCTGGTAAACTGGCCATCTTCGTGCTTTACTCCATCACCCTGCTCTCGATCGTCGGTGGCTGGTTACCAGGCTATTTTGTTAGTAAACTGGGCATGAGTCCCTACGCCAGTCGAAAGCGCGCGATGCTCATTTTCGCGTTCATCCCATTGCTTGCCCTCTTCGCTCAACCGCTCGGCCGCTATTCCTACTGGCTGCCCGTCATTATCATCGGCATCTGCGGAGCCGCGCACCAAGCGTGGTCCGCTAACATCTTCTCGACGGTGGGCGACATGTTTCCGAAAAAAGCGATTGGCACCGTCACTGGCATTGGCGGCATGGCCGGCGGCATCGGAGCGTTCCTCATCAACATCGGCTCAGGCCGCCTCTTCGACTATGCGGCCGAGACAAAGATGGTGATCATGAGCTTCCACGGCAAAGAAGCGGGGTATTTCATCATCTTCACGATCTGCGCGGTCGCCTATCTCATCGGCTGGAGCATCATGCATCTTCTGGTTCCTTCCTATAAGCCCATCACCGATCTCTAACTTTTTATCCGCTCACTGACTCGCCGCACGGCCCAACCTGCGTGTTCGGCGATCAATGGGTCGTTATCGATCGCGGCTTTCCGCAGCGCGGGGAGGTCATCCACAGTGCCGGTGTTTCCCAGCGCCACGCAGACGTTGCGAAGGAAGCGATTGCGCTTGATGCGTTTGATCGGAGATTTCACAAACAAGGTGCGGAATTCCTCATCGTCGAGATCAAGAAAATCACGCAAGCGCTTTTTGAAAACGGTGGCTCGCGCATGAAATGTTAGTTCGCGTGACTCAGTGGCGAAACGGTTCCACGGGCAAGCATCTAAGCAATCGTCGCAGCCGTAGATTCGGTCACCCATCGCGACCCGGAACTCTTCCGGAATCGAGCCCTTATGCTCAATGGTGAGATACGAAATACAACGTCTCGCATCCAGCCGCCGCGGTGCGGTGATCGCCTGCGTCGGACAAGCCGTGATACAAGCCGTGCATTTCCCGCAGTGATCGCCGAAGGGCGCGTCAGGCGTTAGATCAAGTGTAGTCAGCAGCTCCGCTAGAAAAAACCAGGTGCCCATGCGCTTATGAATCTGCAGTGTGGATTTGCCGTTCCAACCGAGGCCGGCATCGCTGGCGAAATCGCGCTCCAGCACCGGTCCTGTATCCACATAGAAACGCTGCGCGCCGCCGAGTGTTTGTAATTTCACATCAAACTCGCGCAGCCGCTTTTCGATTAGATCATGATAGTCCTCGTTCCAGGCATACCGCGCGATCCGATAGCCGACCGGTTCCCCCTCAGGAAATGGACTGCGCCCAGGGTAATAGTTCAGTGCCAGACAGATGATCGACTTGCATGCAGGCAAGACCTCGCGGGGATCACAGCGCCTTTCCGGCGTACGTTCTAACCACGCCATTTCACCGTGTTTCCCCTCCCCTATCCAATCACGGAACAATTCTGCATGAGTCGCCTCTTTCGCCTTCGCGATCCGGCAATCATCGAAGCCCAGCTCCGCTGCCCAAGCTTTCACCTGCTCAAGCATCAAAGTTGGTGAGTGAAAAAATAGCGCGCGCTTTCCAAGATGCCTGTCGCCAGCTCACCGCAATCTAGGCCAGATGTCTCGACCTTGAGGTGGGCGGTATCCTGATAGAATGGCTTGCGAATCTCCATCAACGCCTCAATCCGAGCCGCAGGGTCAGCCGTATGCAACAGCGGGCGATCTCGATTTCTGCTAGTTCGATCAAGAATCACTTGGATCGGTGCATTCAACCAAACGACATAACCCAAATGCCGGAGTAATTTTCGGTTTTGCTCATCGCCGACGACCCCTCCACCCGTCGAGATGATTCGCCTTGGGGCAGTAGGGTCATTTAGTTCCTCCAGAAGATTTTTTTCAATACCGCGAAACACCTCTTCTCCATCTTCGGCGAAGATCGCAGCGATCGATTTCCCAGCTCGCTGCTCGATCACTTGATCCATGTCCACCAAGGGATAGCCAAGCCGATGATGGAGCTCGCGCCCCACGGTGGATTTTCCGCTCCCCATGAAGCCGATGAGAACAATGTTCTTCGGTGGGATTACTGATTCGTTCATGGCCGCATCTTTAACCATTTTCCGCGTGCCTAGGAACTGGAAAATCTGCGCGATTGAAACAAGGCTTATGACGCCAGCACCAGAACCGTATGAGCACCAGAGAACTATGGAATCCCTTGGCACGGTGAGTGCTAAACGATCCTGTTCCGATTTTTATTTTCGGAGAGAAAACCATCGACCCCCATGAAAAAACGCACGCCCATCCTGCTCGCTTCCTTATTGCTTTTGTCCTCCCTCCTCGGAAAGGCGGAACCACTTAAAATCGGATACTCCGACTGGCCCGGCTGGGTCGCATGGGAAATCGGAATCAAAAAAGGCTGGTTTAAGGAAGCGGGCGTGGACGTCGAATTTGTCTGGATGGATTATGTGAAATCCATGGAAGCCTATGCCGCCGGCAAGCTCGATGCCGTGTGCGTCACGAATGGCGACGCACTCGTCACCGGTGCCACTGGCAAGCCTTCCGTGTGCGTGCTCTTGAACGATTATTCTAACGGTAACGATATGATCGTGGCAAAGGGAGAATATAAGACACTCAAAGATCTCAAGGGCAAAACGATCGCGCTCGAAGAAGGTTTCGTAGAGCATCTCCTCCTTCTCAAAGCGCTCGAACTTAACGGCATGGCCGAAAGCGACATCACGATCAAAAACACACCCACTAACAGCACCCCTCAGGTTTTTTCCTCCGGCCAAGTGGATGCAATTGCCGCATGGCAGCCGAACTCCGGACAAGCCCTCAAGTTGGTGCCCGGTTCCAAAACTGTTTTTTCTTCCAAAGATGTTCCGGGCCTCATCTACGACGGCCTTTTCTGTGATCGCGACAGCGTTAAGGCCCACCGCGCAGAATGGCTCAAGGTGGTGAAAGTCTGGTTCCGTATCTCAGAATATCTAGCGAAAGAGGATAACATGGACGATGCCCTCGCCATTCTCGCAGAGCGCGTCGGCGTGAAACCTGCGGAATACGAGCCACTTTTCGCAGGCACTAAGATTCTAACTGCGGCGGAAACGCTGAAGGTTTGGGAAAAAGGCGACGGCCTCAGCTCGATCTATGGTTCCACCAAAGTTGTCGATGAGTTCAACGTGAAGTTTAAAGTTTACGAGAAATCCGCTGACATTAGCTCCTATTTCGATCCGACACTCACCAAAGAAGCTCTCGTTAAATAAATTTCAGGCTACTCTAACCGTTGATCACCATGAAGTCCCCCGCCGCCGGTCGATGGCTCATGGTCAGGAAGGAGTTGGATCAATCGCGCGCGTCACTGATCATGGCGCTGTCGTTTTTGCTTCCTCTGATCATCTGGTGTATTGCCTCCTACGGCCCGTGGTGGAAAGCAGCCCGCCAGATCACGGTGTCTTCTGAAAGTCCACGCTTGCAGAACATTTATTCAGTCGGGGATCGACTCGCTCCGAGCGTTTGGAAGCAGTTCTCGGACACGATCACTCAAGATAACAAAGAAGTCACTTCTGCGCGAGAAAGCGGACAGCCGGTCGCAGGTTCTGCCCGGCAAAACAAAAAAATTCTCCGTCAGATCTATCCTGCCGCGGTCGCTAACGGATGGCTCACCCATGCTCAGGAAATCGACGACGAAGCGATTCGAAAAACGTGGTTGAAACTCGCATCCGGCGAGCTAAAAACAAAAACTCAACCGCTCTCAAAAGAAAATCTCAACATCATTCGCCAGAATGCGGAAACGCTTTCCAAGGCAGGAGTTGAATACCCAAAGGAAGCGCTCCTCAAACTACTGCCAGAGTCCATCGAAGAAGTTGCCCGCCCTGTCTATCTGATTCCTCCGGATGTCGTCGCCACCTCGTTCTGGAAAGGAATCACCGCAGGGAAACCCGACGACGGCGAAGCAGGCGCGGAACGCAAAACCCTGCTCGAGCGTTACGGTGAATCTTGGCGCACGATTGTTCTCGGATTTCTGCTAGCGATTGTCGTGGCCATTCCTATTGGTGTGCTCGCGGGCACTTTCGATCTGATTTCGAAACTCGTCGAACCCTTCGTCAACTTCTTCAGTTACATGCCCGCCCCGGCATTCGGCGTGGTGCTAATGGCCATCTTCGGCCTCGATCTTGGGCCGAAAATTATGCTCGTTTTCCTAGGCACTCTTCCGTCAGCGATTCTTACTATTTCCAAAACCACTCGCGGTCTTGACGGCTCGCTGCTAGAGGCAGCCCAGACTCTCGGGGCTAACCAAAGACAGCTCATCACCACCGTCGTACTGCCCGGTATTCTACCAAATCTATACAAAGATCTGCGGCTGCTTTTCGGCACCGCTTGGACTTGGCTAGTGATCGCAGAACTTCTCGGATTCAAAAGCGGCCTCGCCGAAATTATCGACACTCATGGCCGCCGCTTCCAGTTCGACATCGTTTATCCCGCCATCCTCCTCATTGGCCTCTCCGGCTTTTTCATGGACCAGATCCTTGCTTACCTTGCCCGCTATTTCTTCCCTTGGGTTGACCAGCCGAAGCAAGGATTCCTCAGTCGGTTTTTCTCCGCCAGAAGTAGAATTCTAGGCCCCTCCTCGCCTCCAGCAGCCGCTACCACACCTGCTTCTCCATGATTGCAGGCCTCTCATACAAAGACCAAGCGCCTGAAGTAAAAGCTCGTTTTGACAAGCTCAAGGCCCGCCCGAAACTGTTGGAAATCTCCGGTCTTTCCAAACACTTCCACTCGAAGGCAGGTGAAATTGTTGCCCTCCAAGATGTCAATCTAACGGTTCATCGCCGCGAGTTCATGTGCGTGCTCGGTCAGTCGGGTTGTGGAAAATCCACCCTTATCCGAATTCTAGCAGGTTTAGAAACTCCCAGCGCCGGCCAGGTCCTCGTCGATGGAAATCCAGTCATCGGCCCGGGTCGAGATCGCGGCATGGTTTTCCAAAGCTACACCTTGTTTCCGTGGCTCACCGTAAAACAGAACGTGATGTATGGCCCGCGCATGGCCGGTAAGGACGATTCCACAAACGAAGCGGAGGCCCGCCAATGGCTGGCCCTTGTCGGTCTGGACCAATTTGAGCAGTCCTATCCGCATCAGTTGAGCGGCGGAATGAAGCAACGCGCCGCCATCGCCCGCGCCCTCGCCAACGAACCGCGTATCCTACTGATGGACGAACCTTTCGGCGCACTCGATCCGCAAACACGCCAGCAGATGCAGGCCTACCTCCTTCAAATTTGGAAAAACGTCGATATCACCATCTTCTTCATCACCCACGATCTCGATGAAGCCATTTTTCTATCAGATCGCATCCTCGTGCTCGATCCACGGCCCGGCCGCATCCGCGAAATTGTAGAGGTGCCAGTCCCCCGCCCGCGCGATCACGAACAGCTCCGGTGCCCGGAATTCCTCGCCACCAAAAGCCACCTTGAGACCATCATTCACCCAGAAGATTCACATGCGAAGCCCTCATTCGATAAATTGCCGATCGGCCGGATGACCGATGTGAATGACAGCGTCGAATAATTTTTGAGTATGACGATGAGTTTATACTCTTCATACAAATCTCCAGAAATGCTTATACTTCTGAGCTTTCCGCTGTTACACCCAGCGCATGGCAAAAGTGCGCACGAATTCAGAAACCACCGCTCATCGGGTGACGATCTCCATCCCGGATGCCCTTCACTGCCAGTTCGAGGAGCTGATGACCGAGCGCGGTTTCGTGAATCGCTCCCAAGCCATCGCCGAGGTGCTCACCCAGCACATTGCGGATTACTACAGCCTCAAAGGAAACACGCTCATGGCCGGCACCATCACCCTTTTTTACGATCACAAAAGGCCGGGCATCAAACAACATATCTCGGACATTCAGCACGAGCACATCCGCGAGGTGATCAGTTCGCTCCACGTGCTTTTGCAGAACACCTGCACCATGGAAGTGATTCTTGTCCAAGGTGCCTCTAAACGACTCCGCCAAATCGCTAACAGACTGTTAGCAGTTAAAGGCGTGATGTCCGGGCGGCTTAATCTGACCCGCACACTCCTCCCCCAAATCCAAACCAAAGCAGACGAAGAGGACGCAGGTTCCTAAAGTTAATATCTCTCCAATCCATGACTCCCCTTGTCTCTACAATACTCCACGGCGCGGGCATGTGGTCCGCCGTCGTCTCGCGCGGCAAACGCCTCCGACTCACCGATCTCGACGGTGGGTCGAACGTGGGCATGCTTCTCTATAATGCGCTCGAACGCACCGAACGCTACAACATGCCAGACACGCTCAAGGGCCAACACATTTTCTATCTGCGTGTGCCCTACTGCCTGCACTCGGACATGGGACGCCTGTTAGCATCGATCACGCAGGACAGTGTTGGCTGGCATGACACCGTTTGCGGTCATTCGGATGCGGCCCATGTGCTTGCGAAGTATGGGAAGAACGACTATCAGAAATCCCGCAACGATTGGAACCGCAATGGCCGCGATTGTTTTCTAATCGAAATGGCCAAATGGGGACTCGGAAAAAAGGATCTTGTGCCAAACCTCAATTTTTTCAGCAAGGTCGTCTCCGATGAGGCAGGGAAACTCTCCTTCATCCCCGGAAACTCGGAGCTTGGAGATAGCATCGAACTCCGTTTTGAAATCGACACCCTCGTCGTCCTCAACACCTGTCAACACCCGCTCGATCCTGATTCGATCTATCGTCATCGCAACGTGAAACTCGAAGTTTTCAGCGGCGAGCCACCTACACTCGACGATCCATCATTCACCGTTCGTCCAGAGAACTTCCGTGCCTGGGAAAACAACCAAATCTATCATAATCTCCGCTTCTGATGACTGAAAGCACACTCCAATCCGAGACCGCCATCTTCCGCGAAGTCATTCCCGCTGGCGACTGGTGGGTTCATGAAATCAAAAAGGGCCAGACCCTGCGCATCCTCGACCTCGAGGGAAACCAAGCTGCCGACACGCTCTTCTTCAGTGCTACCGATCCAACAGAGCGCTACAGTGCCGATCGCACGATCCAGGAACAGGCCGCGCTTTATCTAACTACCGGCACCCAGCTGATGAGTACAGAAGGCAACCCGCTGCTCACCATCACTGCCGACACTTGCGGCCGCCATGACATGCTCGGCGGAGCCTGCTCCCGCGAGTCCAACACCATGCGCTACTCCCACGACAAGGAATGCATGCACGCCTGTCGCGATAGTTTCATCCGTGGTGCGCAGGAATGGAACGTCGAACTCACCAAGCGCGACCTCGGTCCTAACATTAATTTCTTCATGAACGTGCCCGTCTCCCCCGATGGCGGACTCACCTTCGCCGATGGGATTTCAGCTCCTGGAAGATATGTCGAGATGGGCGCAGAGATGGATGTTGTCTGTTTGATTTCAAATTGTCCCCAACTCAACAACCCCTGCAACGGTTGGAATCCGACGCCCGTGGAGGTCTTCGTCTTCACGGACCGTGAAATTCATTTCGCCTGAATGCCTCACCCCACACAGGCGAAATAAATTTCGCGGTCCATTCATCTCATGAAAATTCTCATCGCAAACCGTGGCGAAATCGCAGCCCGCGCCATCCGCACTTTCAAGAAGCTCGGCTACACCAGCATCGCCGTTTACTCAGAACCCGACTCGGGTACGCCGCACGTTGATCTAGCAGACGAGGCACATCTGCTCGGACCCGGACCGGTTTCTGATAGTTATCTACTCAAAGACAAGCTCATTCACATCGCAAAAACTTCGGGGGCGCACGCCATTTTCCCCGGCTACGGATTGCTAAGTGAAAACACCGACTTCGCCCGCATGTGTGAGGACTCCGGAGTGAAATGGCTCGGGCCCACTCCCGAGCAA
Source organism: Akkermansiaceae bacterium (assembly GCA_025363295.1). GTDB lineage: Bacteria > Verrucomicrobiota > Verrucomicrobiia > Verrucomicrobiales > Akkermansiaceae > Luteolibacter. The sequence goes on from JANYEC010000025.1 coordinate 43,631, forward strand.
ATCATCGCTTTCGGCCTTAAACACGAAGCTCGGCGCCTCGCCGGAGATGCGGACGTGCCGCTGGTGCCTGGCACCGGATTGCTCGAAAATGCAGAAGCCGCGATCCTTGCAGCAAGGGAACTCGGCTACCCGGTCATGCTCAAGAGCACCGCAGGCGGCGGCGGAATCGGCATGAAAATTTGCCGCGATGAAGCCGAATTGCTGCGTGAGTTTGAGAGCGTAGTGCGCTTGAGCGAACGAAGTTTCGGATCCGGTAGTGTGTTCATTGAACGTTTCATCCAACGCGGACGCCACGTGGAAGTGCAGATTTTCGGCGATGGCAAGGGTAAGGTGTTAGCTCTCGGAGAACGCGATTGCTCGGTCCAGCGCCGCAATCAAAAAGTCTTCGAAGAAACCCCCGCACCCGGCCTATCAGAAAAAACCCGCGCCGCGCTGCATGAGGCTGCAGTGAAGCTTGGCAAGAGCGTGAATTACCGCTCTGCAGGCACCGTCGAATTCATCTACGACGCGGACCGCGACGATTTCTTTTTTCTCGAAGTCAACACGCGACTTCAAGTCGAACACGGCGTGACGGAACTGGTGACCGGCATCGACCTAGTCGAGTGGATGGTGCGGCTGGCGCTCGATGAAACGTGGCAAATGCCGGACGCCGCACCCGAACCTAACGGTTGGGCGATTCAAGCCCGCGTTTACGCAGAAGATCCCAATCACAATTTCCGCCCCAGCTGCGGACTCCTCACGGAAGCCAGCTTTCCCGGGTGGACTCGCTGCGATGGCTGGATCATGCCCGGCACCGAGGTCAGCCCGTTTTATGATCCGCTGTTAGCTAAAGTCATGGTTCTAGCAGACAATCGCACAGCAGCAGTTGCAAAAATTGAACAGGCGCTTGAGGAAACTCGGATTTCAGGAATCGAAACGAACCTCCGTTACCTCAGGGGCATCACCCGCTGGGAACCCTATCTAAAAGGCGGCGTGGCGATGCGCGACATGGCAGATTTTTCCTACACGCCTAACACCATCGACGTCCTCTCCGCTGGAACGATGACCACCGTGCAGGATTGGCCGGGACGTGTGGGTTATTGGGAAGTAGGAGTGCCGCCGTGCGGGCCTTTTGATTCCCTATCGCTCCGCTTGGCTAACCGATTATTGGGTAATCCCGAGGGTAGTCCCGCGTTGGAAATCACCGTGGCCGGACCCACTCTGCGCTTCAATGTAGCGACCACCATCGCCGTGGTCGGCGCATCCGCGTTGATGCTGAAAAACGGCGAATCGGTAGCGATGAATCAGAGCATTCACCTCGAAGCGGGTGACGTTTTGAAGATCGGAAGATTTGAAGGCGCCGGAGCACGGGCGTATTTCGCCGTGGCGGGTGGGATTGAATCGCCAGAATATCTCGGGAGTTGTTCGACATTTACGTTAGGGAAATTTGGAGGCCCATTCGGGCGTGCGCTGTTACCAGGCGATGTTCTCGGAATCAGCCAGTGCTCTTCATCCGGAATTTCAAAGTTCAATTCACAAGTCGCCATCACTCACGAATGGAAAATTGGCGTGCTTTATGGCCCTCACGGTGCACCTGATTTTTTTCTCGATGAAGACATCGATACCTTCTTCGCCACGCGCTGGGAGGTTCATTATAATTCTGCTAGAACCGGTGTGCGTCTGATCGGACCGAAACCGAAATGGGCACGCACCGACGGCGGTGAGGCCGGGCTTCACCCGTCTAACTTACACGATAACGCCTACGCGATTGGCGCAGTTGATTTCACGGGTGACATGCCCGTCATCCTCGGCCCGGATGGACCCAGCCTAGGTGGCTTCGTTTGCCCGGTGGTAGTGGTAGATGCAGAGCTATGGAAACTTGGCCAGTTGCGTCCCGGGGATCGTATCGAGTTCATTCCGGTTGATGAGACATGGGCCGCCACTCGCCAGTTAGAGGTAATGGACTTTCTGGCAGGCACCCTTTCTGAGCTCTCAGAGCCCGTTCAAGGCGAGCGCGGCTCCTGTTTCATCGACACGTTTGGAGAGGGGGATGATTCCATCGTGGTCCGCCGTGCGGGAGACCGTTATTTCCTCATCGAATTCGGCCCGCATCATCTAGATCTGAAACTGCGTTTCAAGGTTCATGTCGTTTACGAATGGTTGAAAGAACAGGCGATCGACGGTGTTCTAGATCTAACTCCTGGCATCCGTTCGTTGCAGGTTCATTTTAATCCGGCACGGGTTTCACGCGATGAACTTTGGAGGAAAATCCGCGAAGGAGTCGTTTCCTTGCCACCTTTGGATCAAATCGAAGTTCCCACTCGCATTGTCCATTTGCCGCTGAGTTGGGACGATCCGAGCACGCAAGAGGCGATCCGGCGTTATATGCAAAGCGTGAGCCCGAACGCTCCGTGGTGTCCTAGCAATTTAGAGTTTATCCGCCGCATCAACGGGCTGGAATCCATAGCGGAAGTCTATCAAATTTTCTTTGATGCCTCCTATCTAGTGATGGGCCTCGGCGATGTCTATCTGGGTGCGCCCGTGGCAACACCGCTCGATCCAAGGCACCGGATGGTGACTACCAAATACAATCCCGCACGGACGTGGACGCCGGAAAACGCCGTCGGCATCGGCGGGGCGTATCTCTGCATTTACGGCATGGAGGGTCCGGGCGGCTATCAGTTCACGGGGCGGACCATTCCGGTGTGGAACCGCTGGCGTAAGACTGCGGATTTCCAGCAGCCCTGGCTTCTCCGCTTCTTTGACCAGCTTCGTTTCTATCCGGTGAGTGCGGAGGAACTGCTGCGCTTACGTGAAGAAATTCCACGCGGCCGACACAAACTGGAGATCGAGGAAAAAATCTTTCGCTTCTCGGATTATGAAAAATTTCTCGGAGAGCACCGCGATGAAATCAATGCATTCCAAAACAAACAACGCGCCGCTTTCGAAGCGGAAAGAAAACGTTGGGAAGAGGCAGGACTTTCGATGGACGCTCCTGCGGAAGTGATTGTTCCCGATGACGCAGTGGTGATTCCGGATGGCTGCACAACGCTCGATAGCCCGGTGACAGGCAGCGTTTGGAAAATTGAAACCATGGCAGGGGCCATCCTTCAAGCAGGTGAAACCGCCCTGATTCTGGAAGCGATGAAAATGGAAATTCCGTTAGAGACTGACGAACCACTTGAGATCGTGGAAGTGCTCGTGGCCGAAGGTGCCAGTGTAAAAGCAGGCCAAGCATTGGTCATTGTGAAAGCCGTTTCGTGAATCGACAGTGACACTGGAATGCCTACTTGTTCTTCTCCTAAAAAATAAAGCCGCGCTTACCGAAGCCTAGCCCTTAGGTCCGGCTCTGGTGATCGCGCGGACGAAATCGATGTAACTATGAAAATCAGCGAACTCAAACAACGCTACGCGGCAGGCGTCACTCCATCGACAGTGATCGAGGAGCTATGGGACAAAATTCAGCAATGGAATGATCCCGCGATTTTTATCTATCAGCCAGAAAAATCTCTGTTGCTAGATCTGGCGAAATCCGTGGAGTCGATGTCCCAGAATCTCCCGCTTTGGGGAATTCCTTTTGTAGTGAAGGATAACATTGATGTCGCAGGCTGGCCGACAACCGCCGCTTGCCCGGAGTTTTCCTATATCCCGAAAAATGACGCCGAAGTAGTTAGACTTCTGCGCGAAGCCGGAGCAATCCCCATCGCCAAAGCGAATTTGGATCAATTTGCCACCGGACTTGTTGGCACCCGCTCGCCGTATGGCACTCCTCGAAATGCCGTGGATGCAGAGTTTCTTCCGGGCGGATCAAGTGCAGGCAGCGCATCGGCGGTAGCTGCCGGGCTTTGTGCCTTTTCGTTAGGCACGGATACCGCAGGTTCCGGGCGGGTGCCTGCGGCATTCCAGGAGTTAATCGGTTGGAAGCCGACCCGCGGGCGATTGAGCAGCCGTGGAGTGGTGCCTGCTTGCCGTTCGTTAGACTGCATATCGGTTTTTACGAGTGATACCGGAGATGCGGCATTGGTGGCTGGAGTCGTGAGTGTGTTTGATGAAGCCGACCCGTTTTCCAGCGAAACCCAAGAATCCGAGTCGTTCGGAAAATCTTTCCGCTTTGGTGTGCCTCAAAGTTTAGATTTCGCAGAAGACCCAGACACGCCAGGTCTGTTTGAAGCCGCAAAAAGGAAAATGGAAGCAAGCGGCGGAGTGGCCGTGGAGATCGACCTAACACCCTTCACCGAAGCTGCAAAGCTTCTTTACGAAGGCCCATGGGTGGCCGAGCGCTGGGCGGCGGTTGGAGATTTCGTAGAGAAACATCCTGCTGCCATTTTCCCAGTGACCAAGGCGATTTTGGAAACATCCAAAAACTGGGGAGCCGTGGACACTTTTCGGGCGCAATACCGGTTGCGGGAGTTAGCCCGCGTGGTAGAAGGCGTTTGGAAAACGATCGACGTTCTACTCCTCCCGACCACTCCGCGGCTTTATACCGTTGCCGAGAATCTAGCAGACCCTTACGTGACGAATGCCGTCCTTGGGCGTTACACCAACTTTATGAATTTGCTAGATCTAGCAGCTGTGGCGATGCCCTCTGGACGTGCCCGATCGGGTCGAGCGCCGTGGGGCGTCACGGTGGCGGCGCCGGCGGGCAGCGATAGTGCCTTGTTAGAGCTGGCCGGGAGATTCTGTGGTGAATGCATCGAGAGCAAACCCGCACCGCAGCCAAAAATTCCGGTTCTCGTCTGCGGTGCGCATTTGGAAGGACTGGCGCTGCATTGGCAACTAGCAGATCGCGGCGCGGTTCTACGCGAGAGGACGCTTACGGCGGCGACTTACCGAATGTATGCGATGCCTGCCAGCGGAACCCTTCCACCCCGCCCAGCGCTGGTGCGGGATGATTCGGCGGGGGCGGCCATTGCCGTCGAGATCTGGGAACTGACACCCGCAGCGTTCGGCGACTTCGTTTCAAAAATCCCCTCGCCCCTCGGCATTGGAAAAGTTCTGCTTGAAAGCGGCGAAGAAGTGCCAGGCTTCATTGCAGAATCGAGAGCCACCTTGGGGGCGGAGGAAATCACGCAGCACGGTGGCTGGAGCGCTTGGCTGGAATCCAGATCTCAGAAGTAAGAACGGAGATCCAAAATTCCGGGTTGGCCACCCGGCATCCGGCGTGCCACAAACGTCGCGTGTCCGATACTCGAATTTTGCAAGTCGCCGATGATGAAATGAAAGAAGCCGTGAGCGAGGCATGTGCCTTACTGCGAGCGGGTGAAATCGTGGCCCTGCCAACGGAGACCGTGTATGGTCTCGCTGCGGATGCTTTTAATCCTGATGCGGTTGCTCGAGTTTTCGCCGCCAAAGAGCGTCCGTCATTCGATCCGCTCATCGTTCACATTGCGTCGCGAGGGGACTTAAAAAATGTAGCGATCGTCCCCGAAGACATTGCCGAAACCGTGAATCAACTCACTGCTGCATTTTGGCCCGGGCCGCTCACCCTCATTTTACCCAAGCACCCCGATGTTCCTGATCTTGTCACCAGTGGGCTGCCGACCGTAGCGGTTAGGCTTAGTGCGCATCCGGTTTTTCGGGCAGTTTGCAAGGAGCTCGGTCACCCGATCGCTGCCCCGAGTGCAAATCGGTTCGGCCGTATTTCTCCGACTTCTGCCTCCGCAGTGGTGAAAGAATTGGAGGGTCGCATCCCCCTCATTGTCGATGCCGGTGCTTGCGCGGAGGGAGTGGAGAGCACGATCATTTCCATCGAACCTCGCGAGGGGAAAAAGCCGATTTTTCGACTCCACCGCGCGGGACCGATCACCAAAGAGCAGCTCCAGGATTTCGGCCGAGTCGAAAGATTCCGCGAGAGCACGACTGATGCACCGCAGGCACCCGGCCAGCTCGCCAGTCACTATGCACCACTCACGCCATTGATTCTGTTGGAGAACCCGTCTGATTTCATCCCCGAAGAAGGAAAAAAATACGGTCTTCTCAGCTACACCGGCGAAGACGAAAGTCCATATGTCACCATGCATGATTGGGATGTCATCGAGTCGCTCAGCCCAGGCAGCGGCAAACTCGCTGAAGCAGCGATTCGCTTGTTTTTCGTCATGCGTCTGCTGGACGAGGCGGGTTTGGATACAATCATTGCTGAGCCTGTTAGTGAAACGGGTCTTGGTGTTGCCATCATGGACCGCCTCCGCCGCGCTTCGGTGAATTTCAAATAACTCACCATCATGGAAATTCAACTTCTCGGCTTGGCCCTCGCCCTTGAATCCCTACGTATAAGATAAAAATCACAGCCACTTCATCCGGCGGAAAACATATAACTGGATGATCGCAATCACCGCCATCACGCCTAACAGTATAACATAGCCATACGGTTCATAAAGCTCCGGCATGTTCAGGGGCAATGGTTTCCCATCGTCGGTATGAGGGGCGAAGTTCATCCCATATACGCCTACGAGAAATGTCAGCGGGATGAAAACTGAGGTAATCACGGTAAGCACGCGCATCACCTCATTCGTGCGCAGGCCCACACTGGAGTGATAGAGTTCCATCAGCCCGGCACTGACTTCTCGGTAACTCTCTACAAGATCCATCAGCTGCACCGTGTGATCATAACAGTCCCTCAGATAGATTTTAGTCGTTTCGGCAACATAGACGGTGTTATCATGAAGCAGCGAGTTCACCACATCACGCATGGGCCAGACGTAGCGCCGGAGCTGGGTAAGACCGCGTTTGTATTCGTGGAGTTTCTGCACCATGTCCCGGGACGGGTTGAGGAGCAGCCGGCTTTCCAGCTCGTCGATGTCCGAGCCGATTTTCTCGAGCACTGGGTAGTAGTGGTCGATGATCGAATCTAACAAAGCGTAAGCGAGGTAATCCGCTTTGGATTTTCGGATCGTGCCACGCCCCGAGCGCAAGCGCTCTCTCACGTGCTCGAAAACGTCATAGTCAGGCTCTTCCTGCATCGTGATTAGGAAGTTCTTCCCGACAAACATACTGACCTGCTCCCCACAAAGTTCCAGTTTCTGGTCATGATAGACCATCTGTGCGATGATGAAAAGGTAGTCATCCGCCACCTCTGATTTCGGACGTTGACCCGTATTGAGCACATCTTCCAAGGCTAACGGATGCAGCTTAAAATGAGCCGCGAGACTTTCTAACACTGCCAGATCCCCGAGGCCATCCACGTTGATCCAAGTAACCTTGTCGATATCGAGCATCGCGATCACCTCGCTGACCTCCGTGAATTCTTTTTCAATAAAATGAGTCAGATCATACTCAACGACTTGGATTTTCGCCTTAATTGCCTTTCCATCGACTAAATGTGGAACGAGTGTGGCCGGTGAGGAACCCGGAGTGGAGCGGCGCTTCTTGAACATGGCCGGATGAGATAGAAAGAGGATCCACCTTGCCACTCAATTATCGGCTGAGTCGCGTCATTTCCCCTCGTAGAATAGAACGATGTTGCGACCGCCTGAAGCCCCGCTCATTCACTCCTCTCACAATTTCATTTCTTGGGACTTGGCAATTGGTGCGTGCCAGCCAAAATCACAATATGTTCAGCGCCAGCAAACTCACCCCGGAACAAAAAGACGCCCTAAAGCAGTGGGCCGCTGAGGGAGCCTCCATGTCCGATCTTCAACGTCACTTGAAGGAGGATTTCGGGCATACGCTCACCTACATGGACACCCGCTTTCTCATTCTCGACCTTGGTATTGAACTCATGGAGACACCAAAGCCTGAGCAAAAAAAGGAGGAAAAACCTGCACTAGTCCCCACCGGCTACGTCACCACCACCATGGACTCGCTCACTCTCCCCGGCGCGATGGTCAGTGGAAAAGTCACGTTCAGCGATGGCGAAACCGGCGTCTGGATGCTCGATCAAACAGGTCGGCCGGGCCTAGACCCGGACACCGCGGGCTACCGCCCGACGCAGGAAGATATCATGGCATTCCAAACTCAATTGCGCGATTTGATCCAGAAAAGCGGCCTTTGATCCGACCTCCTACCGACAGAACCCGGCGTCTGCGGTGTTGATCCAGTAGAAAATGCCTCGCCCCGTCCGTCATTTCCCGCTTTTCGCTCTAGCACTGGCGGCCCTGGTCACTGGGTGTAAACCGCAGCCGCCCAAGACGGAAGCGGTGTCGCTTACGAAATCGGACCTAACATCTCAACTCGCCGCCGCCCGTATCGATGCGGCCAAAGGTAAGGCTCCCGATGAAGCGCTGGCCCTGCTTGTTTCTGCTCTAACGGTGGATCCATCATGCAATGAGGCACGCACGGCAGCGGAAAACATTCTAGCAGAAATCACCTGGAATTGGCCCACACTGATCCTTGAGCACGGACTCTCGATTGACCAAATCGCCTACTTCGGACCTTCGTCTCTGTGGGTAAGTCTCAATGGACTGGCAAACACGAGCGTCCGTTGGGACCTCGAAACGTTACAAATTGAAAATGTCCTTTTTGCCTCTAACACCGGGCCGACGCGCAGCCTCATCTTCGACCCGCAGCACCAATTCGTTGTCATTCAACGCTCGGAAGTCACATTGCTTTGCAATGCCCGATCACTCAAGCCCATCTGCGACCTCGGATCCATACCGGATTTTCTAACTCCCTCGGCGGTCATTGTTTTTTCGCCAGATGGTCTGCTAGTCGCACATCCCGCTTTTGTCTCGGATCAAGATCATTCGATCATTTGGCACATCAAAGACACGGCAACTGGGGAAATCTTACGTTCATCAGATCCCATCCCCACCACTTATTCCCGGCCACTCGCTGCATATCTGGACCGCAGAGAACTGCGGGTGCTCCACGCTGATGGATTATTGTTAGAGATTCCCACCTCGCCTGTGGAGCCAGTGCGAAACACACCTCAGGCAAAGCCGATGACTTTGCTGCATGCACAATTCGCCTGCAATGGAAACTCCGCACTTACGCTCGATGCGCAGGGGCCGCACCAACCGCCGGTCCTCACGACTCTCACTTTCGAAACAGGTGCGGATACCTCACTCACGCCACAGTCTTTAGCTGAGCGCTTCCCATGGAGCCGTAATCCTAACATCTGGAGTGGCTTATTACATGACTCAAGTTTCGGTAAACTCGAAATAACCGATCATGAAGTAAAACTTTCTAACGAACACCCCTCTCTTGTTCGCGCAGAAACCACAATCACTGCGGCGGCATTCGCTGGCAACAATGTGTTAGTAGGGGAAACAAGTGGCACCCTTACCATCCACCACCTGTTGCCTCTTCCCGCCCGAGTGACTGTAAAAAACGCTGCGATACCACCGGACGAAAAATCACTAACTTCTCTCAAAAATCTTACCGAAGCTCTCTCTGGTATCTGTTATCACGAAAAGGAACGCACCTTCACCCACCTCAGCTCCACAGAACGCCTGAAAGCCTTCGGAAATTGTAATTTCAAATCTATCGAGGCCATTTTTCCCAATCTGAATTTTGACCCGGTGATCGTTGCCGCCAAATCTATCCAAACTCGCCGCTCCGCGCCGGAGGCATTGCTTCCCCTGTGGGAGCGTCTTGCACGGGCCGATCCAAGCGGTAAGTCTTGGCCCGATATTCTCAAACTTTCCAAAGACCTCGTGAACAACCCATGGCACCAGGAACTAACCGCCGCAGTCGTCGGAAAGGATAGCGAAACTCCGCCGGTCTCGCAATGGACCGCAACTGCTAGAATGACTCGGATATTCGACACCGGCGACACTGCTGCAATTCTATCAGCTATTCATGAAGCTGGTGCTAAGGGCCCGTCCGCAGCGTCCGCTCTATCACTGGCCTTAGAATCCGTGCACCCGGAATGGATTGCCGTTTGCTTGGAATCTGCCACAGACCTGCCGCCAGTATTACTGCAGATCGCGAAATCCCGGATCGCATGGCTGGAGGGTCGCAAGGCCGATGCGCTTTCCGTGTGGCCTGAGCATTTTCCGACTCTCGCAGAAATCCGCCAAGACCAAGATTGGGAAGGCTGGGAACAGGCGGATTACACCCCTGCCCTCGAAAAAATCCGCCAGTGCGTCACGGATGAACTGAATGCAATCGCCGTCCCGGAGAACTCGAATGCCGATCAACGCAAGGCGGTCGCGGATCGACTTCGAGATCCAATGACCCGCGCCAAGGTGGGGCGCGCGAGATTCGCAAACGCCTGCCTGAACGCCGCTCTCGCATTTTCCGCGGTCAAGGAAGACAAGGAAACAACCTTCCAACTCGCCAACCAAGCCCGTGAACTTGGAGCTGCCCCCGAGCCCTGCCTGCGGGCGGAAGCGCTCGCTCTAACTGCTCTTGGCGATTACAAGGAGGCCCACCCGCGTTGGATCGAGCTGATCACCGAGCATCCAGTGGAAACCCATTTGCCCGGCGACTACGCGGAAGCCGCCTACACCGCCTTCGAAAATGCCGATCCTCGCCAAGCCATGGAAATCCTCACCACCGGAATCCACCGTTTTCCTAACGATGGAAACTTTGCCCTCCGCGCCGGTTGGGTCGCGCTGCTCACCGGAAACTCCGAACGAGCCTATCAGTTTCTCCAAACTGGCCAGCGCATCGGATTCCCCGCTGAAAAGCTCGAAAACGCTACGGCATTGCTCGCCATCGCCGCCGCACAAAGCGGGGCAAGCGATGACGCAACGGTCTATTTTAAAGACCTTTTGAAAATCTCGGCCGACTGGGCAAATCCCCAAACCATCGAAACCCTCGAGTGGCCGGAAGAACTCAAAGCAACCCTGCGGCAACTAACATGGTAATCGATCAAGCGAGATCCTTCACCTGGACTTGTGCCCACCATTCTTTGAATGTGTTAATGAAAATTTGGTGATCCGGATCTACCTGATAGGCATCATGATCCTCAATGTTCGCGAATTGCATGGTCAGGGCATAATCCCACGTTTGATCGATCACGGGGCGGACCACCACTTTCGCAGGCACAGCCCAGCGGCCACCTTTGACCAAACCGATCTCAAAAAGTGAGGCAAGACCCTGCTCAAAAACAGCTCGATCTGCGGCATTCTTAAATTCTTCCTTCAGCCAGAAATAGACGTGGTGATCCATGCATGAGGGAAATAAAGCTCGCCGATTCCAAGATCAAGCTCTGATCCCAGGCTCCGAACAAAGTGTTAGGACTTTCAATTCGGCCCTTTCGCCGTTCGCCCGGAAAACGCATCTTCATTGTCGTCTCGATGCGCTGATATTGGCACGCCCTGAGTGGATATTTCATTTGCGGCGATCCATCTGGCCACTAAGCTCCGCCGCAATCCCGATGATCCGCTTGCTTTTTTCTCTCCTCTCGCTCGCGCTGGCCGCCTCTGCCTTTGCGGAACTCCCCTCGGATATTTATAAATCCGTACTGCGCATCGAAGTCGCCACCCAGACGCCCGATTACAAAACCCCATGGAGTGCCGGACGCTTTAGCGGCGCCATCGGAACCGGATTCATTATCGGTAAAAACAAAATTCTCACGAATGCCCACGTCGTTTCGAACTCCCGGCGGACGCTCATCACCGTTTATGGCAGTCCGAAAAAATACACCGCGAAAGTGGATTTCATTGCTCACGATTGCGATCTAGCACTGCTTTCCATCGAAAATTTCTCGGATCTAGATAACTTTCCAAAATTTGAGTTTGGCGAGGTTCCCAGTCTCGAATCGCAAGTTCGCGTCATCGGCTACCCCGTCGGCGGCGAGCGTCTATCAGTGACTCGCGGTGTCGTTTCACGGATCGACTTCCAACCCTACTCGCACTCCCGCGCGGACTCGCACTTGGTCGTTCAGATCGATGCTGCGATCAACCCCGGGAACTCTGGCGGTCCTGTCGTGCAGGATGGCAAGGTCGTGGGCGTGGCCTTCCAAGGCTTGCGCCAGGCGGACAATACCGGCTACATCATTCCCACTCCTGTCATCCGCCGCTTCCTCAAAGATGTCGAGGACGGACACTACGATCAATATGCCGATCTCGGACTCAGCGAGTTTCCTCTCTACAACCCCGCCATGCGCAAGGCCTTCGGGCTGCCTGACGATGGCAAGGGCGTGCTCGTCACCAACGTCATACCCACCAGTTCCTGCGATGGCATCCTCAAGCCCGGCGATATCCTCATATCACTTGATGGACAGGCAGTGGACAGCGCAGGCATGATCAACATCGCCGGCGAGAATGTGAATCTCAATGAAATCTGCGAACGCAAATTCGCTGACGACAAGGTGGCTGTCCGGTTTCTACGTGATGGCGCGGTGAACGACGTGGATGTTGTTCTGAAGCCGCTGCTTTGGTCGCGGATGTATGCGGTTCAATATGAGAAAAACCCACGCTATCAGGTTTTCGCTGGACTCGTTTTCCAACCGCTCGACACTAACTTGTTTGCTACCGCCAAGTTTGACGATATCACCCTGCGCCGCCTATACGGAGATTATGTGCCAAAAGGTTTGTTTAAAGAGCACAAGGACATCGTCGTCCTAACACGTGTGGAAAGCGATCCGGTCACCAGTCAGCTCGGCGACTTCACCGGTTTTGCAGTCGATAAGATCAACGGCGTGCAAGTGCATGATCTCGCACAGGCGCATGAACTTCTCTATCCAAAAGAAGCACCGGAATTTTTTGTCATCGATCTCATTGGTGCGGACCGCCCTGTCATTATTCCTTCGGCCAAAGTTGCGGAAGCAAATGACCGGGTGATGAAAAACTACGGCATCGACCGCTTGGAAAACCTCGAAGATTAATCCATGGCACGCGTCGGCATTGCCCTGGGTTCGAATCTTGGAGATCGCCTCAAGCACTTGCAGGCGGCCCGCGAATGCCTGCGCGAAATCGCCACCCCCGGCGAGCTGTTCCTATCAGCACCAGTCTATCAAACGGAACCGCTGCTGTGTCCGCCGGGCTCTCCGTATTTCTATAATACCGTCGTTGAGATTTCATTCGAGGGAAGCGCTTTTGATCTGCTAGAATTGACGCAAGGAATAGAGAATAAACTCGGACGCACGGGTTCGTTAGAAAAGAATGCTCCCCGTGTTATCGACGTGGATCTGCTCTACTTCGGAGATGAGTTAATCGATACGGAAGCCCTCGTCCTCCCTCACCCACGCCTCGGTGAGCGGCGTTTCGTGGTACAACCACTCGCTGATATCCGGCCCGCGCTCGTACTGCCCGGACAGCACCTAGAAATCGGAGAACTGCTGGCCAGCCTGGACTCCGGCGAACCACCGATTATTGCCGTATCAGCCTAACGGACCGCGAAATTCATTTCGCTATGGGTAGAAAAAACTATGTCCAATTCGGTGATGCATCGTATCTCACCCCGCATCCAAGCAAGCACGGTGTTAAAATCCTACCTAATACTCGCCCGGATAACCGTCGGCCGTGCGCAACAAGAAATCATTAGGGGCGATTTCAGCCAAATGAGATTTGGCAACTGCTAGTTCTGCCTGTGCTTTTGCGATTTCCCCCGCGAGTCGAGCAATTTTTGCGTTCAAGGTCTCAAGGCTTCCCGCCACCGATACATGCTTCCCACCATTGGCTTGAGATCGGACTTCCGCTTTTTCGGAGGTAAGCATGTTAATTTTCCGTCGCCATGCGATTACCTGCGTTCGAAATAGATTGATATTCACCTTGTCCTTTCCGTGATCCAATTCCGTTAACCGCCTAACATTTCCGCTTTCGGGTAACCTAACGGATTTTGATTCTTGAGCGATGCCTTGCTGGTTCATCTGCTCATCCTTGATGCGTTTCAGCCGCTCCTCGTCGCCCCACTGGAAACGATCCTGCCATTTCTGGTCGAGATCCGGAGATTGGATGCGTGCAATACCATCCCTGTGACGAATTTCAATTCCCACATCCGTGACGCGAGTGATTACCGCTTCTGAGTATTCCCTCCCACCTCGGATGCTGATTGTGCCGATTTTTTCCCCTATTGCGTGCTTCCATGTGTGGTCCCGATACTCTACGCGGTAATGTGCAAGTGCATCCTGCTAAAGCAGATATTGTGTTGCCAACTTGGTTACTGCGGCTTGTAAGGTCGGATTTGCGCTGAAGCAGCTCAGCTAACTGTTGACGAAGCACTGGATAGACAACTGTGAGGCGGCCCCGAAAATCCGACCACTCAATGGCTAAACTAAGCTATGGTGGAGAGATGCAGCGGATTGATAGGAGATCATGGATGTTGATTCAAGGGTGAAGTGGCGAGGGACTCGAATTTGGGCTGATGGAGCGTAGGGCGAAGCTCGCAACGGAGCGTAGCGGAGTGAAGTGCGCAGCCCGGAGCGGAGGCAGCCCAAATTTGCCGCGCCGGGGGGCTCATGCGGCTTTCGGGGTGGCGGGC
>JANYEC010000034.1 GCA_025363295.1 Akkermansiaceae bacterium
CTCCAGATATTCTTCTTTGCTTTGATGACTCATGATCCCAGATAGTGTTTTCATCCGGGTGTCATTCTTTCTGGCGCAACGACTAACTAAAGCGGATTCAGCATCCGCACGCCGGTGTCATTCTACTTGGCGCAATGCGTACCGGACTTGGACTTCTTATTCAGGGTGTTTGTCAGTTTCATAGTGTGTTATTTTCTATTTTTTATTCGGGTGTGTTGTTGTTTTGTCAGAGTGAGAAAGCTAGGACGGATCAGGGTAAGTTCTGAGGCATTCTGAATCGTCTTTGCAGTCTCGGAAAATTGCGTGTTGCAGCGGCGGTCTGTGACCGTCGGTTTTGGTTAGTATAGAAAGTGAAGAGGTTATAGATTGAGCTTACTCACCATCATCGTTGCGGTTCATTTTGACGTTCTCAAACGTGTCGCGGGTGATGAGTCCCTGGTTGAGCAGGCGGCGGAGATTGTTGTCCCATTCGATATTGCCGGCACGGCGGATGACATCCTCAAGGGAACGAGCACCGCCGTCGTAATTGGAAATGGCGCTAGAGACGGCGTCGTCGTTGTTTTGTAGAAATTCGTAAGTCAGCACCCGGCGCTGCACGCCGTTAAGCAGGCCTTGGGAGTGAATGAAAATCAGAATTTCCGCGAGGCGACTGAGCACTGAGCTGTGGCTATCCTTGGGGTAGAGCTCCAAGATCCGGCCGATGGTTTTGACTGCGCCGGTCGTATGCAGAGTGGAAAGCACTAGGTGGCCCGTCTGTGCGGCTTCCATACAAGTTTCCATTGCTTCGCGATCACGGATTTCTCCTAGCAGAATGACATGAGGTGCTTTCCGCAACACGTCCTTGAGGCCTTGGCGATAAGAATGTAGGTCGCGTCCGACTTCCTGTTGGGTCACGATGCTGGGTGAAGGAATGCGATGGCCAGGATAATCCGGGTCATCCATATCATCAGGATATTGATATTCTATCGGATCCTCGACGGTGACGATGTGCTTGGGATGATTGCGGCGCAGCCAGTCAATGAGAGAAGCAAGCGTGGTGGATTTTCCCGAGCCGGTAGGGCCAGTCACGAGGCAAAGTCCGGCGCGCTTCAAAACACCGTGGCGTAGCGTGTCGGTCGTATCCGGATCGATGCCGAGGGATTCTAACTCAGGGATGAAATCGTTGAGAATCCGGCAGGTCACGCCGAGCCCGGAAGAGCTGAGGTGGGCTTGGATTCGCAGCCGGCCCGAGCGTTCGCCGCTGTCGCCCATGGGCACGCCGTCGCACGAGAAATCGGCCACACGGGTTTCTGCGAATTTGGAAATCGCGAGGCGGATTTTTTCGTCCACGCGCTGCTCCAAGTTCTGATCATTGCCGAAGCCATGGCTGCCGCTTTCACGGTTAGTGATGAGTTCCTTGAGAATCTCATCCATGTTGCCAGCGGAAAGGATTCCAAGGAAATCGAGTTTCTCCATGCCTTTGTTAGTATGGATATACACCGGGCGCTCGGCCCGCATTTGAATATCGGACACCCGTAATTCACGGCAGACCCGGAAAATGATTCCTAACAAATCGGATCCGCGCATGCCCGCCATAAAACGCGCCGGCGCGGCTGCCGGGGAATGACCCGGGAGCGGTGGCGGTTCGAGGATGGCGGAAAAAACGGACATAATAGAAAAACTCTAATTTTTAATTTTAAATCGGGAGAACTTTAGTTGGATGCTTGCGTATTGTGTTTTGATTCGAAGATGCGAATCGCTTGTTCCGAGGCATCTCGGATTTTACGGACGAAATCGTAACGATCGGTCCATTCCTGGACGACGGCGGGTGATAACAGCTCCCAGTTTTTTGTTTGATCCCATACCCGTGCTTCGGCTTCGTAACGAGTAATACACTGATTGAGAATATTAAGATAGCTACGCATTTGCGTAGTATCAAATTTAGGAGAAGGGGACTCTTGATCGGCAAACATCAACTGCAAAACATTGGTGCAGGCACCTGCGGCTGTTAAGTTAGGCCGGGGATCGTTCTGCTGCTTGAAGCAATATTGAATGGTATCATCCGCGAGCTTTTGTGCCGTTGAGCTCAGTTCCGGGCGGGTTCCCAGCGATGGCTCGCTGAGGAAGAAGTGCAGCGAGTTATAATTGTTATAATTAGAAGGATCGAGCTGGTAGGCAAAGCGTAGCTTGTCCTCCACTTGGCGACGCATATAAAGTTCTTGGGCTTTGCTCGATGATCGGGGATTGGTCCGCGCCTCGCAGGCTTGATTCATCGAGGTGAGCAGATGTTGGAAACGGACATCTAACGAATGATGGGTATTGGATGTGTTATTGTTAACTGTTTCCGCCTCATGATCGTGGTCGCTTCCTTCGCCTTCTTCATGTTCATGCGCCATGCCGCCAGTGCGGTTATCAAAGTAAGTCTCGATCGGCCCTTGCATCGCGAGAGCGAAGACTTGGCCGTAAGGACTGCCATTGATTCCGAGAGGATTCAATGGAGCTTTTAGCTCAGGGTTCGTGATCAGTGGGCGTCCGGCAAGCGCCCAAGCAAATACGCCAGTGCCGATGAGGCCTGCGGAGATTGCGTGGGTGAGAATGCGTGACATCGGTAAATTTTTTTGAGTCGTTTGAAAAGTTTAGGCGGAAACTCGGGTGCGGAAGCACAGGCGTGAGAGGCCTACATACACCGCGAGAATTCCGGTAAAGTAGAGAGACATGTTCCAGAACGCAGGGCCGGGCAGGGCGCCGCTCTTGAAATAGAGACGCTGGGTGAGATCTGCCAAATGGTAGTGGGGTGAAAACAACCAGAAACCGTGGAGAATGGGATTTTGCTCCAGCTTCAGCATGTTATCGAGGTAGCCCACGCCATAGAGACCATAGAGCATGATGAACAAGGTGACTGCGAATCCGGTAATACCGCCGAAGCGTGATGCGATCGCGGTGGCGAGTGCTAGCAACGGCGCGATCACGATCAGGAATAGCACCGTATATTGCACATTCAGAACCAGCCACATTGATCGCTCTGCTGCATTCGCAGGTCCTGCAGCAAAGTGGCATATCGCAGCTGCTAGAATTGCAAGGGGCGCGACGAAGGAGAAAACCGCGAGCCAGATTTCAAAAAGTTGGCGCGTAGCTGATAGACCGGTGGTTAGGAAATATTCACCTACGCCTGTCTTTGCGTTCGTCTCACCCTCACGGGCGGCGGTGAACAGGCCCCAGATCAGCGCACAAACCCAAAGCGTGCCCCAAGCGGCCTGAATTCGAGCTGGCTGCACGAGAATTGGCTTTTCAGTGGCGCTGGAAATCATCGGCAGTGCGAAAGGCAAAACCGCCACTGCAAAGGCACAAATCGCCCAAGCTTTGCGCTCAAGGATCGTTGCAAATGTAAGTCGGAAAAGTCTCATGGCGATCAGTTCATTAAGTTTTTCAGACCACTCCAGGTTTGGCCTTGTTCGTTGAAATGGCGGGCGTTTTTACCTTCGATCATGACCGCGCTTGGCATGACCATCGAATCGTAATCCGGATGGCAGCTCACGAGGCGCAGCACATTGTTAGAAGAGGCTTTCCAAATTTCCTCGAAGGCCTGGCGGGCGAAAGCATCCAGACCGCTGAAGGGTTCATCTAGCAGAAGAATATTCCCTGTGTCCGGTTTTACGGAAAACTCGGCCATGATCAGGTTCGTCTTGCGACGGTTACCTGTCGAGAGGCGACCATAGGGCTTTTTGACGTCGAGCTCGATGCGGCTCGCGAGATTCAGCGCCTCGGCCACTTTGCCCTTAGGCAGCATCATCCGGAAAATAATTGCCGGACTGATTTCAGGATCAAAGCGGAGGTCCTCAGGAAGATATTGCACGAAGCCTTCAACCCGGAATTTTCCGGAAACGGGCTTCAAAGTGCGGGCAAGCGTGCGAAGCAGTGTCGTCTTGCCTCTGCCGTTGCGGGCCAGCAAGAAATGAGTGCCTCCGGTGAGCACCACCTCTTGCCCGAAGCGGGCGAGTGGGCTGCCGTAGCCAATTTCAAGACCTGAGTCGAGATGGATGGTTGGGGCTTGTGGATTCATCGTGGTTTTAGATTTCGATCCGGTTCTAGGGAATTTCAGCAGGTTGTCAAGATGTCTTAAATATCTACTTCGCTAACCTTTCTGATAATTATGATAATCTTTTTAGGTTGGCAATCTTTTTTTGAACATTTTCAAGTTATAGGTGTCATTCTTTTTAGAATTTTTAAAATCACGGCCCAAATTGCTTTAAAAATCGGGAGGGGGAGCCGAGAAGTGGGTTTTTAAGAACTCAAATTTTTTTCTTCGTGACGCCGGGGAGGTGGCTTGTAGAACTCCCCCAGCGGAATATGGCGGGCAAGTTAACTTACCAACAGGCTGGAGTGGATACGCGTAAAGCGGCCGCTTTAGTGGGCGATATCGGCACTCACGTGCGCAGAACTCAACAGACACGCAAACTGTGGGGAGCTTTCGGGCTTTTCGCCGCTTGTTACGATCTGAGCAGCTACAAGGAGCCCGTCATGATGACGGGTTGCGATGGCGTTGGGACGAAACTGGAACTCCTCCTCGAGCACGACCTTCTCGAAACAGCGGGCAAGGACCTCGTCGCCATGAGCGTGAACGACATTCTCACCACCGGTGGCGATGCGCTGCTTTTTCTCGATTACATCGGCATCGCAGCCCTGCATGAGGAAAAAATCACACGGCTCATTTCCGGCATGGCCGATTACCTCGAAGCATGTGACTGCATTCTAGCGGGAGGCGAAACTGCTGAAATGCCGGGGATCGTTCCTCTCGATGTCATCGAGCTTTCCGGCTTCTGTATCGGCTGCGCGGAAAAGCCCGATCTCATCGACCCCACGACGGTCGCCGTGGGCGATGTGCTAATCGGATACGCGTCTGATAGCATCCACGCGAACGGTTGGTCGCTCGTCCGCCGCGTGCTCAACGAGTTTCCCGGCGAGGTCACCGACGAGGAACTTCACGCGTGGCTGAAGCCGACCCGCCTTTATCATGATGTGACCCGCGATCTGAAAAAATCCGGCGTGAAGCCGAAGGCAATGTCGCACATCACCGGTGGCGGCCTCCCAGAAAACCTCGAGCGCCTTTTCCGTGGAATGGGTGCCGATCTTGAAATTCCGCGTTGGGAGCTCCCCGGCATTGAGAAACTTCTCTCTCACGTCGATGCCGCAGACCGCTTTCACACTTTCAATATGGGCATCGGCTGGGTGGCGATCGTCGCCGAGGCGGATGTGGCTGCTGCTCTCAAAGCGGGCGATGGCGGTACGGTTTTAGGGCAAATGGTTCCCGAAGAAGGCGTCCGCGTTCGCGTTATCGGCGAATGATGTTAATCTCCACTCACGCATGAGCGACTTCCTCACTCACGAATGCGGGATCGCCGCAGTTCGACTCCGCAAGCCACTGGCGTATTATTATGATCGCTACGGCACCTGTCTTTGGGGCCTGAACAAACTTTTCCTGCTAATGGAAAAGCAGCGGAACCGGGGCCAAGACGGCACCGGCATCGGCTGTGTGAAAATCGATATGCCCATTGGCCAATCATACGTCCATCGGCGGCGCGGCGTGGAACCGGATGCACTTTCCGAGATTTTCCGGAAGGAAACGAAAAATTTCTACAAAATGTCCCGCAAGGGAATCATGAATCATAAGGACCCCGAGAGCGTCAAAAAACACTTTGATTTCGGCGGTGAAATCCTCATTGGCCATCTTCGTTACGGCACTTCGGGTGAGTTTGATGCCGGCTGCTGCCATCCCTATCTGCGCCGCAGCAATTGGCCCACGCGTACGCTCATGGTCATGGGGAATTTCAACATGACCAACGCCGCCGAGCTCAATGATGTGCTCATCGACCGTGGCCAGCACCCAGTTTTCGGTACTGATACCCAAACCGTGTTAGAGGAGATTGGCTACCATCTCGACGAAGCCCACACCGACCTCTATCGCCACCTCCGCGATGCCGGTGTCCCAGGCGCGGAAATACCTGCTAGAATTTCCGCCGCTCTTGATGTGCCCAAACTCGTCGCCCAATCCGCGGCCGAGTGGGACGGCGGCTACGCGATCTGCGGAGCGATTGGCAATGGCGACATGTTCGTGATGCGCGATCCACGCGGCATTCGGCCGTGTCACATGCTGATCACGGACGAGGTGATCGCATTCGCCTCAGAGCGTGTGCCATTGATGACAGTTTTCGAAGCGGAAGCCGATCAGGTAAAAGCCGTCGATCCCGGCTCGATCATCACGATCAAGTCGGATGGCACGATGAGTGATTCTGCATTCGCGCCGCCGCAAAAATTCACGCCTTGTTCATTTGAAAAAATCTACTTCTCACGAGGCAACGACCCACAAATCTATCGGGAGCGAAAAGCGATGGGTGCCGCGCTTGTGCCGCAGGTGGTGGAGGCCATCGATGGAGCATTTGAAAAAACCATTTTCTCCTTTATTCCTAACACTGCGGAGACTGCCTACTACGGTTTAATGGACGGGCTTCGCTTGTTCCGTCGGCAGCAAGTCCGGTGTTCGATTTTGGAGGCATCTGCCGCCGGGAATCTAACTCCCGATCTCGTCGATGACCTCATCCTGAGGAATTGGCCGCAGGGTGAAAAAATCGCCCACAAAGACATCAAAATGCGAACTTTCATCTCCCAAGAGAAAGGCCGCGACCAAATGGTTTCGCACGTTTACGATATCACGTATGGCGTCGTGAAACCGGGTGGTTATCTCGTGGCGCTCGACGATTCGATCGTCCGCGGCACGACACTCAAGCAGTCGATTTTGAAAATCCTCGCACGGACTAAGCCATCTAAAATCGTCGTTTGCTCCACCGCTCCGCAGATTCGTTACCCGGATTGTTATGGCATCGATATGTCGGAACTGGGTAAGTTTATCGCCTTCACGGCGGCCGTCGCACTGCACCGGCGAGCAGGCAGGCAATCGCTGCTAGATCGGATTTACGATGACTGCCGTGCCGAGCTGGATAAGCCGCCCGGCGAAAGGCAGAACCGGGTGAAGGCGGTGTATGAAGCATTCACAGCGGAGGAAATATCAGATGAAGTCAGCCGTATGGTCTATCCCGAAGGCATCGATTGGGCAGGAGAGGTCCAAGTGATTTTCCAAAACATTGATAACCTCCACGCGTCGATCAAAGGGGATTGCGGCGATTGGTATTTTACGGGAGACTACCCAACGCCCGGTGGCTACTCGATGGTCAATCTCGCCTACCTGAGATGGTATGAAGGCCTGGGCGGACGGAGTTACGACCTTCCGTTGTGATTGCTCGCTCTGCTATCAACGCGAGTGCTGAATCGCTTCACACACGGCGGGGAAGATTTGTCGTTTGCGGCTGACGACGCCCGGTGCGTGAAACAGAGTCTCATCCATCCGCTCGAAGGGCAACTTCGCAAGAGCGCCTTCCTGACCGATTGCGAGAATCATGCTGTGATGCAATGCGACATCGGTGACCGCGAGCACTGCGAGATCATACTTCTGGTGAGTATATAGATCCTTCAATGCTGCTTCTAGCTCCTCACGCCGCGCGGCGAAACCATGAAGATCGCGCTCTTCCACTTGTGAGATGCTAACGGATAATCCTTGCTCGGTGAATTCTTTGCGGTCCGCATTGAGGATTTCTTCCGGTGTTCCATTTGCAATCAATGAGCCCACGGCGAAAAATTCCTCGGTAAACTTCTGGGGATTAACGCCTGCCACGCCGCTGAGCCAATTGAGCATTTCTCGATCTAGCAGTGTTGTGGTTGGTGATGTTAGGCAAAGTGTGTCGGAGACGATCCCCGCACAAAGGCACATGGCGACTGCTGGCTGGGGCATCAGACCGCGATGGAAAAACTTCCTACCTACGAGGGTGCAGGTGGAGCCGACGGGTTCGTTGAGATATCGGATCGGCTCCCGTGAAACGAGGTCTCCGGCAAGGCGGTGATGGTCGATGACTTCTGTGATTTCCGCTTCCTCCACACCGTTGACCGCTTGGGCGTATTCGTTGTGATCGACGAGGGCCAGACGGATGCGCAGGGGATCGACAAGATCGGATTTCGCGATGACTCCCACCATTTTTCCGCCAGTGTGTTCGACCACTGGGAACAAATCCTGATCCAGCGTGCCCAGCCGTTTACGCAATCGGGAGACGGACTCGGAGGATGAAACAGTTAGAAAATTTTCCTCCATCACATGGCGGACTGTGCGGGAGCAGCGGATCAGCGTAGAGGCACTGGCCGTATCCTGATTGCAGCGCAGAACCACCACGCCACTGCGCGAGGCGTAAGAGAGGATCTCTCCTGAAATTGCATTGCCTCCGGTGACTAACAAAGCACGTGCGCCGTTATCAATGGCATAGCGTTGCACGATGGGGCGGTCACCGCAGATCACTAGAAATTGCGAAACATTCCCATCCTTGACGGCCTCTTTGAGGCGCATGTCCACGGTGGCTTGTGATGAAGCGCCGACTAACAAAATGAGATCCTCCTCGAACTCCGGCGATGGCAGCATCGCACCGAGGCTCTCCGCTTGCAGGGTGTCCGCCAGTTTCGCCAACGAGACATGGATCGTCCGCACGCTGAGGCCCTCGGTATCTGCGGGCAGCAGGAGCTTGAGTAAATCGAAATAGCGAAGAATGCCGCACAGATTTCCATCCTCATCCTCAACCGGGACACAGCGAATTTGTGCGTGGAGCATGCGCCGATAGGCAGTTAGGAAAGTATCCGACAATGAAATTTTCGTCACCTTGCGATGGCAGATCATTCCGGCATTCGTCCGGACATCGGTGATCAGCAGCGGGGCTTCCAAGCCAGCGCGTTCCAGCACCCACTTCGTGCGTTGGGAAATTTCACCACAACGGGCGGCGAGAGCGCCGGGCTCCTCGCCGACGGCGCGCAACAAGGCAGCATATCCAATTGCCGAGCAAATGGCATCGGTATCTGGGTTTTTGTGGCCGATGACGTAGAAAGGGGGCTTCATGGGTGAATGAGTAGAAGGTGTGTTCTATCGCCAAAATCCGGAATGGGAATACAAAAAACTAACGCGCGCATTCACATCCGGTCCGGCACATTGATACCTAGAAGATAGAGCCCTTGCTTGAGTGTGCGTGAAGTGAGATCGCAAAGCGCAAGACGGCTCGAGCGGACCGGCTCATCGGCCTTGAGCACCGGACAGGCTTCAAAATACGAGTGAAACGCTCGGGCCAATTCCAAAACGTAGTTTGCCAGAAGGTTCGGGCGGAAATCTTCAAGAATGGTCGGTAGAACCTCGCCAAAACGTGCTAACAGCCGTGCGAGGTGGATTTCCGCATCTTCATTGAGGTGGATTTTGTGGGCGGTGGGATCGAATGGCGCGTCCAGTTTGCGAAAAATCGAACGAATCCGAACGTGAGAATATTGCAAATAGGGTGCGGTGTCGCCTTGTAGCGCGAGCATCCGATCCCACGAGAACACATAATCAGTGAGGCGGTTTTGCGAAAGCTCAGCAAATTTCACTGCGCCGATGCCGACAGTTTCCGCGATTTGCGCGGCTTCCTCGCTCGTAAGATCCGGGCTTTTCTCCGCGATCACCGCCGCGGCACGTTCGACGGCTTCTTCGAGCACTTCGATCAGGCCGACGTTATCGCCGGAGCGAGTTTTCATGAGCTTCCGGTCGTCGCCGAGAATCGAGCCGAAGCCGATGTGTTTAAAATCCCCGGTCTTCCCCCAACGCGCTGCGGCATCGAAAAGCTGGCGAAAATGCAGTTGCTGCGGCACGCCGACGACATACCAGATGTGATCCGCTTTCCATTCGTCGATGCGGAATTGGATCGTTGCTAGATCCGTGGTGGCATAGAGAAATCCGCCGTCTGCTTTGCGGATGAGTGCCGGGTTATCGTTCCATCCGTCCTCGCGGTGGACTTTGAAAGGGTCTTCTTCTAACTTCTTCGTTCCATCCGAAAAAACGCAAGCCGCACCATTACTCTCGCGGGCGATTCCTTTTTCCAAGAACTCCTCGACCAGACCAGGCAGGCGATCATTGTAATAACTCTCGCCCAGCCAATAATCGAATTTCACGTCAAGGCGATCATAGATCTTTTGCAAACCAAGTTTCGAGAAGTCGATACACTGTTGCCAAATTGTTAGGTTTTCTGCATCGCCTGCTTGGAGTTTCACTAACTCGGCCTTGCAAACTTCTAGCAGAGTATCGTCCGTCTTGATTTCCGCGTTCACCTCGCGGTAAATGCGGACGAGCTCGGGGATCGGATCGGCTTCTAGAGCTTCGCGGTTTAGCTTGGTTTTCCAGCCGTAAAGAATCATGCCGAACTGCGTGCCCCAATCGCCGATGTGATTATCCGCGATGACGTGGAAGCCGAGAAATCTCGCGATCCGAGCGAGCGAATCACCAATGATTGTTGAGCGGATGTGGCCGACGTGCATCGGCTTCGCCACGTTCGGCGCAGAGAAATCGACGACGATCGTTTTGCCCTCTCCTGTTTCCGGAACACCGAGGCGCTCATCACGAATAAGAGTTTGCACATATGCTGCATATGCTGCGGGAAGGATATGGAAATTGATGAAACCCGGGCCCGCGATGTCGGCCGTCGCGAGGTCTGTTAGGTCAAGCTTGTCGATGATTTCCTGCGCGAGCGCACGGGGATTGGTTTTCCTTTGTTTGGCGAGCACCATGGCGGCGTTTGCCTGATAGTCACCAAAACGAAGATCGGCTGCTGGGGTAACTTCGGCCTTCATCGGCTCGCCGAAAGTGGCAGTTAGAGCGGCGGCGAGGCGGGATTCAAGTTCCTGAAGGAGCGTCATAAAACAAGCGGTCGGGTGGTGGAATTTTAAGCCCCCACACGGAGTGGCTTGGGATCGAGTATTTCAAGGATCTCCTCACATGTTTCTGCTAGGCCAAGCTGGCTGCGGACCTTGACGTTAGTAAACATTTTCGCAATGGCGGCCAAGGTCTGCAGGTGCATGTGATAACCCTTCCTTGGAACGATGAAGAGGATGATGAAATGCACTGGTGCGTTGTCGAGGGCTTCGAAGTCGATGCCGGCTTTGGATTTTCCAAAAACAGCGATGACTTGTTCCAGTCGATCTGAAAACGCATGAGGAATGGCGATTCCAAGGCCGATGCCCGTACTCACTTGCTCCTCGCGGAGGCGGAAGGCTTCCACCATTTCTTCTTTATGGTCTGGAGGAAGCTGGCCCGTCAGCACCAGATGATCGACTAACTCGATGATCGCGGGCCAATGCTCCACAGCCTTCATATTAAGGATGATCTGGTCTGCGCTGAGCAATTTCGCCAACTTCATAAAATGGAAATCAGAGGACGCAAATTCTTGCGTGGGGGCGATTGGTTACTGTCACAAAACGCAGTTGGCAAGCGGATTTCCGACAGCGGTGATGCTCGATAAAATTCGCCTCATGCTTTGAAGAGGTTGACGCGTGCTCATCTGCGATTACAGCTATCCGCCATGCAAGCCGCCAACGATTCAACCCCTCCGCAGGAAATTCCGGAAGACACCGCTGAAGTGGATGTCACTTCAGCCGCGCCGGTCGCTGAGCTCGATCCATGGGAAACTCTCGAAGCCGAAGCTGCGAAATGGAAAGAAATCTCCCTGCGCACCGCCGCCGAGATGGATAACTTGCGCAAACGCACCGCCCGCGAGCGCGAGGATGCCATCCGTTATGCCAACCAGCGCCTACTCGAAGATCTCCTGCCTGTGATCGATAATTTTGAAATGGGGATGCTGGCCGCCGCGCAAGACACGAAGTCGATGATCTACATCGGCATGGATATGGTTCGCCGCCAGCTCAATGAATTTCTCACCTCCCAGGGTGTAGAGGAAATCCCGACCACGGGTAAGTTCGATCCGAACCTGCACGATGCAGTTTCCCAGGAAGAATGTTCCGAAGGTGAGGAAGGCCGAATTCTGCGCACGCACCGCCGCGGGTTCCGATTGCGGGATCGCTTGCTGCGCCCTGCAAGCGTGGTCGTTTCTAAGCTTCCAACTCCGGTTTTATAAAGAAAATGGCTGATAAACGCGACTATTACGAAATCCTAGGCGTCACACGTGATGCCACTGCGGACGAAATCAAAAAATCCTACCGCAAGCTCGCTGTGAAATTCCACCCGGACAAAAACCCGGGCGATCACACGGCTGAGGATAAATTTAAAGAACTCGGCGAGGCCTACGAAGCACTCAGTGATGCGGACAAGCGGGCCGCCTATGATCGTTACGGCCACGCCGCCTTCAACGGTGGCAGCGGACGCGCGAGCGGTAGCGGTTTTCACGATCCGATGGACCTGTTTTCCCAAGTCTTCGGCGGTGCCTTCGGAGGCGGCTTTGAGGAATTTTTCGGCGGTGGGAGCTCTCGCAAGGGTTCTGGTAAACAGCGGGGAAGTGATTTACGCTACGATCTAGAAATTTCACTCGAAGAAGCCGCACGCGGTGTTGAGAAGGAACTCGAAATCGAGCGATATGTGCCGTGCGAACCCTGTGAAGCAAAAGGCAGCAAGGGTGCTGGTGGCGTGAAAGTGTGCTCCAGCTGCGGAGGTCGCGGAGTGGTGGCGCGGCAGGCGGGCATTTTTATCCAGCAATCAACCTGTCCAGAATGCCGGGGCGCGGGTGAAACGATTTCCGATCCCTGCACGAGTTGCAAAGGCGATGGCCGGGTTCAACGTGACAGCCGCATCAAATTGCGAATCCCGGCGGGCGTGGATACCGGCACGCGACTGCGTTCTTCCACGAATGGCGATGCCGGCGTCCGTGGCGGAGCGGCGGGCGATCTCTACGTTTTCCTTCACGTCCGTGATCATGATGTTTTCGAGCGCGATGATGCGGATTTGTTCTGCGAAGTGCCACTCCCCTTCAGTGTGGCGGCGCTGGGCGGCGAGCTGAAAGTCCCATCGCTGGACGGGCAATCTTCTATAAAAATCCCCACCGGCACTCAGGGCGGCACCGTTTTCCGCCTCCGCGAAAAGGGCATGCCATCGTTGTCAAATGGCCGCCGTGGCGATCTCAACGTCCGCGTTCAGGTGGAAGTTCCTACCAAGCTCAACGGCGATCAGCAGGAGAAACTCCGCGCCTTTTCTGAGTCGATCGGTGACCACAATTCCCCGATGCAAGAAGGATTTTTCCAAAAGGCGAAGCGGTTTTTTGATCTGTGAGCGATGTTGATGGTTGGGAGTTGATAGTTGATAGTCAGAGAGGGGAACGACCATCCCCTTCTTCGTCTTCTCATTCACTATCAACCATCAACTTTAAACCATCAACTTCCACCATGCCCCGCTTTTACCTACCCTCTGATTCTTGGCTGACGGAGCCGACGCTGACGGGTGATGAAGCGCGCCATCTTGGGCAGGTTCTTCGCATCCAGCCCGGGGGAATCATCACGATCTTCGATGGAAATGGGCGTCGCGCTTTCGCTGAGGTGCTGAGTGTTTCACGGGACAAAGTTCATTTAAAAATCGGGGAAATCCTTTTGTCCCAGAGCTTATTGCCTGCCATCTCTCTGGCGCAGGCGATTCCAAAGGGAAAAAACATGGATCTGATCGTTCAGAAATCCGTGGAACTCGGCGTGGCAGCGATCCAGCCACTTATCACCCGCTACACGGTGGTCCAACCCGGCGAGGGGAAATCTGAGAAATGGCGGCGCAACGCCCTTGAAGCCTGCAAGCAATGCGGTCAGGATACATTGCCAGTGATCGCCGAGCCTCTGACTTTTGAGCGCTGGATTTCCACCCAGTCGTCAGTGACAGGGCCTAAAATTATCGCCTCGCTTGCTAATGGGGCGAAGCCGCTTCGTCAAACGCTCCGGCAGCATCCTAGCACGACTCAAGTCACTCTGCTGGTCGGCCCGGAGGGAGATTTTTCTGCGGAAGAAACCGCCGCCGCGATCGCTGCTGGTTTCCTACCCGTGTCGCTTGGAACGATTGTGCTGCGGGTTGAGACCGCGACAATTTTTTGTATTTCCGCGCTACGCTACGAGCTTGGTATTGCTTAATCTTCGGTTTTTTAAAATTTACTTACGCGATCGCGTAGAAAAGTAAAGATTGCTTAAAAATTTGGAAGAGTCATTATTCGTGAGTCATGGAAAACCAAGCCCGCTCTTTTCATTTGGCCCTCGCATTAATCTTCGCTGGATTTCCCAATATGGCCTGGGCATGGCAGCCAGGTAGTTGTCCCGTTGCTCCGGCGCGGATGCAGAGTTCGGGTTTCAGCGTGAATAATCAGGATCGCAACGATGTCCTCGCATTCTGGCACGCGGTGTACCAGGCATCTGAAGGGTATTCCAGCCGGGTTGGATGGACGGGAAATTACTCCGGTAACGCGGGAACTACGGCGGGGGCTTTCGTCGATGATGTGGAACGGCGTCTTAACTACTTCCGCGCCATGTGCGGTGTGCCAGCCGATGTTTTTGTGAATACGACTGCCACCGTGGCGATCGGCTCGGCCGATCTATTCAAGCCTGCCTCGTCCACTCTCAAAACCGCCGCCGCCCAGCAATCGGCGCTGATGCTCATCAGAAATTACAATTCGAGCAATGGAACGGATTTGGCAATTTCCCACAATCCGCCTAGTAATCTCACCGGTTGGTCAGCGGCTGCTTGGAACGCGAGTGCTCATGGGAACTTTGCCTTCGGCCTGTTTGGGCCGGGAGCCATTACGGAATATATGATTGAGTCGCTTTCGAATGGCTCCGCCACCTCCGCGTGGAATACCGACGTCGGGCACCGCCGCTGGTGCTTGCTTCCGAGCGCGACCGATTATGCCACGGGTGACCAACCCGGCAGCGGAGTTACTCGTCCGCCTACGAATTGCCTTTATGTGGTTCCTAATTTGAGCGAACTTCTCCCGCCCGATACAGCAGCATTTGTGAGTTATCCAGCGGCTGGATTTTTCCCGGCTCCAATCAATTCACCTTACTGGTCATTGAGTCGGACCGGTGCCAATTTTTCTTTCGCGACAGTGGAAATGGCGACCGCCGATGGAACGCCCGTCGCGGTGAGTAACGTCAAACGGAAAACCGGTTACGGTGACCCTGCCATCACCTGGCAGGTGGGTATTGCCGCTGCGGCACGTTTCGTTTCGAATGATACGACCTTCCGGGTCAAGGTCTCCGGAATCTCCGGTGACGGTATCCCGACGTCGTACGAATACTCGGTGACACTCATCAATCCGGATCAACTCGGCTGCGATCTTCAAATGACCGGGCCTGCCATACTTCCCTCCAACCAATCCACCGTGTTTTCATTCACGCCGCCACAAGGCGCGGAATCCATCGAGGTGGCGACGTTCAAGCAAAGCACGGGTGCTTGGAAAGAGAACGCCGAAACCACGACGGCGGTAAAAATCCTCGATCGCACCACCGGTGGCTATGGCCTGATGGCGACCATGTCCACCTACTCCGGCTACGGCACCGTGAGTATGCCTGGGCTGAAGTCCTTCCACCTCACTTTTCCCATCTCCTACGACCCCATCCTCCGGGGCGTGCCAGAGCAGTCATTCGAGATCGACCGGGACATCATTGCGAATGCCAATGCGAAACTCAGTTTCGTATTTCGCCGTGGCTATATGACAAAAGCTAGCACCCTCGCAGTAGAAGCCTCCGCCGACGGCGGCGTCACTTGGAAAACCCTTGGCAGTCCTATCAAGGGCCTTTCTGACACGGCTTATGATAAAATATCCACGGTCATGAGTATCGCCCTTCCATTGTCACCCAGTCCAATCCGGGTTCGTTTCCGCTATTTCACCACTGGCGGCGCGATTTACACCTACGAGGCTGCTCCGAAATCCCCCACAGGAATTTTCATCGATGAGATTACCACTGCGGGTTGCGTCTGCCTGGAACAAAAAAAACTCAACTCACTCTCACGCACCGCAACGGAGTTTGTTTTCAACTCGGAGACCGCAGGTGCCGCTTTGGTAAAGGGCGATCAGTGGAGCCTGCGCCTGCAAACCAAACTCGGTGGCAAAAGGTTCACGGGTCCGTCCAAGGCGCTCACCATCGGAGAGCCGTGAACGAGAACTTAGCCGGCTAAATTTCCGGGCTTCCGAAAAGTTCGCGGGAGTCCACTTGTGATCCCGTCTCCACGATTTTCCATTGCCGGTCCACGTTGAGCCGGACGGTGGCGAGATGCTTTTGCGACCATTCAAGCGGCGAGATCATCGAAAGCAGACGCCTCCCGCGCATTTCATAAAGATGGTAAATTTGGCCCACGATGGGCTCGAACTGAATGTCCGCCTCATAGACGAGCTTGTTCCAGTTGAAATGATCGATCGTTTGAAGGTAGATCTCACGAATTTCCTGGAGTTTTTGCTGAAGGTCCCGCTCGACTTCGGAAATCCCACGGGATTTGAACGACGTGAGGTCGTTCGGCACGATTGGCGGGCTGAGGGTGGAAACGGGGTAGGGAAGGAAGGCCCTAGATGGCTTGGAGTCTGGCTCGGACATGCAGTTGTTCGGAAAAGTTTCTTATGAGGTCTGTCGCGCACGTTTCCCTTCCAGGCAACAAAAAAACCGGAAGGCCATGAAGGGCCTGCCGGTTTAGGATTATTTCAAGTCAGAATCACGTGCCTGTCTTAGGCTTCGGATAGGCCCAAGTTGGCTTGATATCGGTGACGCCCCAAACTGTGTCCGCACCGGTTTCTATCATCGTCTTACCGTTAAGTTTGACGTTGCCGGAATCCTTGACGATCGCAAGCGAGGTGACGCTGTTATCCAATTTTAGGACGACTGCCTTGCCGTCAAAGAAATCGGAGTCGAACGTTCCGTCCATCGCGATTTTGAAAGGAGTGGCGATGATGGGTCGGCTAGGATTGCCTGCAGCGCTGAGGCCTTTGTCTGTGTTCATAAGGATGCCAAATCCATTTTCTCCCGGTCCTAATGCTTGTGCGGCGGTGGTCATGATGCCGTCAGGCTTCTTGGTGAATGAAGTTTTCGCGTAGAACATCGTTTCCGATTGCGCGATGCCCGCACGGATGAGTTGGCGAAAACGGTCGTTTGCAGTGGTTCCTGTTACCAATTCCGTATCAGTCGCATCTTTAACGGCTGTGGCAGTAGAATCATCCGGGAAACTTCCGTATTCCGTTTCAAATTCGAAGAGCGCAAGCCCGATCTGACGGGCGTTGTTGACTGCTTCGGTTTGGTCGGCCTTTTTGCGCTGGCGAATCACCATGGGAGCGGTGAGGCCGGCGAGCGCAGCGATGATCACGATAACGACGAGTAGCTCCACCAAAGTGAAGCCCTGACGCATTCTTGTGTTTATTTTCATAGGTTTAATTATGTTATTTTTTGTATGTTTGAGGCAAATGCCCCGATTTTGTATAGTCTTCTCAGCACAAGCCAATTCGACTGTTTTGAAGTTACTAGCGCGTATAAAAGAAACAAGGAGTAAGTTGCGCGATATTATTTAGGCGCAATTAAAGCAATTTAATTGATCGCTTGAGGTTGCCTCTTAGCCGCCTCGCGCCGGAAGCCATCTAGCAGTTTGTATTCCCCTTTGGTAATCGGATAGGGCCCAGCGAATTCCACCACACTGTCGCTGGCGGAGCGGGTGCGGCAGGCAAACGCATGACGAACCTGCAAATAATAAAGAATAAAATATCGCCTCTCGCGATTGCCAGTTTCAGCGAGGAAATCAGGAGTGCCGTGCCTTTTGGTAAACGACCCGAGTTCAGGGTAGGTGTGGCATTGAGTCACAAATCGTTGATAACCAAATGACGGCGGGTTTTTTCTGACCAGCATGATTTGGTCTTTTGCCGCTGCTGCTTGGCTTCCGGGAATCAGTGGAGATTCCACCACACCACAAGAAATCATGAGCAGACATGTTGCTGCCATTTGGATTGCGGGTTTCATCATCGCCACCGGTTTGTTCACGGCAAAATCTTACCACCATTTCGACGTCGATCACCCTCTATGATTGCATTCATCTGCTGCACGTTGGGTCGGCGGCCCTCAGAATCGACAAAAAATGCAGTTTCCAGCGGCACGAGAAACTCGACGGCGGAATTAACTCCTACCAGCGCCCCGTGAGCATCCACCACAGGGCCTCCACTGTCGCCGGGCTGCAGCGGCAGATCCATTTTGAATTTCCTAGTTCCCGTAAACGCTCCCTCTGGTGCAAGGGTGGTGGCCAGTTTCCCGCCTCCCTTTTTAAATCCCGTGGAAATGCCGCCGTGAATGATGGCATTCCCCGCTGGCAGCCATTTGTCTGGTGGGGTCCATCGATAATAAAAAGGCGTTTTCACGGGAATGTGGAGCAGTGCGAGGTCGGATGGACCGGAGCGCCAGACCACTCGCGCCTGTGCCGGGGCCAAGCGGCCACCTTGACCATAAATTAAAAATACATTTCGTCCTGCCATCCGTGACAACACATGATCTGCTGTTAGGAAATAGCCATCAGGGGCGATCGGCGCGGCGGATCCGCCATCGGCATCGGCATCGGCAGGGGCTTGTGAGGTCACAAAATCACGGTTCACCCAGCGATCCAGTTCTCTGCGATCCGTGACTACCACCGCGCTCACTCTCTCCGCCGTGATTCTGCGCGTCGCGCCGCTGGTGGGAGTCAAATCCGGAGGCGGGGAAACCGAGCAGGATTGGCCTAACAAAGCGACTAGCAGAATTCCCGACAAGCTCACGAATTTTTCCATCCGGACTGACCAAAGCACAGTCGGTCCCTTTCGTCACACTTGATTTTAAATTTCGCTCAACAATCGCTCAATCACCCGTCGGAAAGGGGAGGGCATGGGGAGCGCAAGCACGTCTTCGAGTTTCTGCCAGACTTCATCCTTCGCAGGGTGCAGGAGTTTATTCGAGGCCGCGCCATCGTGGACTCGCAGGGTCACTCGATATCGTGTGATGGTGTAGCGGTGCTCATCCCGAACAGGCAGCATCGAAATTTCCGCGGCTTCGCGTGTCGGCAGTTTCCACAATCCCTCGCGTCGTTTTCCGACTTCGCGATGCATCAGTAACCGGCCCTCATCGTCGCGCAACCACAGGGCGTATTCATCCACGGCAGTGACCGCCGTTTTTTGTTTCTTGAGCGGCAGATTCTCCGGCTCACGGGTTTTGCAAAATTCCGCCACAGGGCAACTCAAACAATCCGGCACCCCCGGCCTGCAAATCGTTTGCCCCAGCTCCATCAGAGCTGAGTTGTAAATCCGCGGTCGCTCAGGATCTGCCAGCGCTTCCGCCCACTGCCACATTTGCTTTTGCCCGGCCGTGTCATCCACCGCTGCGGAAAAATCCATCACCCGGGACAAGACACGCGCCACGTTTCCATCGACCACCGCTGCCGGTAAATCGAATGCAAATGCCCTCAAAGCTCCTGCTGTGTAGCGGCCCACACCTGGCAGCTTCATCAAGGCCACGAGATCTATCGGAAATTTTCCACCATGCTCCGTGATCACCGCCCGCGCGGTCTCTCGCAGAAGTCTAACACGTCGATAGTAGCCCAGTCCTTCCCACGCCTTCAATAAACGCTCATCCTCCGCCATCGATAACGATTCTACATTAGGAAACATTTCCAAAAATCGCACGTAAAATCCTCTGTTAAGGACCGTCGTGATCTGAGTCTGTTGGAGCATCACCTCGGAAATCAAAACGGCGTAGGGCTCTCGCGTTCGCCGCCATGGATAGTCCTTTCCATGGAGAGAAAACCAGGCAACCAAGGCATCTCTGAATCCCTCGCGGTCTTTCAGAGCAGCGCTTTTCATTCGTGGCTTCAACATGGCACCGGAGCGTCACCGATCACACCGGGCATGCAAATGCGAAATTTCATGACTCAACGGAGGCGCATGAATTCGCCTCCCGCGCGAAAGAATTGCCCAAGAGGCGATTGCAGCGCAGGCTTCTACTTGACTCTTCCACTCCATGAAAATCACCCGCACTCTCGCGACTTGTAAAACACCGGATGGTGCCCAACTCACCCTTCATGAGCACGATGGCCAACATTTTCTCAAAGTCGCCGGCTTGCAACTCATGAGCACCACGGCATCTTCTTCCGAGGAACAAATGGCGGAACTCTCCTGCCACCACTTGCCGGAAAAACCGCGCGTTCTCATCGGCGGGCTTGGCTTTGGATTCACGCTGAAGCGGGTCCTCGCACTAACAGGCGGGGATGCACGGGTCGATGTAGCAGAACTGCTGCCGGAGGTGGTCGCTTGGAACCGCGAGTTCCTGCAAGAAGTGAACGGTGGCCTGCTAGATGATCCTCGTGTGGGCATCCATGTGTGCGATGTTTACGATCTCATCGACCGCTGCGGGACGGATCGCTACCATGCCATTCTGCTAGATGTGGACAATGGCCCAGACCCTTTTGTTCAAAACCGCAACGAGCGCCTCTACGCGAAGCCGGGGATCATCCGCATCAAAAACGCCCTGCACCCCGGTGGCCGCGTGATTTTTTGGTCCGCTCATCCCGATAAGTCCTTTGCAAAATCCCTCCAAGGCCTGTTTAAAGACGTCGAGTGTATCAGTGCGAAAGCCTATCCGAAAGCGAAACGCTTCAGCCACACCCTGTTTGTCGCCGATCGAGACTAATCCTAACAATCAAGGAGCATGGGCAAGATGCCAAACGCATAGAAGGATATTCTTAAGTCTGGATCCGCGTCCATCTGCGGTTAAAAAAATCTTAACCTTTCGCGAGTTGGCAAGATCCTCCCACTTCTCTCCCTGCGGGCTTGTTCCTTCGCTGGATGCTGGATAATCTGAGGGCATGTTATTCTCAGATTTTGAATACTCCACTTGGTTAGGGCTAGCGGCCTTGTTGTTATTTTACTTGGTCGGCATCTTGCACATGCTGCACGCGCTGATGCATGTGCGGACTTCCCAAGGCACAATTGCTTGGGTGATTTCTCTACTGACCGTGCCATTTGTAGCGATTCCTCTTTACTGGCTGCTAGGGAGAACGCGGTTTTCAAAAAAAATCGGTGGGCGGCGCGAAAATGACAGCCGCTTGAACTTGATCGCTGTCGCCATGCACGAGCGGTTGCGCCAATACGAAGTGGAAATCCCGGATGATGATGGCTTTAAGCGGGCGGCCCAAGTGCTTGGCGGGCTGCCGTTCACGCGTGGCAATGATCTGGAACTACTCATCGACGGAGAGCAAACGTTTGATCGGATCTTCCAAGCGATTCAGGAGGCGAAGATTTATCTATGCGTGAATTTTTTCATAGTGAAGAATGATCAGTTAGGAACGCGTTTTCAACAGGCACTCATCGAGCGGGCGCGGGCGGGCGTGAAAGTGTATTTTCTTTTTGATGAAATCGGATCGCACAAGTTGCCTCGCCGCTATTTGAACGCAATGAAAGAGGCGGGAGTCGAGTGCCATTCCTTCGGCATCAACCGTTTCTGGTGGTCTCGGTTTCAACTCAATTTCAGAAATCACCGGAAGATCGTGGTGAGTGATGGGAAAACAGCGTTCATCGGCGGACTCAATGTGGGTGACGAATACATGGGGCGGGACCAGAAATTCGGCGAGTGGCGTGACAC
This sequence comes from Akkermansiaceae bacterium, assembly GCA_025363295.1. GTDB lineage: Bacteria > Verrucomicrobiota > Verrucomicrobiia > Verrucomicrobiales > Akkermansiaceae > Luteolibacter. The sequence goes on from JANYEC010000034.1 coordinate 21,466, forward strand.
CCATTTAAAACTGCGGGGACCCGCGGTGCAGGCGGTTCAGTTAGTTTTTTTAGAGGACTGGTTCTGGGCCTGCGATGAAGTGCCTGAGCTGCATTGGGAAACCGAGCCCGAACTGGCAGACCAAGTGGCCGCCGTGATTCCAACAGGCCCGGCGGATCCCGCAGACTCGTGGCAGCTCATCGTGGCAGAGGCGGCGAATTCCTCGCGTAAGAAGTTGTGGATCGCGTCACCCTATTTCGTGCCAGACGAGGGCGTGCTAACGGCATTGCAAACCGCAGCGATCCGAGGCGTGGACGTGCGAATCCTCATTCCCGAGAGAGCCGATCATCTGTTAGTGTGGCTGTCCGCGTTTTCGTATTATGAACAGTCGATTCCGTTTGGCGTGAAAATTTTCTGTTATCAAAAGGGGTTTTTACATCAAAAGGTCATGCTCATTGATGATCGCTTGGCAGCCGTCGGCACTGCGAATTTAGACAATCGTTCGTTCCGATTGAATTTCGAAATCACCTGCTTCACAGCGGACAAGGGATTTGCCGCACAAGTGGAGAAAATGCTCGTCACGGACTTCAAATATGCCCGAGAAGCCAAAGTCGAAGACTTCACCGGAAAACCATTTCTCTTCCGCGCTTCCAGCCGCTTCGCTCGCCTCCTCGCTCCGATCCAATGACGGGGTTTCTCTTATACTAACAAAAACCGCCACGTGGTGAAAAATTTTCCCTCCTGCCTGCCGGGTCCGCGAATGAGTCATCTTCTCCCCCCCATCGCTTCGGTGACCGTATTGAGACAGCCATCCCGGCGATCAGTGTGGAAAACTCCTAGTGTCCCGTAAAATTGGTTTTGGTGGATGCAGCGTAGGCAAAATCTTGGGGAGCATACGCGCCCTCGCGTGTGGTTTTTGACGCCCTCGTCGAAAACAGCTTCGAATGGCCTGCAACGCCCGTCTTCGGCGAGGGAGTTTTGTTGAAATGTGAGACCTGACCTTAAGTTAGCGCCATTCAGGACTGGTACCATTTATGATGTAAATCGTGGCGGCGGTTTCTAACCGCCATACCTCTAACAATCAAAAAAAGCCGGACAGGGAAACCTGTCCGGCTTTTTCGTGCGCCCGAGAAACATGCGCTGCCACGGAATCGCCTTCAGGCCAATCCGGATTCATCACTCGCTTCGCGGGCCAAGGCATCCTTCATCTACCAAAGCTCTTCAAGAATCGGCTTTATCTTCGTTTTCATAGGTCCATTCTATGGAGCTAGTTGCCAGGGCTTTACTCTTCCAAATTCAATTCGCCAAACGCGACGTGGTAAGGAGTCCTAAGAGAAAGGATCTGAAACCTCGTGGCTGCTGTTCCCTGGACTAACCGATAAACCGCTTCGCATTTTTGGTCAGCGGTCAGATAATGGGTGATGGCTGGGGTGACGTCTGCTTGGGCGAACATTTTGGTGTCATTCGGGATAATCACACGCTGGGTGATTTCAGAAGGAATTTGATCCCGTTTCGAGAACACGATCGCGGCTAACTCACCCGCCTTTTGCGCGTGGTCTATGTTGAACGGAAGCACCCGGCAGTATTTCATGGGGAGATTCTCGATTTTATCCCTCACCGCATACTCAGCCAAGGCGATCGTGGAAACGTAAAGCACGTGACCTCCTGCCAGCAGGTTTTTCAAGTATCCTCGGGCGTTTCCATGCAACTCGTCCTGCGGTTGATTCAAGCGGATTAAAAAGCCTGTGTCGCATAGGACTCCGAGCTTCAATTCAGACTTAGTCATGAGTTCCTCCCCGAATCTCTTCCAACCACTGGTCCGCGTTAGGAAGACTCTCCCAGGCAGGCGCGGCTTTCTTCATCAGGCCATCCAGATAAGCGTCCGAGTATTCCATGTCATAGTCGAATAAATCGACGAAAGTCAGCGAATTGCGGTCCATCTCGAAGGTTTGAAGATTCTGCTTTCCAGTAACTCGCAACCCAAATTTTTTGTAGAGCAGGTTTCTATCAGTCTCCTTCAGATAATCTTTGTGAGTGGAAATCCGGAGAGTCCCGAATTCCTCGGTATCCAGATGGATATTCGGGCTAGTCTTGCCGCCAGCATTGGTAAGCTCGCCATAGAGATAGAACTCAGCATCCACCCACAGTTTTGCGTTCCGCAGATAATGAGTCGTCCGGTCCACCACCAGTCGGCTCTCGTTCGCGCTGATGGTGACAACGTAGTCTTTTTCCACGGCCAGATGCTGAAGTGTCTCGATGGCCACGGCGCTACGCTCGTGCAAGAAATCAATCTGCCCCTGCGCACTGATCTGGGACAGCACCGCTCCGAACCCGATCACGCTCTGCATCACGGTCCGGAACTTGTGCCTCACCGAGCCTTCCACGATTTCATAGCTGATCAAAGGACGCTGCGAACGCTTTTCCGTGGGAAACAAAAGTCCGGCCGCCTGAATCAGGATTTCTCGGATTTCGTCGATATCCACCAGCCCTGGCGTCAGCTCCAGCGCGCCCACCGAGCCCTCGATTCTAATCTCAATGTCTCCTAGTGCGTCCATCCAGAGAAAGGTTACCGAATCGAGGTCCATTTTCAATCGCCAAATCGGACTCGTTTCTCTTCATGTTGCCAACTCCGACAGCACCTTGACAACCTTCATCGTTTCCATCCCTATTTTTGTTTTTTAATGGGTGGAGTTGGACGTGGCGATGGTGGCCGTTGTGGAATAAACCCCTCGTTTAGGTCTTTTCCTAGCTTCGTTGTTCGCGCGTTACGGCCTGGTGGTTTAGGTTTACTTGCCATTGGAATGTCAGGTTATTTGCCTTTCGGTGGCGTGGTACTTGGGCGCGGTGCTGGAGGGGTCGCCGGGACGATCCCCCGGGTCTCATTATCTCCGTCTTGTTGGGCTGTGGCCTGTAGAGGCGTTTTGAGTGCTGTATTCATATCTCTTATTGTTGGGTAAATTACACCAAATGAAAATCACAATTCCGACGACCCCTAAGAGAAAAGTTGTGCCGCTAGCGAGGTTTAGCCCCTTGGTCGCCTTCGTCCATAAGCACTTGGAATAATCCAAATAAATCGTTTGTTGATCAATCGACTCAACAGCCTTGCGGAGTGCTTTGGTGCTAGTGAAAAACGATGCTAGTACACACGCAATGCTTACTGCCCAAAATACCCAAGCAGACACAAAACATTCTCCATGGAGGACATGCTCCTTGCTGACGATATCCTTAAGGAAGGCCAGCGATATCCCAAGCGCGCCGCCGGATAGAGTCATGACACTTTTGTCATACTCTAATTGCATTTGCTGCTCGGCCGCCTGCAAGGATCTCTTGTGGGCCGCCATTTCTTCTAAGAAAGAACCGTTTATGGTATCTGTATTGTCAGCCATGATCGGTTTAAGTTTCACAATTCTCCGGATTCCCCGTCTGCATCCGGTGGTGCGGTTTTTCCTTTGCGCGGCTTTTTCGGTTTCTTCTTCACCGCCACCAAGGGCGCGGCGAGTTGTTCGTAGAGGGAAAAAAGGTATTCCACCCGTTGGCGGTCGGTGAGGAAGGGTTCTTTGCGGTAGCAACGGTCCACTGCCCGGTCGAGCTGCTCGTGGGCCTTCGCCAGCTTCGGCGGCATCGACACCGGATCATAGAGATCCGCCAAGGTGCTGCCGGGGAATTGCTCCCGCGCCGCTAAAACGGCCGCCGCCGCTTCTTCCACTTTCAACCGTTGCGCTTCCGTCGCCTCCGTCGGCCATGGGTAGTTGTTATAGACGAGTTTGTTGGAGTAGCGGTAGTCACTCTTTATCCGTCCGCAAACTTGACGCATCCATGCCATGTGCATCGCGGAGGAAAGGACGCCGAAATGGAGAATATCGGCGTCGGGAATGGCGGTGCAACTATCGTGAACAATTGTCTCTGCGGTAAAATAACCAAATGGGACGTAGCGGCGTGTCTCGGATGAGTGCCTAGGAATTAGGATGTAGGCCCTAGCGGGTTGACGTATCTCAGCGAACAGCGAGGGGCGGGTCGCTGCATCACGGGTGGGGGCTTTACGGCTTGCGAGGCGAAATTTCTTAACGGCTTGGACGCGCTCCCTTACATCAGGATTGTCCAGAATGATGTTGGGTGGTGCTGAGGCGAGCCAAAGGCAATATCGTTGCTGGCCGTGCAAGTATTCTTCCGCGCAAACAAGCGGCCTCACGTAGGGAGCGGCGGATGGATTGGCGGCGAGGAAGGCGTGATAGTCCTCTGGCTCGATGATGAGATGTCCCGCGTCGGCAGGCTTGTTGCCATAAACTACGGGAGGCACTGAGCAGATGGGCTTCGTGCGGGAGGGCAGGGCGAAGTCATTCGCATCTACGAGATAGGGGCTGATGTTCCTAACGGTTGAAGTTGTGGGCATCTTATTGTCGGAGTCGTAGTCGGTGATCCGCTTCTCAGGGACGTCGAACGCTGCGAAGCCCACAATTACAACATGGACGTGGGCTTTGCCTCGCGCCTCGCTCTCCCAAGCAAAAGTGTGGTGCCCGAAATGAATCTTGATGCGCCATTTGGAGAAGAGTTCAGTCCACAGCACGCCGGGCTGTTCGCCTTGCATGATAGAATTAGTGGAGACGAAGCCCACGACGATGCGGGTGCCGTGGATATATTCTGCGGACAGCCGATACCAAGCAGTGACGAGATCGAGAAGTCCCGCGCCTTTCACGTCTCGCCAAACGGCATCCATGTCGGCCTGTTGGTCTGCATTGAGTAAGTGCTTCCCTACAAACGGCGGGTTCCCTAAGATGTAACTGCATTTTTCGGGCGGTAGCACGGTTTTCCAATCCGTCCGCAGCGCATTCCCGCAAACAATATGCGGGGACTTCTTCAACGGAATGCGCCGATAAAGTTGTCCGAAGGCTTCAGAGAGAGCGATGTTCGCCTGATGGTCGGCGAGCCAAAGAGCCACCTCGGCGATGCGGGCGGGGAACTCCTCGATCTCGATGCCATACATTTGATCGACATCGACTTTGGAGAGTTTGGTGACGTCGAAGGAGAATTCATGCTGGGTCTCGCTGAGTTCGTTGCGGTAGAGTTCCAGCAGGATTTCCAGTTCCAGTGAGCGGAGTTCCCGGTAGGTGATGACGAGGAAATTCCCGCAGCCGCATGCGGGATCGAAGAAACGGAGGGTGCCGAGTTTCTGATGGAGCGCTTCCAAGCGGGCAGTGCGGCGGGTGGATTTGTCCGCCTTGGCGGCGGTGAACTCGGCGCGGAGTTCATCGAGGAACAGGGGGCGGATGAGTTTTAAGATGTTTTTCTCCGCCGTGTAATGGGCACCCACTTGGCGGCGTTCGGTGGGGTCCATCACGCCTTGGAACAGCGAGCCGAAGACGGCGGGCGAGATCTTGGCCCACTCGAAGGAGCAGGCTTTGAGGAGTTGGCCGCGCATCTGGGCATTAAAGTCCGCGAAGGAAATGCGCTCGGCGAAGAGGTCGCCATTCACGTAGGGAAATGCGGCGAGGTCTTCATCGAGATTCGCTTGGCGCTGATCCTCCGGAGTGTTCAGGACATCGAAGAGGCGGGCCAGCTTGGGGCCCGTGTCCGAGCCATCCCCCGCCGTGCGGTTTTCGATGAAGAGCTTGAAATCCTGTTGGTTGAAGATGCCGGTATCGTCCGAGAAAAGACAGAACAGCAGGCGCACGAGGAGGACGCGCAGGTCGTGGCCGGAGAAACCACCAGCGAGCAGGGCATCGTGCAAGCTGGCCATCAGCTCGGCGGCCTCGATATTCGCCGGGTCTTCTGGATTCAGCTTGTGCTGCTTGTAACCGGGGATGAAGGCGAAGCGGCGGATGTGCTTGTGAAGATCCTGAATCGGAAACTCGATGGACTCGGGCAGGCGCTTGAGCAGCGGCATGTCCGGGTCTTGTTCCGCCTCTAAATCATGCAGCGCGATGCGTCTGAAATCCGAGACGATGAGGAAGCGCGGGCATTCCTTTTCCCGCCCAGAATCCACCAGCCCGCGAATGTAGTCCATCCCCTGAGCGTGAGCCTTGTCCAGATCCTGCCCGGCGGATTTGTGCTCCACCAGCACGCGCCCGGGCCAGAAGAGGTCGATGTAGCCCCAATTTCCCGAGAGCTTCTTCACCGGCTCCTCAAAGGTGGCCACGGTGCGGCGGCGGATGCCGAAGATGTCGAAGAACTCGTTCCAGAAGGTCTGGCGCTCGGATTTCTCCGAGGTCGTGCCCTTCCAGTCCCGGGAGAACTTGATGGAGCGGTGGCGGATTTCGTTCCAGGAAAGCATGAGATGGCAGGAATCTAATAAACCGGCTCGGCGGGGGGCGAGGGAAAACTCAGGGAAAGCGGAATGGTCGACAACAAGTGCGCGGATCAGGCCAGCATGAGAGAGCGGCGCAGGGTCTCAGTGGAGGAAGCTTGCCCTCCCGTTAGTGGCAAAAAAGTTCTTTGCGTGTCTTTAGGGGCAGTCCCAAATAACAGACAATGACTCGCGACTCCACTTGGTATTGCAGTTATTCATGGCAAGACCTTTGCGATAAGAAGCGGCGGGTGCGGTGTATCATCTAATGGCTCGGGATGACGGCGGGAAAAATGTTTTTGAGGACGACATGGATCGTTTTGCGTAGGTTAACCTGTCTGGATCGGAGGATCGGCTCGGTCGGGGAATTCACTAACGAAAAAGCCCGCATCAAACTCAATTCACTTTATCCAACCATTTGAATTTTACGCGACACCAATATAATGAAGCTGTCACCCTCATCCAAAATGTCCATGGTCATGAAGGCCCCTACTCCTTATTTTGAATTGAGGCGGAGCCGAAGTAAGGCACAAGGGCAACTGGAATTTTGATAGAGCCATCGGGCTGCTGGTATTGTTCTAGCAGGGCGACGTAGAGGCGGGGAAGCGCGGTGCCAGAGCCGTTGAGGGTGTGCGGAAAGCGGTTCTTACCTGCGGCATCCTTGAAGCGGAGGCGCATGCGGCGGGCCTGATAGTCGGTGAAGCAGGAGCAGCTAGAAACTTCCAGATACTTGCCGTGGCCGGGGGCCCAGACTTCGATGTCATAGGTCTTGGCGGAAGAAAATCCGATGTCTCCGGTGCAAAGCTCGATGGTACGGTAATGCAGGCCGAGTTTCTGCAAGATGGACTCTGCATGGGCGGTTAGTTTTTCCAGTTCCGCGAAGCCGTGGTCCGGGTGGACGATTTGCACGAGCTCGACTTTATCGAACTGATGCATGCGAATGATGCCTTTATTATCGCGCCCCGCGGAGCCTGCTTCGCGGCGGAAGCACGGCGTGTAGGCGACCATTTTTATCGGAAGATCATTTTCGAATAGGAGGGTGTCCCGATAGAGATTGGTGACGGGTACCTCGGCGGTGGGCGCGAGGAAGAGGCTGTTGACCCCATTCTCATCGGCATCGGTGCCATACATGTCATCCTCGAATTTCGGGAGTTGGCCGGTGCCTTCCATGCACTCGCGTTTGACGAGGTGGGGGACGTTGACTTCCTCGTAGCCATTGTTAGACTGAGTATCTAGCAGGAAATTAATGAGTGCGCGCTCGAGGCGTGCGCCTTTTCCCCGATAGACGACGAAGCCGGAGCCTGCGGTGCGAATGCCATCGTCCCAACTCACCAATCCGTGTTTGAGGGCGAGTTCAACGTGGTCTTTCGGGTTGGTTAGATCTGGCTTGGTGCCCCACTCGCGGACGACGGGGTTGGCCGTTTCATCGGAGCCGATCGGGCACGCGTCGTGGGTGAGGTTAGGGATGTTGAGGAGCAGGTCGTTTTGCCGGGCAGCGGCGATTTCACACTCGGCATCCAGCGCGGTGATCTGATCGTTGATCGTGCGGACTTCGGCTTCGATGGCGGAGGTGTCTTCGCTCTTGCTCTTGAGCATGCCGATTTGTTTGGAAATGGTTTTCCGGGAATTTTGAAGCTGCTGTTTGGAGGTCTCTGCGGCACGGCGAGATTCATCGCAAGCGAGCACATCGTCCACGAGTTTCCAATGATCACCGCCGCGGGCTTTGAGGCGATCTTGAACGGCGGCGGGGTTTTCGCGGATGACGCGGATATCGAGCATGGCGGCGAGACTCTCGCGGGCGATGGGGTGAGGAATCAACGCCAATCTTCAATGAAAGCGGGATAGGGAAGAGTTTACCGCCGAGGCGCAAAGCTCGCGAAGGGGCGTAGAAGAGGAAATTTGATGGAGTGAAAATGGAAGACCGGAAAAGAGTTAGGTCCGAATTTTCACTCAATGGGAGTCAGCTCGACTTTACGGAAATGCACTTGTTTGTCCTCGGATTGGAGGCAGATCGCGCCTTTGGTGGTGCTGAGGTCGCTGGCCTCGTTCATGAGAGTTCCGTTGACCCAAACGGTGACCTTTGCCGCCTCACAGCGGATGCGCATGGTGTTCCATTCGCCGGGTGGATTTTCCGCGCTTTTCGCTTTTTTCTCCCAGCGGCGGCCTTGTGGCTCGGTGCCGGGAACGGTGAGCTTTTCACCAATGGTCCAGAAATCTCCTGCATTGCCGGTGCCGAGCTGCACTTCGATCGATTTCGGCCAAGTGAACAATTCTTTGGATTTTGAGGCGTGGATGAGGACCCCGCTGTTGCCGGGCTTGCCACCGGGGGCCCAGCGCCACTCGACCGTGAGCTCGTAGTTGGAAAATTCCTTTTCGCTGCGCATGAGGCCGGGAGGGCGGCCTTTACAGATCAAGATTCCATCTGAAACGGACCAAATCGACTTCGCATCCACCTTGGGATCGATCGACTCAAAGGTCCACCCCGCGAGGTCCTTCCCATTGAAAAGCGCTTGGGGTTCAGCTCCTCGAAGTGCGGAGGATAGGGTGAGTAACGTGAGAATTTTCCAAATCATTTATTTCATCTATCTGTTATCTTGGTGCTTGGCAAGCCAAGGAATATTCGCCGCCTGTGATTTTTTCATCGACGCCATAGGTAGGTTCGGTTTTTCGATGGGGTAATGCATGGCCAAGTGAACTCACCGGAAGCGATGGAGGCCCTAGGGCATTTGGCAGCCACGAGGGTGACAAACGGTTCGGTCATCGCTCTTGTCGGAGGGTTAGGAGCTGGAAAAACTCACTGGACCAAGGGATTTGTCGCGGGGCTGGGGTCAACGGTAGAAGTGACGAGTCCGACATTCGGACTGGTCCACGAATACCCCGGTGCGCGGTTCCCGGTGTTTCATTTGGATTTTTACCGATTGAATTCACCCGACGAGCTGTTGGCCCTGGGCTGGGATGAGTTGTTAGAGGCGGGTGGCGTAATTATCGCAGAATGGGGCGATAAATTTCCCGAGCTTCTCCCCGAAAATACGACATGGCTCTTTTTCACGATTGAGGCCGATGGCAGCCGCAGCGTTCGAGAAAAAGGTTAGATTCAGCCGCCTCCTGCCAAGCCGCCTACCATGCTGTCCGCCGTATTCACCAAATTGCCGGCAGTACGCATCAATGCGCCAGGCAGGCCGCATGAGTTGAGGGATAATACGATCCCAAGCAGGATCGTTATGTGAAAAATTCGTTTCATCTGTAAAAAGCATGACCATCGGCCCTTCGGAGTCAAGCCAGCGGAAAAACATTCCATTACGCCCGAGGTTTGGGTTTCAGCTAAGTGAATCTTTTTCAAAAAAGAGCGTGAATTCGAGCCGATTGTAAGTCAGGTGGGTTCTTGCAAACAGGCGTAAACCAGCTGCGGCGGTGGATTGCACCACGGCGACAAATGACTCATTGATTTCCGCAAACGTCGCAACACCGGGAGTTTTAAGCGTGAAAATGACCAATCCGCCATGGCTAAGATGCTTTGACAAGCGGATGACATGGCGGATGGCGTCCTGTGCCTCGCCATTCATATCCGACAGAATCGCCTTAAAATTCGTGCGCCCCTTCGGTTCGAAGGTCGCGACATCCGATAGGAAAAAACGCAGCCCCGGGTGGTGATCCAAGCGCTTGTCGAGGGGTGCTCGATCAATGGCCGTGACTTTGTAATCGCGTCCCAGCAATTCCGATGTCATGCCGCCGGGGCTGGCTCCGAGTTCCAACCAGTGACTTCCTTTTGCTGGGGCGCTGCGGTGCATGAGCAGGTAATGCAATGCTTCTGCGATTTTCGCACCTGCGCGGCTGATGGTGTCGGGGGCGCTTTGGCTGATATATTTCGTGCCGCCCGGATAGAGGCCATTTGCGGCTTTAGGGCTTTGGACACCACAGAAAAGCCCTTCTTTCCCAACGAGGCAAAACAATGTGGGCACCTCGCTGTTTTGCGCCTCGATTTCTTTGAACTCGGCGATTTTTTGCGGAAACAACTGCAGAGCCCTACCCCGCAAGTTAGAAGCCAGAGACTTGTAATATCGGTTAGATGCTCCGGGGTCGAGCTGCCCGATGAAGATCGCTTGGAAAGTGAGCTTGCCGAATTTCCGATAGATTGCTTGCGCCGCTTTTTCGACGAAGCCTTCCATCTGCTCTGGATTGCAGGGCCAACTGTGCTGAATCGGCAAATTCCAACGGATGAATTTACCCGCATCAGACTCTTGAATCTCGTGCGGATCATTGGTCCGAACTAGAAAATATTCACTACCTAACTTTCTAGCAGACTTTGCACCAATACCCGTGATGATCTGATTGGTAAACTCAGAGAACACCTCGGAAATGCGGATCAACCATGAGGCGGGTTCGGTAAAACGTGGTTCCAAAATTTAAAATTTCCTGCCCGGTTCGATACGCATGTTTCATCCCCGATGCAACCCCGGATGAAAAAACTCAGGTACCACAAACCCGCCGAATCGTCGGTATCCTTCGCAGAACAATGGGCAGACCTGCATGGAACCGGGATTCGGCGGACTTGTGGTACCTGCAATGAGACTCAAACCACATTGCGGAACACCGTCGCCGTCTCGGTGGTTTCCACTTCGCAAAAATTCGGTGGCGTGTGGTCGATGTTACGATCCAGCCAGATTTCCGCCTCTTCTCGAGTGTTGAAAATTCTCAAGCGCTCGCTGTTACGCGACCAGTAGCTCAGCATTCTAACAATCCCGAAGTTGGTGGAGTTGTTCGTCACGTAGGCCAACCAGCCCTTCGTCCGGTGTCCCTCATGCTTGAGCACCAATGCCAAGCGCAAGATGTCATTGGCGCTCAAGTCCAATTCGACATCGCTGAAGTCAATTAAGCCGTGTAAATTCGCAGACCAGCACGGATCAGACGCCATCGCCGCGATCATTGTCTTTAAATCCATCAATCCGACTTTTCCCTGATATTCCTCCACCCACCTGCGCTTTTCCGAATCAATCCGGTAATGATTCACTGTCCCCAAGGATGGATAATCAGTTATTAAAAGTTTCATAGGCTTCCTTACTATCGGACCCTCGGGGGAAGGTTTCGTTCAAAAAATATGAAGAAAGCACCTTTGTAACTATCTGTTTTTTAATATGTTACGTTTTTGTAAAAAGTAAGGAATGCTTAATAAAAAACGCTTCAACCCTTTTAGATTCTACCTAAGGCCCGAAAAAATGACTCCATCACACCCTGCGATCAGGCGAAAATTGTTTTCACGAAAATTTATCCTGGATAGACTAGCCATGAGGGAATCATCACTCATCTAGCAGTCGTTTGGTGGGAAAACCCAAGCTTGTTCAATGACAGGATTTAAGCGACTGTATCAATATGCCATCCAAAGCAACGACTCCGGCCTGTGCCATTTGGACGCAGACCGGCGGGCGGTTATTGTTAGATCTTTCAGGCGATTGGCTGAGCGGCGGTTCAATCCCTGAGATCCGAGGCAAGACGCCGGACCAAGCACCCACTCGTTACTCCACGGAAAATCTCGGTGAATTCGATTCTACCCTGCCCGCATTCATTCTCGCCCATCTCCGAAGTCTGGAAAAGCCTATGGGCGGTGATGCCGGTGAGCAGCCAAAGCCCTCGCTCGAAGGCCTTCCTCCAAATCTCCTAGGCCTAATGGAACTCGCGCTCGCGGTCCCAGAGGAAAGCGATGCCCGAGCGAAACCTGCGAAGCCCTCCGAGATTAGGAAGCTCGGTAAACGATCGCTCGCTGTCTGGGCTTCTATTCTATCAGTTGCGGAATTTACCGGCCAATCGATGTTAGCACTTGGCCGCTTTTTCATTGGCCGCGCTCGTTTTAGATCACAAGATTTTTGGGTGACCCTGCAAGATTGTGGAGCAGCAGCCTTACCGATCGTCACACTCATCAATTTTCTGATAGGCTCCATTTTGGCGTTTGTTGGAAATGTCCAGCTCGCCAGTTTTGGAGCCAGTCTCTATGTGGCGGATTTGGTGGCCATCGCGATGGTCCGTGAAATGGGTGTTGTCATGACTGCCATCATCATGAGCGGTCGCACCGGAGCCGCCTTTGCCGCGCATCTTGGGAGCATGAATGCCAATCAGGAAATCGACGCACTGCGGACCTTTGGCTTTAATCCCTTCGATTTCCTCGTCCTCCCCCGCCTGCTCGCTCTTGTTTTAATGATGCCGATACTCACGCTCTATGCGAACCTCGTGGGCATCTTGGGCGGCATGTTAGTCGGTGCCGCAGTCGGCATTCCGCCTCTCCTCTATTGGAATGAAACCCTCGCGGCCCTGAGTCTAACAACCGCCTCGCTTGGAGTAATCAAGAGTTTCTTCTTCGGAGCGATCATCGCTACGAGTGGCTGCCTGCAAGGCATGCGCTCGGGGAATTCATCCGCAGCTGTGGGCCAAGCGACGACCCGTGCCGTCGTCGCCTCCATCACTGCGGTCATCGTCCTCGATTCCGGATTTGCCGCCATTTTCACCGTGCTCGATATCTAACTCATGTCCGACCCTCAAGCTAACCCGGCTCCCCCGACGAAGATCACTGTTCGCGATTTGACGATGACTTACGGCGCATTCGTCGTCATGCGGGATTTGAACTTTGAAATCGTGGAAAAGGATATCTTTGTCATCATGGGTCCTAGCGGTTGTGGCAAAAGCACGCTCCTGCGCCATTTGATCGGGCTGCAAGAACCTACCAAAGGCACCATCCTTTACGGAGACGAGGACTTCACTGCCACCGATCCCTCAGAGCGCACCGGATTCATTCGCCGTTTTGGCGTGATGTACCAGACAGGGGCTCTGTGGTCATCTCTAACACTCGCGGAAAATATCGCGCTACCGCTTGAGGAATATTCAAAGCTTACTCCAAAGGCGATTCGAGATCTCGTGTCGTATAAACTCTCATTGGTCGGCCTATCAGGTTATGAAGATTACTACCCTGCACAAATCAGTGGGGGGATGAACAAGCGTGCTGGGATCGCCCGTGCCATGGCTCTCGATCCGGAAATCCTCTTTCTCGATGAACCCGGTGCTGGCCTGGATCCCCTCAGTTCACGCCGTCTCGATGACCTCATCCTCAGCCTGCGTGATAGCCTTGGCTCCACCGTCGTGATCGTCACCCATGAACTGGCCAGTATTTTTGCAATCGCTAACAACTCAATCTTCCTCGATACTGCCACACGTACCCAAGGTGCCACCGGTAATCCCGTCGAACTCCGCGACCATTCAGAGAACCCCGCCGTCCGCCTCTTCCTCCGTCGCGGTGAAGACAGTGAACTCGCTACCAGCAATCTATCATGAGTAAAAAAGCCAGCCCCACCCTCATCGGCATTTTTACTCTCATCGGTATTATCATCGCCGGTGTTGCCATCGTCCTTCTGGGCGTGGGAAAGATTTTTAAAAGCACGCACGATGTCCTGCTCTACTTCGACAAGAGCGCTTACGGCCTGCAACCCGGCTCAGATGTTCGCTTTGGCGGTGTCCGCATCGGAAGCGTGAAATCTATCAGCGTTCTCGTTGATCGGAAAGAGAATCGCAAGATTATCCCCGTGGTCGTCGAGTTAGTGGAAAAAGATCTTCGTTTGATCAGCACCGAGGAAGGCGGCGGTATCGACTTCTCCACTTTTGAAGGTGTCCAAAAAGCCGTCAGCCAAGGTCTTCGCGGGGGCATGAAACAGCAGAGCATCGTCACCGGTCAGCTTTATATTGAGTTTGACATCATTCCTGATACTCCGGGATTTGTCTATCAGTCTAGTGTTGAGCCGGTCTATCCGGTGATTCCTACCGTCGGCACAGACATCGACGAACTCATCTCCGGCATTGCAGATGGCTTGAAAAAATTCAACGCCCTTGATCTGAATGGGGTGATGACTGATCTTCGTGACGTGCTTGTTAGTGCCAAAGACCAGATCGCTGCGTTCAATGTCAAAGAAATCAATGATAACCTCGTGGACATCACGAGGGACGTTCACAAGCTCACCAGCAATGAGAAGTTGTCCCGCGCCGTGGAAAATTTGGACACAGCGTTGATCCAGATCGATCAGCTCGCCACCAAGGCCAACAACGGGTTCGATCCGCTCATCACCGATCTCAATGCGGTCATCGCCAACGCGAATGCCGGACTAACCAAAATCGACGAGGCAGCCAAAGAGATTTCACAACTTTCCAATCCGCGTTCGCCCGTGCTGCTGCGCCTGCAAAACGTGCTTCAAGAAACCGAACGCGCCTCGCGTGCGCTTAAGGAACTCTCTAACGATTTGAAACGTGATCCAAAAGCCCTGATCTCCGGCAAAGCCACACCCGAATGAAAACTCTTATTCTCGCTCTAATCGTTCCATTTCTGTTCGTTTCCTGCGGTGTTCTCCAACCTGTCAAAGACACGTCGGTTACCCATTTGTTAGATCCGGTGATTCCAGATCGCCGGGTGACGGGTGCCAGCCCGACCATCGCCATCACGCGGCCGTCCTTACCAAGTTATCTCGACCGGCAGCAGCTCGTCGGCCGCAGCGGCAATGGCCAACTCCAGATGAATAGCTACCACCTTTGGGCGGAACCGCTCGATGCTGCCATTTCGCGTATCACCGCGATTAATCTCGGGAGGCTTACGAACTCGCTTAACATCCAGCCGGTAGAAAATTTCGTCACGGTCGATTACCAATCATTGTTAGAAATTCGAGTATCTCGCTTTGAGCCTGATCCGTCTAAAGTGGTAACCCTTGAGTGCACTTGGAAATTACAACCCGTTGCTGGCCGCGTTGCCAACAGTCGTCCGTTTCGCACCAGCGTGCCGGTTAGACCTACAGACAGCGCCACGGATCTATCAGGTCAGGTCGCTGCCATGAATGAAGCGCTCGCGCGTCTCGCCCGGGAAATCGCCAGATCGCTCTAACAGACTTCGAGATTTACTTCGCCGGACACATCGAGAGTTGAAAGTAACCCTAATCAACAACGTCCTCCGCCGCATGAACGAGAAGTACGATCTCCCCTTTGGCTGGGTGCGCCTTAAAATGAGCCAGAACTTCCTCCGCCGTGCCACGGTGGTAGGTTTCGAATTTTTTCGTCAGCTCGCGAGCCACGCACGTCCGCGCTGCCGGGTTGATTTCCGCGAGAATTTCCAGCGTGGAGAGAATGCGGTGCGGCGATTCAAAAAAGATACCCGTTTCCCCAGATTCCAGCGCGGCCGCGAGAGCACTGCGGCGCTTGCCAGATTTGACCGAAAGAAATCCTCCGAAGCGGAAAGCATGACAGGGAAACCCGGAACCTATCAACGCGGTGATGACTGCGGATGGGCCGGGCAGAACTTCGAAGGGAGTGCTGGATTCAATGCAGGCCTGGACCAGTCGATAGCCGGGGTCGGAAATGCCGGGCATGCCCGCGTCACTGATAACTGCGATGGTTTCACCGGTCCGGGCCGCAGCGATGAGCTCCGGCGCACGGCGGGCTTCGTTGTGATCGTGAAGTGAGACCAAAGGTTTTCCCGAGATGCCGTGGTGTGCTAACAGTTGCCCGGAATGACGCGTATCCTCACAAGCAATTCGGTCCGCTCCGCGCAGAATCTCCAAAGCACGAAGCGTGATGTCAGCGAGATTTCCGATCGGTGTCGGGACGAGGATGATGCGGCCGGTAATTTCCATGGGGCAGGGAATGCTTGTAAGCTGTCGGGCACTGCGTCCTCGGAAAAGGCTAAACCACTCGGAGTGCAAAGAATGGGTGAGGGCTGATAGTTCCCAGGGATGCAGACTGAAAAAATCATTGTGGCACAGAGCGATTTCGTATAACTTAGAAGGTGAACTTTAAACCCAACTCCGCTGTGGACTCAACTCATGAAAAACTCCCGCCGCTTGCCCGTAAAATCGCTGAAGCGGAGACGAAACTTGAAAATCTCGAATCACAAATCGCGGAAATCGGCCTTCCCGCCGGGACGCATCTGCGGCGTCGGCTTGAGGTTTTGAAAATCGAGGATAGGGCACTGAAACGGAACTTCGAAGATTCAATCCGCTTGGGAGAGCCCGATTCCGTTCGCATGAAAAAGATCGAGACTCTTCTCGCGCACATTGAGAGGGAGGAATCCTCGATGAAACATGAAGCAGATTTCCTGCATCAGTCGGCACCCTCTTCAATGACAGTGATCGCAGAAACCGGTGCCCAAGTGGTGGATCTTCTCAAACGCGGGGTGAAACATGTGATTGGGGATCATCGTCCGTTAGGTAGCTCGGTGTTTGTGAATCATAGTCATAAGAACCTAGTGGATTACCATGGCCTGATAGATGAAGCGCCCGAAACAACAAGCAAGCCAATCCGCAGAGAATAATCGCGCACGCCGTTTGAACAAAAGGTATCATTCCCTCTGCATCAGCTCTTTACCTTCCCAATAATTTCCCGATACACCGCCACCTCCGCCGTTGCCACGCGATTGAGCTGTGGGTCCTTGTCTAGATTCACGAAATACAGGCCGAAGTCCGTATTCCTATCAAACGCATGCCCCCACTCGCGATTCGAGGTGATTGACCAAAAATTGTAACCTTTCACTGGAACGCCATGAGCGATCGCCCGCTCAACTTCGGCGATGTGTAGGTGAAGGTAGTCCGTCCGAGAAACACCGTTCGCCACCGGCACGCTGCCATTTTCTACGATGAAAATCTCCTGCTCCGGAAACCAACGGTGAAACCTGCGCAATGCATGATAGAGACCTTGCGGCCATACTGGTGCATGGAGAAAACGCCCATGCGCCGCATCTTCCAGCGAGCGAAATTTCCCTAACTTCCAAGTCGGCAAGCCCCAGTAATAGTCCAGCCCCACGAAATCCTGTGCGCCGATCGCTTCCTGCGGGCAAACCTCTATCGGCAGTTTGCCTGCTGTCCCGAGATACCACCAGTTGACGTTTCCTATCAGGCTCGTCGTCCCCCAAAATCGCCACGCCCAGTTCAGCCAGCCGGACTTCGTTTTTAGCACCGTCAGTCGGTGGGTTGGATCTATCGGAACAATGACGAGCTGAAGCTCATCTCCCAAAATTTCATGGGCAATCATCCGGGCCAGCCGCACTTCTAGCCCTTCATCACCGTTGAAAAGCCCTGGTGCATCGGTCCGAATCCCGATTCGGATCTTCCCTCGCCGCCGCACCCGCCGAAGATCGCGGCTCTCTGAAAATCCCTCTAACGGCTCTTCCGTTCCGCGCCACACTTCACGCAGTGAGACAGGGCGCTTTGCCTTTTTCGCCACCGGAGTCATGGAGGATGCCTCGTGCTCCGCCGCATTCTTTGCCACCTCGCCTTGGAAGGCTGCCACCACTTTGTTCACTCGCGCTAACAGTGCAGCGTGCCCGTGGGGCGTGGCGATGACGTAGGCTTCGTCGCTCAGTCCTGTCACGAGGAACCGCAAATTTTCACTCACCTCAAGACCCTCCGGCAGCAGGAAATACGCATCGCCGTATACCGCGTCCAGAGTCCCATCAAGGAGCGCCATGCGTGCGGCGTCGTAGTTGGAAAAAAGCTTCTTCACACAGCTCTCCGGCAGATCGCGATTCCAGGATGCAGGCTGATTTCCGATGCCGATGACGCCTACTTTTCTCCCCGCCAGCGATTCAATATCCTTTCCCTGATAGGCTGTGGCTACTAGCACCGCCTTCCCCGTTCGTAGATAGGGATCGCTCGTTTCAAATTGCGTGTGATCTTCTGCAGTTACTCCGCCGATGAGTAGATCCACATCACCCTTCTCACTCACCAGTGCGCCGCTTGTCGTGAATTTAAAAAGTGCTTCGGCCATCCCGCGATGACACGCTCCCCAATCCACTAACATCTGTAACCAAGTCGGGAATCCCGTTACTAACGGATTAACTCCCACCATGGCATCCGGGCGCAGTGCCTTGATCGCCACCCGTGCCCGGGCGTGTGCTAGAAAAAGGTTAGGGATCAGTTTCCCCACCGCTTCTGCTTCCGCATCCACGTCCGATCCTCGCGGCAGCCCCGGTGGCATGTAATAGCGGTTTTGCCACCACGGTTTGATATAGCCGAAGGTCAGTTGGCTCGGCTCGTTGAAAGTAATCCAGTAATCCACCACATCTCCCATCGCCACCGCGACTCGGTCCGCATATCTGGTGAAAAACTCGGGGAATCGCTCGCCTAACATCCCCCCATGGTCTCGCTCTAACCACACGGGCCAGACGAAGTGATGCAGCGTCACCATCACTTTCATCCCGCGCCCTCGCACACATTCCGCCACTCTCCGGTAATGTGCCAGTCCGGCCTCGTCGAAGTTTCCTTCTGAAATCTCCACTCGCGCCCACGCCGTTGAGAACCGGAAAAGTTTGCACCCCATCGCCGCCGCTGCCGCGATATCCTCTTCATAACGGTTCCAAAAATCCGTCGCTCGCCCCCGTGGAGTGAGCCCTTGGCAGCGTTCCCAAAGATCCCACACGTCTTCACAAGCCGGATCATGGGCCTCCACCTGGTGGTCGGCGTTCGCCGTGCCGAAAAGAAATCCATTGGGAAATGCCATTGCGCACTGCCTTTGCAATACCATTGCCGCTTGCGGTCAAGGTTCTTCCTTTAAGTGAGGGGATTGCCTCGATTCGATCCTCAGCGCTTCTTCCGCAAACGCTTTCCAGTTAGTCGGGTGGCGATGAGATTCGGGCAACGACCTTTGAGCCGGAGTTGCTCGCAGTTCGCCTCGATTTTAATCGTCTGCCGGATTGGCTTGAAGCCCAAACGCCGGGTGACGCAGTCGTTGAGCAGATCCAGATGAGAGTCCTCAAATTCCACCACGCGCCCGCAGTCGATACAGACGAGGTGGTTGTGCGAAGGCTTTTCGAGGAAATTAGGATCGTAGGTGGTTTGGTTTTCCCCAAGGTCGATTTCACGAAGCAGATCGGCCTCGACCAGCAAACTGAGCGTGCGGTAAACTGTGGCGCGCGAGGTTTCAGAATCGAGCTTTCGGGCGCGATCAAACAGTTCGTCAGCGGTGAAATGCTCGTCCTTGGAAAACACTGCCTTGACGATGGTCTCCCGCTGCCCCGTCCGCCGCAGCCCTTTTCGGCGGATAAATTCATTGAGGCGTTCTTGAATGCTAGAGTCCACGGCGTTCTTCTAGCGTCTCCCATCCCCGGCGGGAAGCTGAAACACGGGAATCGACAGTCGTCGGTCTTGCGCTAGATTTCCGGCGGATGACTTTGAAGCATTTGGGATGGAACGACGACTTGGAAACCGCCTTGGCAGCCCATAGCGGAAAAGGTTGGGTTCCGGCGCGATTGATCCGTGAGACGGTCATCAACTACGGCGCGTTTCTAGCAGATGGGGAGGAAATCGATGTGATCTTATGCGGCCGTGTCTGGCATGAAGCCGCCTGCGATGCGGACTTACCCGCAGTCGGCGACTGGGTGATGGTCGAGCTAGGCAATGAAAACCAACCATCGGTCATTCGTGCGATGCTGCCACGGCGCACCTGTTTTTCGCGGAAACTACCGGGTAACAGCTCACAGGCGCAAGTGATCGGCGCGAATATCGACTTGGTCGCCGTGGTCACGGATGCGGGGTCCGATTTCAATATTCGCCGGATGGAGCGTTACTTCATGCTCATCGGCCGCAGTGGCGCGAAGGCGGTGGTGCTGGTAAATAAATCCGACCTTTTTCCAATCGAACAAAGTGAGAAGGCCGCCGCAGAAATCGCCGCTCTGTGGGATGGCGCGAACGTCCATGTGACCAGCGCGATGAACGGGCAGGGGCTGAAGGTCCTTAAAAAATACCTCAAAAAAGGCATCACAATGTGCATGGTGGGTTCTAGCGGAGTGGGGAAATCCACCCTCGTCAATCAGCTCTACGGCGAGGATTGGCAGTGGACCAGCGAGGTCAATGACGTGACGGGAAAAGGCCGCCACACCACCACCTCCCGCGAGCTGGTGCCCCTGCGCACGGGCGGCATGCTCATCGACAATCCCGGCATGCGCGAGATCCAGATGTGGACCGACGAGGCGACGCTGCGCGACAGTTTTGCCGATGTGGAAGCTCTAACTGGCGAGTGCAAGTTCTCTGATTGTAGCCACCGCAAAGATGCGAAGTGTGCCATCCGCGCCGCTGTGGAAGCCGGCACGCTCGACCCGGCTCGTTATGAAAATTTCCTCAATCTCGAAAACGAAATTGCCGCGTTGAAAAAACGCTCCGAGAAACGCCAGATGGCTGTCGAGCGCTGGGCCAAGCGTAACAGCGTGAAAGCTCGCAATCTTGCTGATAGAATTCAGCTCGAAAAAGATGACCGTGGTGATGTGTGATGAACTTTTGATAGAACGAGCTGCATCCCCTATGAATTTTAAGTCCAAACAATACCTGCTAGTCGTTTTTAGTTTGATCGCATTCGCTGCGCCATTGATGGGCCAGTTTCCGAAACTTCCCATGAGTTCCACACCGGCGGCGGCCAAAGTGACGGGCGAAACGCAGGATGAAAAGAAGGCGCGTTTGGAATTATGGTTGAAGGAGACAAAGGCCGCCTTCGCCCGTGTTAACGAGGCGGACGCTGACACGCAATTGCCGGTCGGGATCGATGAGTCGGAGGCAGCAGAGCATCGCCGCAATCTTGAACAAACCATTCTAGCCATCAACCGCTACCTGAAAGTCGCCGATGCCATGCCGGATGCCCGGAAGGGACTTGGAGGGGCTCGGGACTTAGAGGCGGAATGGACGGGATTTTCGGAAAAACCACCGTACTCGATTTTGCTCCTCGATCAACTGCTCAACCAGCAAGATGCATTGCGTGAAAAAGCGGCGTCCTATGTTTCGTCTCTCGCCTTGTTCGATCGCACACTATCAGAAATCCAGCAGGAAGGTCGGGCGGTAGAGGAGTCTACCAGAGTGGCCTCGGCCGATGCGGAACAGGAGAGTGGCGATGGCGGCGCGGCGAAATGGAGACTCATTGCCGAGCGTGCAAAATCACGACTCCTCTCAGTGCGCGCGACCTTTCTGCAAGCGAATGTGGCACTGCTGCAGGATCAGGCGGAAACCGCGAAGATCCAGTTATCCCTGTTGGATCGGCAGGTCGGTATCGTTAGGAAAAACGTGGATTTCTCCGACAAAGATTTGGCCAAAGTGACTCAGGCGGCGGCCGATCGGCAAACGGCGCTGCGCAAAGAAATCTCAACAATCATTAAGAGCAATCAAACGGCGACGCTCGCAAAGGCCGGCATGCAGACCGTCGTGGATAAGTTAGAAAAGGAGATTCAAGCTGGGACTTTGATAGAGCAGACTCCAGAGCTCGCGCTCGTCCGAGTCAAGATGGAATCCAAGGAAACCCGTGTTGATTCCTTTCAACATATTCTCGAAACCCTCGAATCACTTGATCAGTTAGACTCCTATGTGCCGGATATCTATCAGAAGCGCCGTGTGCTGTTGAAGTCCAGCGACAGAACAACCCGTGCTGCGGCCTTGCAATCGCTACGTTCGGCGCTGGTGCGTTTGACAGCCTGGGAGACCGTGATTGAGAACGACTTGGCTGCGGTGGATGCCGATATTCGAAATCAGGAATCTCGTGCGAATTCAATGCCCGCCGGTGATCCTCGATTGGTGCCGCTGAGTGATGTGAGGGTGGCTCTGTGGGATAAGCAGGCAGTCATCCAGAGAGTGTCCCAAGCCGTGTCCGCCCAGCGAAGAATGATACAACGGTGGGTCGATGATTTGGATCAGGCATCCGCGGGTAAGTCGCTATCCGAAAAATTCTCAGATGCCACCACATCCAGTTGGGATGCCATCAAAAGCATCTGGCACTTTGAAGTATTTCAATACGATGACACCGTGATGCTCGGTGGCGTTCCCATCATCGAGAAGCGGGGCGTCTCGCTAGGGAAATTCGTCATCGCGTTCCTCTCATTCTGCGTTGCCTATTTTATCGCCACCCGGATCAGTAACCGGCTGCGGAACTTGGTAATCCGCCACGGTCATATTGCGGAGCCTCAAGCGAAGACACTGGGAAACTGGCTGATGACACTCGTTAGTTTTCTGTTAGCATTGGGAACACTGCATTTCCTTAAGATTCCCCTAACTGTATTTGCGTTCTTCGGCGGTGCACTAGCCATCGGGCTCGGTTTCGGCACTCAGACACTGATCAAGAATTTTATTAGCGGCATCATCGTGCTTGTCGAACGGAAGATCCGAGTCGGCGATGTGGTGGACATCGGAGGTACGGAGGGGACCGTGGTGGAAATTAACACTCGTTCGTCGGTGATCCGCGGCCCGGACGGACGTGAGTCTCTCGTGCCAAACTCTGTGTTTCTTGAAAATACCATCACTAATCTAACGCTTAGTAACCGTTCGCTGCGTCGGGCCATCACCGTCGGCGTGGCTTATGGCAGTTCGCCACAACAGGTGATTTCCATACTCACGGAGTGTGCCGAGCGCCATGGATTGATCCACCAGGTGCCTCAACCGTTGGTGGTTTTCCAAGATTTCGGTGATAACGCCCTGCTCTTTAAACTCTATGTCTGGGTTGCTCTGGATGGGAAGACCAACCCAGAACTGGTAGAAAGCGATCTCAGGATGATGATCGAAAAGCAATTCGGAGAAACCGGCATCGAATTCCCGTTTCCGCAGCGCGATATGCATTTGAAGACGGGTGCGCCGCTTCAAATCGAGTGGACCCCACCCCCCGCCACGGCCCATGAATGAAGAACAGTGGATGCGTCTCGCGCTTGACGAAGCGCAGAAAGGCATCGGCCGCACGGCACCGAATCCGCCGGTGGGTGCGGTGATCGTGAAGGATGGAATCATGTTAGGAAGGGGTTGGCATCGCGCGGCGGGGCAGCCACACGCCGAGCGGGAAGCGCTTGCGGATGCCGCAGGTAAAAATGTCGCGGGTTCGACGGTTTATATCACCTTGGAACCATGTTCAACGCAGGGCCGCACGCCGCCTTGCACGCAAGGGCTCATCGATGCCGGAGTCGCTCGCGTGGTTTACGCCTGTGTGGATCGGAACCCAAGCCACGCCGGGCGCGCAGATGCCTTGTTGAAAGCCGCAGGGATCGAAGTGGTTTCCGGCGTGTGTCAGGAAGCGGCGGAGAAAATTTTACGACCGTTTTTCAAAGTTCGCGAAACGGGAATGCCTTGGGTGATTTGGAAATCCGCGATGAGTCTCGATGGCCGCATCACCCGTCCTCCGGATGAGAGCCAATGGCTCACGGGAGAGTTAGCACGGGCGGATGTGCAGAAACTCCGCTCCACCGTCGATGCGATCATTACCAGTGGCGAGACCGTGCGCCGTGATAAGCCTGATCTAACCATTCGTATGCCGGAGTTATTAGAAGGCCGTGCTCAGCCCTGGCGTGTTATTGTCACCGATAGGCCGGAATCTTTGCCTGCACAATCGGAACGAACCTTGATCCGGCCGAGGGCTGATCTAGCAGGAACTCTGCGCAAGCTAGCGAGTGAACAAGGTGTAATTAGCGTGATGGTCGAGGCCGGAGGTGTTTTTTCCGCTGCGTTGTTCGAAGCCGGTTTGATTGACGAAGTCGTGGTTTACTACGCGCCGATGCTCTGCGGTGGGCCGTCGCCGGGCTTGGGCGGAGTGGGATTGAAACAGTCGTTGCACCTAGATGAAATCGATTTCCAACAGTTTGGAAATGACATCCGGGTGAGGGGAATTGTCAGGTGATGAATGGACCGCGAAATTTATTTCGCAAAGAGCCGCTCCAACTTGCGAAATGAATTTCGCGGTCCGTTAGGTGAGCGCCGCATCCAGTGCATGGATCGCGTGGTCGATCTCTGCAAGACTGGTAGAGAGCGGCGGCATCAGCACGATCGTATCGAGGATCGGTCGTGTAAGTAGGCCGTGGGCGCGGGCGGCGAGGCAGGTCGATTCACCGAAACGCTCGCCGTGCGGGAATTTCTCTCCATCCGGGCGGCGGAGTTCGATCCCGGCGATGAAGCCACACCGGCGGATCTCATGGATCATTGAATGGCGGGATTTTAACGCCGAAAGACCCTCATGAAGATGGGTGATTTTTGCGGATAGATTAGCAAGGGTGTTTTCTTGTTGAAAAAGATCGAGACTCGCGAGAGCCGCCGCGCAACCTAATGGATTCGCCGTGTAACTATGGCCGTAGTAGAAGGCTTTTTCTGGCGTGCCCAGAAATGCATCGTAAATTTCCCGCGTCGTGAGAGTGGCAGCGAGCGGCAAGTATCCGCCAGTTAGGCCTTTGGCGAGACAGAGAAAATCCGGGATGACGTTTTCATGCTGGCAAGCGAACATCCTGCCCGTGCGACCGAAGCCGGTCATCACTTCGTCGAGGATGAGATGCACGCCGTTTGCGTCACACCAAGCGCGCAATTCAGTGAGCATGCCGCCGGGCCATGGGCGCATTTCGTTGACGCCTTGGATGAGTGGCTCGATCACCACTGCCGCGATTTTTTCTGTTGGAAGGGAGTGCAAATCCTCTAGCGAGGAAACATGTTGGACGGGAAATCCCATGCCGCGGATGCGTTCAAAAAACCGCCCGACCCCGCCCAGCGAGGCTGCGCCGAGTGTATCGCCGTGATAACCGTTAGTAAACGCGATGAAGCCATTGCGTTGCGGCTCGTCCCTTTGTTGGCGATATTGCAGCGCCATTTTCAAAGCGCACTCGACGGCGGTCGAGCCATCGTCCGAGAAGAATACGCGCTCGAGGGTTTCTTCTGGGAAAAGCCCGCATAGTCGGCTGGCCAATTCCAATGCGAGTGGATGAGTGAAGCCGAGAAATGAGGAGTGCGCGATTTTTCCTAACTGCTTACAGATCGCCGCGTTGATCACTGGATGGGCGTGGCCGTGGATGTTCGTCCAGATAGAAGAATTTCCGTCTAGATACTTTCGCCCTTCGGAATCCCACAGCCACGAGCCCTTGCCACGCGTGATCACCAGTGGTTCATGGCCGCGCGCACACCACTCGGCTTGTCGGGTGAAGGGGTGCCAGCAGTGCGCTTGATCGGCGGAAATCCATTGGCGGGTGTCGTCACGCATCGGCGTGATTATGGGTGGAATCGACAGCGCGGAAAGCGGGAATCGTGACGAAATTGTCATCCGAAAATACTCGGATGATTCATTTTCTACGTGATCACGGCATATCTTATGGCCGAAAATGGGATACATCTTGGGTGTCGCCGCAAGCATACTTTCCCCCCAGGGTGCGAACGGATCACGACACATTTCCCCCCGAAAAAACGTCGGCGGATGTTGGTGGTTCCCCC
>JANYEC010000060.1 GCA_025363295.1 Akkermansiaceae bacterium
CTACGCTCCATCAGCCCAAATTCGAGTCCCTCGCCACTTCACCCTTGAATCAACATCCATGATTTCCTATCAATCCGCTGCATCTCTCCACCATAGCTTAGTTTAGCCATTGAGTGGTCGGATTTTCGGGGCCGCCTCACACCCCACGGTTGCGGCGGTTGATCGAGGGGCATCCGAGTGACGGGCCGGTGATTCCCTCAAGCTGGAACCAAGTTTACAAGCGGCTGAGGAGGGCGGCGGGTATCAACCGCGAACAGGACATCACGCGCCACACATTTGCTAGCAACTTTCTGGCGGCGTTTGGCGAGCACGCCACGAAGCAGGCGATGGGTCACACGGCGAACAGCTCGACTTTGTTCCGGCATTACCGAGTGGCGATGACCGAGGCGGCGGGACGGCGATTCTTCCGGCGTGTGATTTGTGTTTACGGGAATGGATGGTATCGGCTAGATAGATCACGCAAATGGACGAAACGTTATACTTTTATGGGGAACCTGGCGGCAAAGCCTCAGGTCCGCTCGGGATTGGATCAATCGAGATCGCCGTCAAAACGGGCAGGCTGAAAGGTGATGTGATGCTGAGCCGTGATGGTGGGGAGCCTTGGCGAAGCTTGGGGGATGTAAAAACAAGCGGACATGATGCCTTTCACGCGAACTATGATCAGGCAAAAGCCAAAGCTGCGGATGAACAATCCGCTAGAGAGGTTCAACATTTAAGAGAAAGGGTCCAACCGACGCCGATCAATCCGGCATCTGTCGCCGGGGTGATCCAAATCATTGCGATTTTATCAACCGGACTGGTTTTTTTTTTATTGGTGGGGGCTATAATCTGCGTGAGCAATGGAGATTCATCAGCGGCAAAAACTTTTTTCTATCTAGGCCTTACTAACTTATTCAGTGGCTTAATGTTATCTGCTGCTTCAGAGATTTTAAGGCGTCTCAAAGAGATCGCCACGATCCTTTCTCGGGGTAGGTGAGATTCAAAAATTAAAATGGCCGACGTTGCCGTCCCACCTCACGGGTGGCCGTTCGTGCCGTTGGCAAGCGGGGGTTCGTTTCCCGACGCATTGGCGATGATGATTTCCTGCATCGAGTTAGAGCATTCGCCTTAATCGTTCATTTAGATCCACTTGTGCAAGCAAGGGATGGAAACCCGAAATGAAGTTAGATTTCAGTGGATTTCGGTGTCCTCCAGCGTTTAGTTAGGTCTCCGTAGGCGTCGATGCGTCGGTCGCGAAAGAATGGCCAGATGCGGCGGAAGTCTTCTACGCCCTGAAAATCGAGGTCGTGATAGAGGATTTCTTCGTTATCGGTTGAGGCTTTGGCGACGAGTTCGCCATAGGGATTCGCGATGAACGAGCGGCCCCAGAACTGCGTGTCGCCTTCATGACCGGTGCGATTCACGGCTGCGACGTAGCAGCCGTTAGCGACGGCGTGGCCACGCTGGACGGTTTCCCAAGCGCAGTGCTGGCTCTCACCGAGCGTGGGTTTTTCTGCCGGTAGCCAACCGATGGCGGTAGGATAAACTAGGACTTGTGCTCCGCCGAGCGCCATCAAGCGAGCGGCTTCCGGATACCATTGATCCCAACAGATGAGCACGCCGATTTTTCCAAATTGCGTGTCCCAAACGGGCCAACCGCTGTCGCCGGGGGTGAAGTAAAATTTTTCCTCAAAGCCGGGGTCTTGTGGGATGTGAGATTTTCGATAAAGGCCCAGCAGCGAGCCATCGGCATCATGAATGGCTGCGGTATTGTGATAGAGGCCGGGGCCACGGTTCTCGAACAGGGAGGAAATAATGACGATGTCGAGCTCACCCGCGAGCTTGCCAAGGCGGTCGGTGACGGGGCCGGGCAGGGGATCAGCGAGGTCGAACCGTGCGGGATCTTGCACGGTGCAGAAATACGGAGTTAAAAAAAGTTCTTGGGTAACTACGATGTTTGCACCTCCCGCCGCTGCCTGGCGGATGAGTTTTTCATGGTGATCAAAAGATTCCGCTTTGGTGGTGAAGGTGGTGGATTGAAGCAGGGCAAGACGTGGCATGGGTGGAAGTTGTGCTAGCGCTAGATGACTTTGAAGAAAATATTCAAAACTTGGCTTGATTCTTTGGCTTTCGTGACTAAAAACGCCGCCCCTGTATGTCGGAACCGTCGCGAACTCTTAAAATTGCCATCCCGAAAGGCAGCCTTGAACAGCCAACGATCGAGCTGCTCGGCAAGGCTGGCTATGAGATCTACGTCTCCTCGCGGGGCCTTCGCCCGAGTTCGAACGATCCGGAGTTGGATCTCTATCTCATTCGAGCTCAAGAAATTGGCCGTTATCTTGGCCAAGGTTTCATCGACTGTGGAATCACGGGGTATGATTGGGCTTACGAAAACGGGGTGGATCTCGTTGATCTTGGTGAATTGCAATACTCCCGCGCCACGGCCCGTCCGACGAAATGGGTGTTGGTAGTGCCTGAGGATTCGCCTATCCGCAAACCGGAAGATCTCGAAGGTAAACGCATCGCCACTGAAGGTGTGGGGATTACCGAGCGCTATTTAAAAGAGCGAGGGATCACTGCTGAAGTCGAGTTTTCATGGGGAGCCACCGAAGTGAAAGTCCCAGATTTAGTCGATGCGATCGTTGACGTGACGGAAACCGGTTCTTCGATTAAGGCGAATCATCTGCGGATTGTTGACACGTTATTAACATCTTTTCCTCATTTCTACGCGAGTCCGGCTGCCGCTGCAGATCCTTGGAAAAAGGAAAAAATGAATCGCATTGCTCTTTTGCTGAAGGCTGCTCTTTGTGCCCGAGGTAAAGTGGGCTTGAAAATGAATCTTCCCAGTAATCGGCTGCCGGAATTGATCGAAAAGCTTCCGTCACTTCGACGTCCCACGATTTCCCAACTTTCGGAAGTAGGTTGGGTCGCAGTTGAGACAGTGATTGACGAAATCGTTGTCAGAGACATCATCCCCGAACTGAAGCGTCTGGGGGCTGAGGGGATTATTGAATATCCTCTCAATAAAATCGTCCCTTAATCTTTTCATCGCAAACTAACCCCAACCTCATAACCATGGGCTCCATCAAAAAACGTCGTAAGACCAAGATCAATAAGCACAAGC
Organism: Akkermansiaceae bacterium; assembly: GCA_025363295.1. Taxonomy (GTDB): domain Bacteria; phylum Verrucomicrobiota; class Verrucomicrobiia; order Verrucomicrobiales; family Akkermansiaceae; genus Luteolibacter. Next base: position 3,104 of record JANYEC010000060.1, read on the forward strand.
GCAAAAAGCGCATGAAGCAGAACCGCCATAAAAAGCGTCTCCGCTATAAGTCCTAGTCAATAGGATTGATCTGTTTTTACTATCGCCAGAGGCTCGATGATTCGGGTCTCTGGCTTTCTGTTGGGCTGGGGATGTGAGCTGAACTTTGAATTTTCGTCATGAGCTTGCAGGTGGTCGTCAATTTTAAAGTGATCGATGAGACCGCGGATTGGATCGTGGTGGATAAGCCTGCGCCATTGATTGTGCACCCTGCGAATCGCTTGAAGGAGCCGACATTACTCGGGGGTTTGGAAAATCTGCTAGCTTATGAAATTGAGACGGGTGCTTGCTTGGGAATTGTGAATCGGTTAGATCGCGAGACGAGCGGAGTAGTCCTGATTGCTAAATCGACGGCAGCGGCCCGTGAGCTCGGAATGATCTTCGAAAGGCGCGAGGCGGAGAAGGAATATCTGGCTGTTGTCATCGGCTGGCCGGAGATGGATCAATGGCAATGCAGCGAGCCGATCATTCGAGCGGGAGAGCTGGGGCCATCGGAAATCTGGGTGCGGCAGGTGGTGAGCTCGCTGGGTAAAAGCTGCCAGACGAGCTTCCGAGTGCAGAGCCGATTTCAGAGGGGAGAGGGGAAATTCGCCCTAGTCCATTGTTTTCCTGAAACGGGAAGAATGCACCAATTGCGAGTTCATTTAGCCCACTGCGGCTTCCCAATTGTGGGAGACAAACTTTACGCAGGAAAAGGGGGCGAATATCTAGAGTGGATCGCTAACGGATGGACACCGGAGCTAGAGCGCCGCCTGATCTTGCCTCGGCACGCTCTTCACGCATCCCGGCTTGTAGTGCCGTGGAGAGGACGCATGGTCGAATGGCTGGCGAGCTTACCTCCTGATTTGGATGAATTTATCACAGGTCGGGAAATCAGTGAAACTCCGGGTGTTGTAATCTGGAGTCGGCATGATTGAATTCATGCATGGCCGAGCTTACTGAAATCGTCGATTTTTTAGACAGAGAGCTAAAAACTGCTTCGATCCCTGATTACCCCGGCGCGATGAATGGCTTGCAATTGGCAAACGCGGGTCAAATCGGGCGGATCGTCGCAGCCGTTGATGCATCGCTGCCTGTAATTGAGGCCGCTGCGGAGGGCGGGGCGGGGCTGCTCATTGTCCATCATGGGATGTTCTGGCAAGGTGTCCGAACGGTGACAGGCAGTTTTTACAGAAAGCTCAAAATTGCGATGGATGCAGATTTGGCCATTTACTCATCCCATCTCCCCCTCGACGTCCACCCTGCTTGGGGGAACAACATACAGTTGGCCCAAGCGATTCAATTGAAAACCCCGGAACCGTTTTTTGATCAAAAAGGGCTAATGATCGGCCTGCGCGGCACATGGTCCGGCACTCGTGCCGAACTCATGAGCATTCTCAACTCGCACCTGGGGGTGAACGTCCATGTTTGCCCCGGCGGCCCTGAAAATATCAAATCGATCGGCCTCATCACTGGTGGCGCGGGCGGCGAAGTTGAAAAAGTGGCGGCTCATGGTGTCGATACTTTTCTCACCGGAGAAGGACCGCACTGGAGCTACCCACTTGCGGAGGAACTCGGGCTAAATATTTTCTACGCGGGACATTACGCAACGGAAACGTCAGGAGTCCAAGTGATTTCAGGGGTCATAAGTCAGAAATTCAAGATTCCGTGGAGCTTTCTGAATCGGCCTACGGGATTGTAAATCAATGGGTTATTTCTAGATTTAGTGGAATCGTCAGGCAAGTTGCATCTGGTGCACACCCAGGAATCTCGGAGATTTCACGCAAGAACTTTTTAGTGGCGAGTCGTAGGGATGCAAAAATGCCGATGTGGGTTGTTCATTCGTATGAAAACTAAACGGTGAATTAATCCGAAATAAATCGCGTAAAGAGGAAAAAAGACTTGATCGGATAGGTAAATAAGCGTCATGTTGCCCCCGCCATAGCGGGCATAGCTTAGTGGTAAAGCGCTATCCTTCCAAGTTAGACATGCGGGTTCGATTCCCGCTGCCCGCTCCATTGATTTATTAGGCGCTGAGAATTTGTTAACCATTGATACCATGAAAAAAACCATCTGTATTACCCTAATGAGTACTGCTCTGAGTTCTCTGCCAACTTTTGCAGAGGTCGCTGGTCCCGATTGCTTGAAGATTTCCTCGTCGGTGAAGCAGATTGTTGCCTCGGAACAATCTAAGGTTCTTGAAATTGTAGCGACCGAGGTAGCTTCAGCTCCCGCTTGTTCCTGCGAGATTGTGAAAGCTGCAATCGAAGGTTCCAATGCCAGCACTGATACGGTAGCCGCTATTGTTGAAGCGGCTGCGACTGCAGCACCTGAACAAATGCGATTGATTTCGCAATGCGCCGTGGCAGTAGCTCCAGACGCACTTGCGAAAGTCCAAGCTGTTTTGGCTAAACTCGACCCAAATCTTGGTGAGTCTGGAACCAGCACCAAAAGCGCAAAAGACGCGAAGGCACCAGCCGGCGAGGTTGCAGCAATGCCTAATCCTTTGGATTTCCCTGGCCAAGGACCCGTTGGTCCGAACCCTGGCAGTCCTGGTGGCATTCCTTTGTTTCCTTTGACCCCACCCATCATTATCAATCCGCCGATTAACCCCGGTCCAGTGTCTGATCCAAATCCCTCTAGTGAAGGGTAATTTTATTAAATTCTCAATTGACTGTTTCACCCACACCCCACTCACCACCCTTTACTTATGAAACGTAAATGTTCGCTTGGTCTATTTTCTCTTGCCATCGCTGGTTCTGCTGCAGCGCAGGGCCTTTACTATGTCGGTAGTGAAGCTCAGGAATCCATTCCCCTCAAATGGGTAATCGGAGTCAGTGCGACATATGACGATAACGTGTCTCCAGGCTACGGCGACAAGCAGGATTCGTTTGGGGTAAATCCTTATGTGGGGGTTTCCTTTGTGAGCATCACTCCACAAACCACTTGGGATGTTTACGCGCGATTGGGTCTCGTTTACTATTTTAATGCACCAGATGGAATGGATAACATCAGCAGCCAGTCACGTGCAGGTATTAATCTAACCCACCGTTTCAGTGAGAGACTTCGCTTCTCAAGTCGAAATTTTGTTTCGTACGAATTAGAACCCGACTACTCCTATGGTTACGCATCGTCCCGCCAACAAGGAGCTTATGTCTTTTGGCAAACAGACAATTCAGTGGGCTTCCGTTGGAGTGAGCGCTTTGCAACATACACAGGCTTAAGACTTACTGGAACTACTTATCCAGACGCCAACAACAATGACCGCCTGACTTGGGAGGCTTACAATCAATTCCGCTATCAGCTCAGTCCGCAAACGGTATTAACGCTCGATGCTCGTTATTCCGAAACGACTGGAAACGGCGGGTTCACAAACGCATCCGATCAATTCTTGCTCGCAGGGATTGAACATCGGTTTAGCCCTAACACCATCGGAATTGTTCGTGCGGGTATTCAGTTTCACGAAGTGGATGGCGGAACAAATTCCACCAGTCCATACCTTGAGTTAGCCTTGAATTCTCAAATCAATCAGCAATTTCGCGTTCGTGCCTTCGCTCGTTATGGAATCGAAAGCTCTAACAATATCCAGCAGTCACCCACAGGCGTTGCGGAATATCAAGATACTCAAACTTTTCGAATTGGTGTGTCATCTGATTACGTAATATCTCCAATGTTTTCTATCTTCGGTGGAATTGACTATATCCCAACATCCTACCAAAGCGGATCGCTGTTGTCGACTTCGGCGAGTGCGGCAGACCTAAACATTGATATCATCAATGTGTATCTCGGTCTTTCTGCAAAGCTTAACGATTATCTTACAGCAACTGCCACTTACAATTACACTCACTCAAGTTCTGACATCGCTGGACAAGATTATGATCGTAATCGGATCAGCATCGGTCTTAGCACAGAATTTTGATCTGCGTGTTTTCGTTGAAAATAAGCTGCTCTTTAAAATATTACTTGCTTGATTTTGAACTCCCGCAATGTCTTTCATTGCGGGAGTTTTTATTTCCTCTGGAACTCAATTGAATCTGTGAAAGACTAACTGTAATGAATCTCTCATCTCCGCAACAAAATGAGGCAGCGTTGCATGCCATAGACTATTGGCAGGTGATCAAAAACCGCTATGGGATTATCTTATTGACCCTGCTTCTTGTCTTCATGACGGCAGCGGTCATCACTTATGTGATGCCCAAGAAATATGAGAGCGAAGCCGTGATCGAGGTGAAGCCACGTTCCGTCGGCATGTCGCCTCTGGGCTCAATTGGTTCATCCGGAGGTACGATGATGACGACGCAGTTCTTCGGAACAGAATTTGAAAAAATTAAAAGTCGAAACTCTCTGGCTAAGGTAGTTGAGAATTTAGAGTTAGTGAACAAGTGGAACGTTGATAAAGAGACGGCACTCAGAATTTTGAAGGGTATCGTCAACACACAAAACATCCGTGGAACCGATTTGATTTCAATTCGTGTGAGGCATACGAACAAGGAAGATGCAAGAGATGTCACGGCTGAAGTAGCAAGGGCCTACAAGGCTTATCGAACAGAGATTGAAAGCCGCTACGCTGACAAAAATCTCTACGAGCTTAACAAAGCGGTTCGGGATCAGGAGGATAAAGTTGAGGAACGCCGCAAAGTCCTAGCAACCATTGTGAGGACCAAGGGCATCATTTATAAGGGACAAGATTCATTTTACGGTGCTTCAGGAGTAAACGAGGATCAAGGTGCCCAAAATGCACTTGAAACTTATAATAACCTCGAACAGGAAAAGATGCAGCTCGAAAGTCAGATTAACAGTCTCCTGAAATATGATAGCGACCAATTGATTGTGTATGCAGCCGGGCTAAACTTGCCGGACAATATTATTAAAAATCTCTATCCACAATATCTTGAGCGTAATCTGCAGTTGAATAGCCTCAAAATTAGTGGTTTAGGTCCAAATCATCCCACAGTAAAGGCCGCCAAAGAACAAATCGAAGGGATGAAGCGTCAACTCGATGAGGGCGTTGTCAATCTCCGGGCGACCCTACAAGCACAACTCAACATGGCGATTGACCGCTTGAAGAGTGTCTCGGTGAGGAAAGACGACACCCGCGAGGAGGCGATTAAGCGTGGACTCGACGCGCAGGACTACGTAGATGCCAAGCGCGATTTCGAAACCGACCAGGAATTGCTCCAGCAGATGAAGCTCAAGCAGGTTGCAGAAACCATCACAAATAAGATGCCGCCAGACAGCATCGAGGTCCATGACGATCCGCAAATTTCGGACGCGCCTGTTAGCCCAAATGTCACTCTTAATTTAGTATTAGGAGCTGTCGTGGGTCTCATTTTTGGAGTGGGTATCGCATTTTTCTTAGAATACCTCGATACATCGGTGAAGAGCCTTGAGGATGTGGAACGTTACCTCCAGGTGCCGGTGCTTGCCGTGATTCCGAAGGACGTGGGAATTCTCCACAAGCAAAGCGGGATGAGCCCGGATGCGGAAGCTTATCGAATTCTAAGGACCAATATCGAGTTTAACCGCAAAAATCCGGAAGACAATGCGATTACTGTAGTTTCCGGCGGTGCGGGGGAAGGCAAGTCTACGACCTTGGTCAATCTTGCTTACATCTGTGCCCAAGGTGGATACACGACCTTGATGATCGATGCCGACTTGCGACGCCCTCGCTTGCACACGTTTTTTGACATCAATAACTCGGTAGGACTTACTAACTATCTAACTACCGAGCTAATGTTAGAGGATGTGATTCTCCAGACTCCGGTGGATAATCTTTATTTTATGCCTTCCGGGATTCTACCGGCGGATGCAGCGGGTATTTTGAATTCCCGCCGTATGTCAGAGCTAATTCAAGATGTGAAACAGCGCTTCGACCTTGTTCTGGTAGACAGTCCGCCAATCTTGGGTGTTAGCGATGCGTCTGTCCTTGCGAGTGAAGTCGATCTTACCATGATTGTGGTCCAACATAGGAAATTGCCGCGGAACATGCTCCTTCGTGTCAAGCAGGCGGTCGAAAATGTCGGTGGTAATGTTATTGGTGTAGTTCTCAACAATGTCGATGTAAGAAGTGATAGTCAGTATCAATACTATACTAGCTACTACACCTATTATGCGCCAGCCGAATCTCAAGTGGGTCCTCCGGTAGGCGGAACATCCGCGCCGGCCAAGCCCCAGGCATCGGCACGCGGCAATGACTCAGAAATGTATTAATAAACTTAAACAAAAATGATGATGACTCTTAATAGCCTGATTAAAGTATTGATGGGTTTGATGTGTTTGTCGGTTTCTGTGTTCGGACAAATACTACCTGGTAAAAGTGTTCAAATCATGGCAGCCGGAATCCCGCCTGAGGAAAAGGGGCGGGTTGACGGGATGTACCCGGTCTCTGAAGCCGGAACTATTAATATGCCATTCATTGGCTTAGTTCACGCGGCTGGATTGAGAAATGAGGATCTATCCGTGTCTCTACAGAATCGCTACAAAAGCGCAGGTATCTACACGAATGTTACCATTCAGGTGGTGGTGGATCGGGAGGGCGCAGGCGTCAACGACCAGGTGATCTATTTGGGAGGCTGTGTCCGTGCCACTGGTCCCAAACCATTCGTGCGGGGATTAACCCTCTATCAGGCGATTCAAGCTGGCGGCGGACCCACCGAATTTGGCAGTATCAAGCGTGTAAAACTGTTTCGTGGTGGTAGCCAAAAACAATACGATCTCACCCAGTCACAGTTTATGAGAATCCCATTAGAACCGAATGATACGATTGAGGTTCCACAGAAAACTATCTTTAACCAATAGCTTCGAGGTCCTGAGCTTGCGCCTAAATTCGGCTCGAAGTTGCATACGAATCCATCTCGAATTTGTGGTTGGTTGTGTATATACGAACTTCAAATCATACTCTAGCCATTTCCATCATCATCTTGGTGATGGTCACATCTTCGTTCCCAGCATGCGGGTTTGAGCTTCCACAAAAACCGTTTGCGGATCTGCAATCAAAAGAATTCAGTATAAGGGAGGCAGCGCAATTGGAGCTTTTATCTTGGGCGCGCCAGCGACCAGAGCCCGGGATGTCCGAGTTGTTCCTTCAGTCACGCGTCGCGGACGATCCGGAAGTCAGGGAGCGGTGCTTGAACGTGTTACGGGAATTGGTTGCTGACGAATACATGAAGGATGGAGAGGGCTACGTGGGGATTATGATGCGTGATATGGTTGCCAACATCCCAGGGGACCCCAAACCACGGAGTGTCATCAACGTCATGCAAGTCCTAGCCGATTCCGCGGCGCAGCGCGCGGGGTTGCAAGCCAATGACTTGATCGCTGGCTTGGACGATCTAGTTTGGCACGATGGGTTGGCATCCCTCCCATTCAGCGAAATGATCCGCTCAAAAAAACCTGAAAATAAGGTAACATTGCACGTCCTCCGGGATGGAAAACTCATTGACTTGGCAGTCATTTTGAAGCGACGACCTCCGATCCCGAACAATCTGTTTTTGAATGATCAAACTCTTGATCCTAACGCCATCGAACGCGCTGACAAGGAAGCTTATTTCCGCCGATGGTTGAGTCAGAAAAAGTCCCCCTGACGACATGATTTCAATTTTTTAGCATTCGACATCCGAAAAAGTCGTGGCACTTTCTTCGAAACATTCCAAACCTCGTAACGTTTGATATTCATGAGTAAATTTTGGTTCCGAAAAGCCGCATCCACCGCTGCTTTGATTGCGTTTTCTTGTTCTGCATGCGCCCAGCAGGCTGATTTTAATGAGGTCGGCAGACAAATGGCAATTATGTTGCAGAACAGTCATTTCGCGCGACTTCCCTTCAATGCCGAGTTGAGCAAGCGATTTTTAGACGATTATTTGAAAGATCTCGATTTTCAAAAACTCTATTTCACGCAGGAGGATGTCGATGGCTTCAACCAGAAATACGCGGATCAATTACACACGCTCCTTTTGCACGGTAACTGTTTGCCCGCTGCAACAGAAATTTACCAAAGGTTCGAGAAGCGGGTTGAGGAACGAGTCAGCTTTACGGAAACTCTACTCAAACAAGGTGATTTCGATTTTAACAAAGACGAGTCTGTCATGGTGAGTCGCAAAGATGCGCAGTGGCCGAAAAATGACAAAGATGCGGCGAATCTCTGGAGATTGCAGATCAAAGAAGCGGTATTAGGAGAAACTTTGAGGCGTGAATTGTTGGCAAAACTTTCCAAAGAGCAAGGCAAGGCGGACCCAGGTCATGATGATAGAAGCCCGAGCGAGAAAGTCTCACTCCGCTACAAACGTTTTCTCAAGAGCGTGAAGGATGTGGACGATGAGGAGGTCGCTAACTATTTCCTAAGTGCCGTAGCCCGTGCTTATGATCCTCATACGGATTACATGAGCTTCCGCGAGATGAACCGTTTTAAAGACGGTATGAAAAATGAGTTGGTTGGCATTGGCGCTTTGCTGCAGGGCGAGGAGGACGGGGCGACCAAGATTATGGGTATCGTCGTCGGAGGACCGGCAGATCGGGAGGGTAAGCTTAAACTCAACGACAGGGTGATTGCGGTGGACATGCTAAATACAGGCAAAGCTGAGGATATGATCGACATCATGTTCATGAAAATTGACAAAGTGGTGGATTACATCCGGGGCAAGGAAGGATCAAGTGTCGCGCTAAAAGTGGAACCAGCAGGGGGCGCCCCGGGGGAGACAAAAATCGTCACGATCGAACGTGGAAAGGTGGAAATGAAGGATGAACAGGCGAGCGGTGATGTCATTGAAATGAAAACGGAAGAAGGCGGGACCCGTCGGTTAGGCGTTCTCACTTTGCCATCGTTTTACGCGGATTTTGAGGAAGGAAAAATCCGTTGTTCCGTCGATGTCGAAAGAATTTTAAACCGGCTCAATGAGGAAAAAATTGATGGATTGGTAATGGATCTCCGCAACAATGGTGGCGGATCTCTTGAGGAGGTCAGGCGGATGACGGGTTTCTTTGTCGAGCGGGGTCCTGTGGTGCAGGTCAAGAATACCTTAGGACAAGTCCAAGTGAAAGATTCAGACAACGGGAAGCCGATCTATACCGGTCCGATGGTTGTGCTAACCGACAAGAGCAGTGCTTCAGCCAGTGAAATTCTTGCAGGAGCACTCCAGGATTTTAATCGGGCCGTTGTGATTGGTGAATCTTCCACTTTTGGAAAAGGCACGGTTCAACAACCCATGGACATTGGTCGCATGTTGCCGCTGTTTTCCGAACGCAATCGTGCTGGGTTCTTAAAAGTTACCATCCAAAAATTTTATAGACCGTCCGGCTCATCGACTCAAATGGATGGAGTTGTTTCGGACCTCAAAGTGCCAAGTTTAATGGACGCAATGGAGGTAGGGGAGGAGTTTCTCGACCATGCTCTACCGCATGATAGAATTCGCTCTGCCGCAGATTTCAAGCCTCTGGATGCACAGGCTTTGTTCCTTCCTCGGCTCAAGGAATTGAGCCAAGAGCGCTTGAATGCCTGTAAAGATTTCTCCTACGTCATTCAAGATGTGATGAAGGCAAAGGAGCGACTCAAAGTGAATCAACTCTCGCTGAACAAGGCCAGCCGCGTGAAAGAACTGGAAGAGTCCGATCTTCTCCAAAAAGAGCGTAACGCGGAACGCCGAAATCGCTTCGTCAAAATCGCGGAGAAGGATAAAAAGAGTCTGAAATTCTTCAAGGTCACCTTGGACGAACTTGAAAAAGGTGCGGACCTCAAGGCATACGATCCTTCGGACGAAAGTGGCACATATATGCGCCGTGCGAAAGATGAAACGGCCGACCTCGATCAAACTCCGAAATGGCCGACGGGACTTGATCCCGTCAAACGTGAATCACTATCGGTGCTTAAAGACCTTGTCGATCTCACCGAGAATGCCCGACTGGCCGGAATGTTGAAAAGCACGCCCGAAGTTCGTTGATGTCCGGTATTTCGGAGAATTTGAAAAATGTCACGGGGAAGATCGCGGCGGCATGTGCCCGTGCAGGCCGTGATCCAGAAACCGTGGAACTCATTGCGGTATCAAAAACACACGCCGTTGAATCCCTAAGAGATGCGATTGAAGCAGGGCAGCGTCACTTTGGTGAAAGCAAATTCCAAGAAGCGGAGGGTAAAATTGCCTTGTTGCCCAATTATGTGCAATGGCATTTTATAGGTAGGCTCCAACGAAATAAAGTGCGGAAGGTTCTAACTCTCTTTGAGGTCATTCATGCGATCGACTCATTTCGCCTAGCAGCATTAACAGATGACTTAGCCGCGGAGTTAGGAATATTTCCAAAAGTGTTTCTCCAGGTAAATGTCGGTGGTGAAGCCTCCAAGGGGGGCTTTGAGCCCGATGAACTAAGGGCGGAGATTTATGGGTTGTTAGGTATGAGGCGGCTTGAGATTCGAGGGTTGATGTGCATCCCACCCGACGGACCCAATGCCGAAGCTGCACGGCCATGGTTCATCATGCTGAGAAAATTACGCGATGAATTGGAGTCGGCTCACGGGGTTTCCCTTCCATTTTTAAGCATGGGAATGAGTGGCGATTACGAGGTCGCGATTGAAGAAGGAGCCACCCATATTCGAGTAGGATCGGCTATTTTCGGCAAACGTTCCTATCGAGTGGACGGTGAACTGGGATGAGCGCAAAGTTCAGCGCATGAGTCTGATTCTTGAACAAGCCACCGTCATCGGAACCGAGTTGGCATTATCATTCGCTGATGGATTTGAGGCCTATCTATCGCTCCCGATGCTGCGGCGTGCTTGTCCCTGTGCCGCTTGCCAAGGTGAACCCGATGCACTCGGGCGGGTGATGCGTCCCCATGTTGAACATGGCCCTCGAGCGTTCGATCTTGTTAAATTCGAGCAGGTCGGCGGGTACGCGATCCAGCCATTCTGGGGCGATGGGCATTCAACGGGGATCTTCAGTTACTCCTACTTACAGAAGCTCGCGAGTTTACCACCTGCATAGGGTCCATTTCTAACGTGATGTTTTCGGCACAAAGTAATTTGAATACCTTGCCGCTACTTCCCGCTAAGGATCTAGCGGCACTCGCTGCGGCGGGGATTACCAACGCAGCCAGCCTTCTCGATCATCTGCCAAAACGTTATGAGGATCGCAGGCGTTTTGATGCGTTTCCTAACCAAGCCACAGCGAGCCCGATATGCCTCCGAGGATCAGTGATCGATTCATCGCTAAAGCACCTTGGGCCCAGTCGCCGGTTCTACGAGGTCATCGTGATGGATGGATCGGGCGGAGTTTTTGGATCGGGCAAGGTAACCTGTCGATGGTTCAACATGCCATTCATTCAGAAAGTGGTGGCTACGGGCAATGAGTTAATTATCTATGGCAAAGTAAAAGAGACTAACGGGCGACTTATCATGGATCACCCGGAATTTGAGATTCTTCGAGATGACGATGAACAAGCCTCGATTCACCTTGAGCGCATCGTGCCGATCTATCGAAACATCGCAGGGTTGGCCCAACGCAGACTCCGGGAAATCATCCACCTACTATTGTTACAAATCGATCCTGACACGCTTGCCGCGTGCTTTGATGTCGATACCCGCTCGTCGCGTGCACAAGCATTGAAAGTCGCTCATTTTCCTGAATCGATGGAAGCAGCAAAACTGGCGCGTCGTCGCTTCGCGCTTGAGGAGTTTTTTGGAATCCAACTTAACGTCGTGTGGCGGCGATCTCGTCATGAAGAACAGACTGGACGTGTGTTAGGAAGGCGGGCTGCCTATTTGAAGGATTTTTATACCGCTCTCCCCTTTGATCTAACCAGTTCCCAGAAGCGTTCGATCAAGGAGATTGTCAATGATATGCGATCACCGCGCCCGATGAACCGCTTACTTCAGGGCGATGTGGGGTCGGGGAAAACTTTTGTTGCAATGGCGGCAATGTTGCTTGCGATCGATTCAGGCGTGCAAGCCGCGTTGATGGCTCCAACCCAGATACTAGCAGAACAACATTATCTAACGTTTTGTCGCTGGCTTGAGCCATTGGGCATTCGAATCGCCTTACGAACCGGGAGTCGGGGTGAAGAAAATCATCAAGAAGCCTTCGGAGAAAGCCAGATTATCATTGGCACTCATGCGCTGCTTTTTGATTCCGTTTTGTTCACCGACCTCGGGTTGGTCGTCATTGATGAACAACATAAATTTGGGGTTGCTCAGCGTGCGGCGCTGATCCGCCAGGGTGTGGTGCCCGACGTGCTGGTAATGACCGCAACACCCATCCCGCGAACATTGACGATGACCGTTTACGGTGACCTTGATGTTTCATTGCTAGATGAAAAACCCGCAGGACGCGGAATGATAACAACAGCATTTCGGATAGATGCGAAACAAACCGATATTACAAAGTTTGTAAAACAGCAACTTGGAAAAGGGAGGCAAGCCTATCTCGTTTATCCACTCGTAGAGGAAAGTGAGTCGCTTAAAACGGGGTCCGCCACGGAAGCGTTCGAGAAATGGAGAAAGCGCTTAAGCTCTTACGAGATTGGATTGATTCATGGCAGGCTCAAGTCGGATGAAAAAGAGGCGGTGATGAGACGTTTTCGTGAAGGCGAGATTGCTGCACTTGTTGCGACTACGGTGATTGAAGTCGGCGTGGATGTTCCGAACGCCAGCCTCATGATCATTCATCACGCGGAGCGGTTTGGTATCGCGCAACTGCATCAGCTTCGTGGGCGTATCGGACGCGGAGCGCACAAGGGCTATTGTATTCTTCTCACAGATGATCGCAGCCCGGAAGCATTGGAAAAACTTAAGGTTTTGGAAGAGACTTCAGATGGCTTTGAGATTGCCGAAGCTGACCTGCGCTTGCGAGGGCCAGGCGATGTGCTTGGAACGGTTCAGAGTGGTTTATCGAACTTGCGGTTCATCGATTATTTAGCGGACACCGGCTTGCTTTGTGAGGCACGTCTTTTAGCAGAGCGGGTTCTTGCCGAAGACGCGCATTTGAACGGCATTCACTATCTGTTACGCCCTTTGATTCAGGATGATTCGGGCGCACTCGATTTGCCGACCACCGCATGATTACCCGGAAAGGAATCTAACCGATCAGCGTGAAAGCTCGTTAGATTGCTTCACAAAGTCATCGCCGTCCCATTCGGCGTCGTTTTTAACCATGCTGGCGCGCTCTTTAATGGCAGCTTCCTCGGCTTTACGAGCAAGTTGCATGCGAACCAGCTCCGCGTGGGTGGTAAAATATGGGAGGCTGAGGCCTTTGAATTCGCTGATGGTTTCGAATCCTTTTCCTTCCATGAACTCAAGCAGCCCCTCGCATAGTTCCTTGGCCATACCATAACCAAATTTCATGACTCCGGTGCAAACCTGCACGGTGTCGCTCCCCAGCAGGATGAACTGAGCGGCATCCGCTCCCGTCTCTACACCGCCAAGACCTGATAGGGTACGGCCGGGGAAGTCTTTTTTGATAAGTTGGGCGATCTCCATGACCATCCGCAGCGCGATAGGCTTGACTGCTTTAGACGAGTAGCCACCTGGCGTCGTGTAACCTTCCACGGTTGGCTCGGGCCGGAGGGTTTCTAAGTTTACGCCCATGACACTGCGGATTGTGTTAATGGCGCTCACGCCGTGACATCCCGCGCGCAGAGCAGCGGCGGTAGGTTCCTCAATGTGGGTGACGTTGGGCGTCATTTTGGCCCAGACGGGGATTTTCGAAACTCCCATTACCCAGCCGCAGACTTCTTCGAGAATCGCAGGGTCCTGACCCATCGCCGCTCCCATTTTGCGCTCAGGCAGACCATGAGGACAGGAGAAATTCAGCTCGAAAGCATCTACTCCCGCGTCTTGGCAGCGCTCGATGATCTCGCACCAAGCGTCCCGATTGTACTCCTCCATAACAGAGGCGATGAGAATGCCGTCAGGGCACGCATCCTTGGCCTCCTTGAACTCGTCGAGCCAGATCTCAAATTTTCTATCGCTGATGAGTTCGATGTTTTCCCAGCCAATCACTTCTTTTCCATCATTGGCCATAAGTTTCGCGTAACGCGGGCCGACGTTGACGACCTTCGAGCAATCAAGGCTGACAGTTTTGGCAATCACACCGCCCCAGCCCTCATTAAAAGCACGTTTAATCACCTTTACGTTGGTGCCTGGAGGGCCCGAACCAATCACGAATGGGTTCTTGAAATTTAGGCCGTCAACGGTGGTTGCGAGAGTGGACATGATTTTGGTGGGAAGAGATTGTCATATACCAGCTTGAATCGTGCCGAAAGCTAAAATTCGTCCTATTGGAGTTCCAAAGATTCGCACGTGTAGGTGACTGCAAATCGTGCCCTGAAGTTACTCCGCGAAGACCAATGGCCGCCGCACGTCAAAGTACGGCGGCGATTTTCTCCAAGCCTTCTAACATTCGGACCCTTGGGCAGCCAAAATTGAAGCGGAACCAGCCGGGCCAGCCGAAATAGGCACCGTCGGATAGAAAGAGCCCTGCTTTTTTCTCAAAGTGTTGGGCAGGGTTCTCTACACCCATGGTGCGTGCGTCGATCCATGCGAGATAGGTGGCTTCACCGGGGCGCACAATCAAGTCGGGGCAGCGGTTCTTGATGAACTCTACCAGACTGTCTCGGTTATCAGTTAGATATGTGATGAGTTCTTTCCTCCACGGCTCGCAATGGCGATAGGCGGCTTCGGCTGCATAGTATGACAGCGCGTTGATTTCGGAAAGTGTGTGGCCACGCGCGGCAGTGAACCTCCGACGGACGGTGTCGTTCGGGATGACGGCAAAAGCATAGCCGAGACCGGCGATGTTCCATGTCTTACTAGGGGACAGGAGAGTGATACTACGTTGCGCCAGGCCCTCCGGTAGGCTCAGCGCTGAGAAATGAGGAGTGTTAGTTTCATCGAAAATCAGATCGCAATGGATTTCGTCCGACACGAGTATTAGATCGTGTGATTCGCAGAATTCAGCAAGTTGAATGATTTCCTTAGCGGAGAAGACGCGTCCTAGCGGGTTCTGCGGATTACATAACAGAAATACCTTTGTGTTTGAAGTAACGGCTCTTTCCATGGCGTCCCAATCAAATGTCCATTGCCCATCCAACAGCACGTGATCCACAGTGATCAGCGTAGCGTGAGCATCATGATGTGTGCCGATGAAAGGCGGATAGACGGGAGTACAAGTCATCACGGCTTCACCGGGCTTGCAATAGGCGCGCACTGCCAGTGACAGGGCAGGGACAAGCCCGCCGAGGTGAATGATCTGATCTAACGGGACATTCGTTGTACGGCGGACTCGTAGGTAGTCGGTCACGGCCTCGTTCAGCCCATCGTGCGGCTGTGCGTAGCCGAAAATGCCATGGCCCACGCGTTGGTGCAATGCCTCTAGAATCGGTGAAGCAGAGGCGAAATCCATGTCCGCGACCCAGAACGGATCCAGCTCAGACCGGCGGTCATACTTGATACAGCCAGTGCCACGGCGGTTGATCGGGGTGTCGAAATCGAAATTCATATGGCGCATTCATCGCTGGTCGGCAGGAAACTTTCAAGCCCACCCTTGGCGTTTCTGAAATGAATGGCTACTTATCCACAGATTCATGCCTCATCGTTTTGAAAATCCGTGGCCACACCCACTGCATTGCATCACGGATATCCTGCGTTGGAAATTGGGCCTCACTCCGATGGAGTCAACGTGGCCAGCCCCGGAAAAGCTGCCGCAGCTCTCGGCCGGAAGGTGGAACTACGCTTCGTGCCTGCTTGATTGCCATGAAATTTACCGAGCTAATGTACTCCGAGCACGAGAATGGAGAGAGAATCAGCCGCGAGGTAACACCGCACACTGCATGAAATTCAAACTAACAAAAGCAAGACGCCACCCGCTTCAAGGACTGGAAGTGACGGACGAGTTCGGCGTAGCCTATCTCACCCACACTAAGAGATCAGTGCTGGAGGCAGCTCACCTCAGACCTCCTAATTTCAAGGGTCTAAAACTTCGGCCTCATATTGCTCGGGTGTTTTCAGCCGTGGTTGACCTCCTAATTTCAAGGGTCTAAAACAGATGGGGGTTATTTCCGCTAGGCCGGAGGGCCGTGGTTGACCTCCTAATTTCAAGGGTCTAAAACCCGTATCAATTTGAAGCATTCGTTTTGCGGGCCGTGGTTGACCTCCTAATTTCAAGGGTCTAAAACCAAAGGTTACAATTTGCCTCAAGTCAACGCGCCGTGGTTGACCTCCTAATTTCAAGGGTCTAAAACCAGAACGTCTTCTAGGGCTAGCCGTGAAGTGCCGTGGTTGACCTCCTAATTTCAAGGGTCTAAAACATGGTCTGCTTAAAGGCATGACCGACTCGAGCCGTGGTTGACCTCCTAATTTCAAGGGTCTAAAACTAGGACGCTGAACAACCTCGACAGTCGAATGCCGTGGTTGACCTCCTAATTTCAAGGGTCTAAAACTGTAAAAACTGGCACCCGCCCTACCGGAAAGCCGTGGTTGACCTCCTAATTTCAAGGGTCTAAAACTTTCATCACCCTCACCGTCGAGTCCTGACGGCCGTGGTTGACCTCCTAATTTCAAGGGTCTAAAACTCAACCTCCGCAACGCCGTGAGCCAGTTCGGCCGTGGTTGACCTCCTAATTTCAAGGGTCTAAAACACGGCGGCATGGATTGGCTCTATGTCCTCGGCCGTGGTTGACCTCCTAATTTCAAGGGTCTAAAACGACTTGGCGAGAATGGTGCTGACAATTTGGGCCGTGGTTGACCTCCTAATTTCAAGGGTCTAAAACCTGCCGACGCGAGGGCCGTTGGGGGTTCGGGCCGTGGTTGACCTCCTAATTTCAAGGGTCTAAAACAAACTGATCCCCTTCCACCCTTGGAGACACGCCGTGGTTGACCTCCTAATTTCAAGGGTCTAAAACTGACGGTGTCGTTAAGACGGAGGGGTGCATGCCGTGGTTGACCTCCTAATTTCAAGGGTCTAAAACTCCATGGGCAGGCTCCGGCACCACCGGACAGCCGTGGTTGACCTCCTAATTTCAAGGGTCTAAAACCCAAACGATAATGGATACCCACGAATACCGGCCGTGGTTGACCTCCTAATTTCAAGGGTCTAAAACCTACCCCCCTGAATCCTCGGTATTTCCGAGGATTCAGGGGGGTAGGTTTTAAAAAAACAACAGTTGTTGACCTCCTGTACACTCGTCTGGCGTACGGTTTCCTAAGAGGATTTTCATCCGGGCATACTGTTTGTCCGTCACTTGGAGTGCGCGGATGGAGCCAACGGACGGGCAAAGGCCTTGGATGCGGCGGATGTGTTTGTCCACGGCCTCTTGGGCGCGGCACATTCGGGCATAGACGGAGAACTGGAGCATGAGGTAACCATCGTTGAGCAGATCATTCCGGAAGCGGGCGGCGGCTGTGCGATGCGGTTTGGTAGTTACTGGCAGGTCGAAAAATACGATCACCCACATACGGCGGAGGTCTCCTTTCATGATAAAGGGGTGGGGAAGGCTAGTATTCCCGGTTCTTTGTTTTCAATGGCTCGCCTCAACGACTGGACGACAAGGGCGAAAGTGGCGAATAGGGTGACCTCCGCGCCTTCGAACATGACAGGTTTCTCCAGCAAAAGTGTCAGCGCTCGGCGGTCATCCAAAGTGAACGGATCCGTAAGGCAGCGTGTACCCAGCAGACCGGCTGCCACTTCATCCACCAGCGGGCGATAAGGCTCAATGAGATCATCCGCTAGATTGAAGGGGTTCGCCATGGAGTAATGGTGAAGCCCGAGCGAGGGGATGAAACCGTGGGCACAAAGTAAGCGGGCCAGACCGGAGCGGCAGAGAGAGTATCCGTAGTTGAGCAGGGCGTTGGGGAGATCGTCGGCATGGCGGATGAAATCCATACCCGGAAAGAGTGATTGGAAGTAGATCACGGCGGCGCGTGACTCGACGTTTCCCGTGTCACCGGATTGTACTGTGCCCGCGAGTGATTGCAGGACGTCCGCGTTTTGCCTCCCGAGCTTTCCAAGACACCTTGCTTGGGCGGTGATCTTGAGACTGGCGATTTTCTGCCAGAGGCGCTTTTTGAGCGGTAATGAAGATTCGATCTGTAGGATCGTCACCTCCGCCTGGCGGTGATGGAGTCCCCAAGGCAAGGAGGTCCAAGCGGGCATATGTCTCTCATCGCTGCCGAGAACCATCACGGCATGCTGGCTCATCTGGGACATGAGTGCGCCGGTGAGTGAAATCTCCGGAGTGTCGAGAATTAGGTAGGCGATGTCTTCCATCGGTAGCCGGGTGGTGGCTGCGCCGTCCGCGAACTCGATGACGAGATTGCGGTGCTCCATCCGCAACCTCGCCGCCCGGCTCAGATGCACACCACGCCACGCCATGTTCTCTTTTCTCCTTTCACGAGGAATTTACGACCAAGACGATCCACGGAGATTTTGCGGAAGGAGGTGACCCCAATCTTGGTTGAAAATCCATAATCGATGTCTTTGCCTGCGGCGTCCTTTTCACCTTCGGAATTGTCGGGAAGAGAGTAAGTGATTCTACCGGTATTTCGGTTTAGAGAAGAATAGCATCCGTCAATTGATTCTCCATCCTTAAAGGCAATTTCAAACCGCGAGTTCTTCCACAAGCTGAACTCGAAACGGAAGGTGGAATCAATCGGTGTCCATTGGTCTTCGGTCTTGAGAGCTGCAATTGCCAAGAGGGGCGGAGTACGCTCCATGAGCTGATGCTTGTAAATCGGCACAAGGTGGAATTTCCCCTTTTTGGAAAACACATCGCAGCGGACGAGCGTCCCGCTGGTGACGTGGCCTTGCGGTTGCTGGCGTAGCTGCATGGATTTCTGCTGAACAAAGACTTTGCGGATGAGACAGCCTTGGGGATCACGCGGTAGTAAGTCGGGCTTGGTGGGGTCCACCGGAGATCCACGATCAATCCAAGAGAGTAAGGAATCCTTGAGCCAGCGACTGCGCTCATCGTGAATGCCTGCAATTTTTTCGAGGTCTTCCGCTTTGGAATAACGCGCGACAGGTTTGCCTTTCTGATCGCTGCCGATTACGGACTCCCGCTTGTAGGCGATGGTTTTGCCATTCTCATCTTTCCGTGCGCGATAGATGGTTTCCAAATGCAGCGGACCACCCGCACCGCAACGTTCGCGGCGGGAAACGGTGATCTGGCGTAGTGCCTCCACGACATCCGTGCGAAAACCGGGCCACGGAGTTTCAAATCCCAGCGGGACGAGGCGCGGATTGTTCATCAACTCCATGCTGCCATAGCACTTGCTGAGCCTGCTGATCCATTGGGCGTCGCCTTCGGCTAGACAGGCGCAGACGAGGGCGTCCACGGCGTGGTGCTTGTCGCCGATCCGTTTGCCGTCGAGATCCTTCTTGAGATTTTCCAACCCCCATGCCCTACGGACGAGGGAAGTCATCGCGCCGGGCCGGGTGAAGACATGGCGCTTGCCGCCCTCACGCACGGGCGTATGCCCGGCTTCTTCGTAGAGAGCCTCAAGGTAGGACATGATGACCCGTGAAATATAGCGGGTGTCGTTGAGGTTCCGCTCCGTGAATGTTGGCTCATCGGCGGCAAAGGTTTCATTGAGCAGATTGCGGAGCTTCCTGCGGCGGATGCCGTGCATCGCGAGGATGCGTGTCTGGAATCCCTTCCAAACCTCCGGACTGGCTGAAAGCCACTCGTAGGGCGTGCGGTTCTTCTTGTCCCGATTAGCCTTGGTAAAGACGAGCACCTTGTTGTCATACCCATTGTCATGGCTGCGACTGCGGGGCAGGATATGATCAATCTCCAGATCCGCGTCGTAGAGACGTTCCGCGTTTGGCAGTTGCTCGCCTGAATACGGACAATATCCACCTTGTTCGAGATACAGCTCATAGCGGAGAAGATCCTCGTCGCTAACCGATCCCGGTGAGCAATTCTTGTATTTTGCCACCTCGTCCCGGTGGAAATCCTTGGCTTTCGTCCGGTCACGGATGCCGCGATCCATCTCGTTCCGTTCCATGATGCTTTTCCCGAGATCCCGGCCGAGTTCAATGTGGATGCGGGCGGGAAGCGCACCGGCTTCATCGAAGAGATTCACGACTTGTTTCATCACTTCCCGGATCACCGATTTCACCACGGGATTAGAGATGTCCCTGAATACCGCAAGAGTATCCGTGTGGCAAAATCCGGCATCCTTCATGGCCTTGTCGTAGGTCATTCCTTCCATCAGGCAGGGAATCAGGCGGCGGCAGACTTCGGCAGAGACGCCGCACGCTCCTTTAAACTCATGCAGAGTGGGGTGCTCACCCATGAGATCGTCCCGAACGGTTTCCAAAAGCACGGCTGCTAAACCATTGGATGCCAGAGAGCCAAGAATTGTGTAAATGGAATTCGCGTCTTCAACGACCTCGTAAAAAGCCAGACTGAAGGCGATGTCATCAAGGGGGGATAGGTCCTTGTCCAGAATCTCCGACCATTTGTCCGCTCCTATGGCATTGCGGATCAAACAGGTTCCTTTCGCGCATCCTCTTTTGGATGAGCGGTTACAGAAATCCTCTTTTTCGGTTGTTCCGCCGCCACCGGCCTTTGCTCCTCCGCGTCCGCCTTCACGCACATCCTTGAACTGGATGGATTCAGGAATGCTCCAGCGTTTGCGGAGATCGGCCCAGGATATTTTGGCGTTCTTGCCGAAGTCGGCGACGAACGAGCCATATCCACCGGAGGACAGGATGTAATCGGAGAGCAGTTGTTTCGATCCATCCGCAAGAATGAGAGTGATGTTATTGATCCGTTGCAGCGCACGGGACAGTTCAAATGATGGTGCGAACGATGTGGTGCGTTTCTCACCGGGTAGAAACGGGCAATCGCCCAGAAGAGCGATCGGATTCTGCATTGGCTTCTGCTCGTTCAGAATCGAGAGATAGGCGGATTCGAGGGCCTCGGAAGCACCAAAATTGCCGAGCTCCCGCTGGGCGGCGAAAACGGCGTGGACCTCTTCCAACAAGTCCGCCCTCAGCACCATGGATTTGTAATTTCCTTCCTTATTGCGCTTGAGCTTAACCTGCCGCTCAGTTCCATCATGGCATCTGACGGTCTCGATGAATCGGGAATCATTCTCGAACATCCGCGCCACTGTTTGATGGACGGCAAGTGCTTCATGATTGGCACGGGTGCTGTCCAACGTACCCCCCTTGGACCCTTTGGAGGCGATATCGCCCTTGCGGGCACTTTTAAAACCACGGCGTTTGGCGTAGTGCATCAGAATCACCGCCCATTCCCAGTTTGTCAGACCGCGCGCGAGCGCATCCAGTCTCCATTGCCACGGGGTTGACTGTTCATGGCGCTGCCGCCACTCGTCCTTCAGGCAGTGGTAATCCGGTGGCAGAATATCACTGGTGATCAGAAACCGCCTAACTTGTTTCATCCGGTCGGCGCGTCTGGCGAGAGTCCGGCGCACCAGCCTCTTCTCGCGCCGTTCTGGATTTTTGAGCTTCACGCCTGTCTTGTCATTCACCTCCGGAACATCGAATGCCCGAACCCCAAGAAACGAAATTTGTCCGGGAAGATTTTCGAAGCCTCGGATCGTCCTTTTATTCTCGGCGGCAGATAACAAAGCCTGCCCACAAGATCCGATACCGAGATCGAGGCCACAGAAAAGCGATTCGTCGATTTGGTTTGGAAACGTGCTTGGAAGTTTCGTTAGCGGGCCATCCGGCCCCACAATACCCGATTTGTGAGATCTCATATAACGGAATTCTCTCTTGACGCCTCGCAAACATCAAGTCATGAATCTGCCTGAAATTAGGAGGTCAGCCACGGTAAGATTTAAATCTTCAATGGTTTGAACCGTAAAGTCACCCTCGGGGGCAACCCCGGGGGAATCTTTTGGAGTAATATCGCATTCCTTCGTAACCGCATCTAAGATTCTCTTGTCTTGTGCTCCGTCCCAAATAGACATTGAGAATTTGATAGATTGTCGCTCCGCCCCGCCAAACATCCCGCTGCATGCTGTCACGTGTGCGGCTTGCCTTCGGGTCCATGTGATGGCTTGTAACCTTTTTTTGGAGTGCTAGTGGAGCGGAAAATAACGCACAAATCATACACCAATGAAATTCAAAAAACCATGCACTCCTCGCTCAACTACTTCACCCCTTTAGCTGCAGAAATAGCCGCCTAAAAACTATCCTCACCCGCTTCATAAAACACTCCGAAAAATGGTGACAAGTCCACTCGTCGCGGGGCCATTCGTTTGGATGCCTACGGGGGAAAAGCTTGATCTACGCATCGCTTGCATTATCAAGTTTGGCATGCCGATCACGGGTATGCCGGACCATAAGTTTCTAACGGATTCGGAAATCCTCGCCCTCGGTGATCATGTTCTGAAATTCCGTTCGAAGCGCTGATTATCTATCAGACAAGTGGCGAAGGATAGTCTCCGCTCTCTACAAGTTTCATGATCGACGCAACCACATGCGGCTTGTCTTCCGGATAGGTCACGCCGAACCAATGGCTTGTCGTACTCAACACTGAACAATCCGCCTGACACCCGCGGATGAGCGTATCGACTATGGTAGGAATGTAGCTCTCGGACTTCTCCATGGTGCCTGAAATTTCCATGAATATGGTGAACTCCTTTTCCAGATGATCAAAAAAACAATGCGTGAACGCCCAGAAATTCATAGATACCGGGGAATTCTCACAAACCTGGCGGCGGCTTCCATCCAGCGACGTGCCGCGCACCACTCCGTCGGCCTCACGTTCGATTTTCACATACTCTTCCACACTGCTGAGCAGGCCCTTGTCAGTGCGGGTGCAGATGCCGCGGTTTACATCGCCGTGATCGGATAGAGTGTTCACGAGTGGATAGCCAATCATCGCGTAATGCGCTTTGTCAGATTCTGAACGCGGTGAGGCGAGGAATTCCGCAGCCCGCATGTAGGCATCGCTGCCGTAGAAATCGTCCGCGTTGATCACGGCGAAGGATTCTTTCACCAAATTCCTAGCAGATCGCAAGGCGTGTGCGGTGCCCCAGGGCTTTGTCCGCCCTTCCGGGATGGTGAATCCATGTGGAAGATCCTTGAGCTTTTGAAATGCGTAATCGACCTGAATTCGATCCGCAAAACGCGAGCCGACGCCACTTTTGAACGCCTCGGCGAAATCCTCGCGAATGATAAATATTACTCGGCCAAAGCCTGCCTGGATGGCGTCATAAACAGAATAGTCCAAGACGGTTTCTCCATTTGGTCCCATCGGGTCCATTTGTTTGAGGCCGCCATATCGGCTGCCCATTCCGGCTGCGAGAACAAGGAGAGTGGGTTTCATGGATTCTTTGAGAAAACTCGGGAGCGATTGTCGCATGCGGCCCCTCTCAAATGCCAAGAGATCAGTCCGCTTGCAACCTCCGATATTTCGTAACTCCGCTACAGACCCGGAGGCGGGGCGAGGGCCCGGACGATCGTTTCCACGTTGTGTCGGAACATGGCGTCGTAGCTTGTCACCCCTAAGCCATCAGCGCTCAGCGGATCTGCTAGGCGGATGCCGGTGTCGTGGGTGAGGGTTTGGAGGATTTTTGGATTGGACTCCTTCTCTGGAAAAATGGCTGCCACATGACTTGTCTTCAGCTCGGCGATTAGATTTGCGAGCTGCTTGGGATCCGGCATCTGCTCGCGGTTCAGCCCTTGCACCGGATGAGCGATAAAGCCGAATTCCTTGCAGAAGTAATTGAAAGCCGCATGGGCGGTCGCCAATTGCCGCTTGTCCCGTGGGATTTTGGCAATTTCTCGTTTTGACCAACGTTCGAGTTCATCGAGCTGACTCCGATAGGCAGTCGCGTTTTTTTGAAATAACTCCGCGTTTTCCGGTGACGCCGCGGCGAAGGCGCTTGCAACAGTCGTCGTCGCGCGGCGGAACAAGGCGATGGAGTGCCACCAATGAGGATCCAGTCCATGGGCGTGAGTGGTTTCAGGCTCGTCATCGTCGCAAGTGCCCTCAAGTGCTGGTAAGCTGGCGCTGACATCAATCAAAGTGGCCTTGTTGGCGATGATCCCTTTCAGCTTAGGGAGATAACTTTCGAGTCCCATACCTGCGATCAGATAGATCTGTGCAGCTTCGGCGTGTTTAATATCTTCTGGTTTGGGCTCGAAGTGGTGGGGGTCGCCATTGGGACCTATCAGATCGATGACTTGCACGTGAGCTCCGCCGATCTGACGAGCGATGTCACCCAAAAGCGGATGTAAAACCGCGACTCTTAGCTCTGCGGCAGAGGCGGCGATCAGGCTTAAAAAGCAATGGGCGAAAATCAGGCGAATCATACCGATACCTTGTTAGCTCGATTTCATACCGCAAGTTAATTGCGTTAATGACGTCAGATTACTTGAAGATGGCAAGGAGTGCCCGATGATCCGAAGCATCATTCCAACCTGCATCGTCGATGATTTTTGATGCTTTGATATCCACTTCCGGCTTTAGCGCATGGCTGGTCATCACATAATCGATGCGGGAGTAGATGTCATTAAGCGCCCAATAATGGGTCCATGCCTCGTTGTTCGAGTCCTTCGCCGGGATGGCCGTCATGTAGGTGGGGGAACTGTAATTTCCGGTGATCAACTTCATCGGCGGGGTGGCGCGGGTGTCATTGAAATCGCCATAAAGAACGAGCCTAGCAGCCGAATCGGCCCGGAAGATACTGTCAAGATGGCGGCGTAGCAGATGGGCTTCGTGCAGACGGATGGCATCCTGATCACCTTGCTCGCTATCGCGCTTGGATTTCAGATGAACGCCGACGAAGCGATAGGATTTACCCCGCGCTTCAATCGTCGCATCTAGGATACCACGGTTCATTCCGAAGGTTTTGCCATCCATTTGGTATTCCGTTTCTGCCGGTTTGGAGGTGGAAGTGATAGGAAAGCGGGAAAGTATCCCGAGGTGACGGGTAGGATCAGTGCCTCCGGTGTAATAGAGGTGAGGGAGGATCAGTCCGGTCGCCTTCAGTTTTTCCTGTATCTCGGCAAGGTCGGAGGCTTCACCGATCTCGCAAATACCGATGATATCTGGGGATTGGTGGGCGATCAGAGTGATGATTGCTTGCTTCTCTTTATCCGGTTTGGGGGCACCTTTAAAACTTTTCCCACCGATGTATCGATCCATCGTGAGCCAGTTTTCCACGTTGTAGGTCATGAAGCGAAGGCCTGTCGTTGCGGGGACACCGCTGGCCGGCGGAGTGCTCTGTGTGGCAGTTTTGGTTCCGAGGGTATCTTCCGCTTCTGGGAGTGCCTCGGGCTTGTCTTCGCGAGGTGCGGCGGACTTGGTATCGGTAGGCAGCGTTTGTGGTGCTGCCATTGGAGCTTCTGATGAAGGGCTGGGAAGCTGGTTTGTAGGGGTATCCCAATCAGGCGTACCAGATTTTTTGCCACAAGAGGGGGCGGTAAAAAGGACAACAGCACAAAAAACAGCCCCAAGAATTCTTGGGGCTGAAAATTGAATCAGAGGTTGAGAAGAGCCAATGCCCATCTTGAATTCAGGACTCGCGTGGTTCTTTGCCTGGCACTTCCTTGACTCTCGTCTCAGTCTCGGCACGGGTAATTTCGTTTTCGAAATCCTCTCGGGCTTTCTTAAATTCACCCATGCTCTTGCCGATTCCACGGGCAAGTTCTGGCAGTTTCTTCGCTCCGAAGAGCAACAAGATCACGATGAATATAATGAGCATTTCCGGCATTCCAATAGGTCCCATAGTAGTTGTTGTTGTTGTAGAGAGTTTAGCCCCGATGATTGCGCTTGCAATGCATTTGCTGTGAAGCGAATCAATAATCGAGATTATGTCTATAAATTTGTAATCCGGACGAAATTAAATAATCAATGACACACGGGACAAGTATTCAGCGAAGTGAAAAAGTCATTCCCCTTGTTGTCCACGAGGATGAACGCAGGAAAATTCTCCACGGTGATTTTCCAGACCGCTTCCATGCCCAGCTCCGGGAAAGCGACCACTTCTTGCGAGCGGATGTGGTCTTGGGCCAGCAATGCAGCCGGTCCCCCCGCAGAACCCAGGTAGAAGCCACCATGTTTTTTGCAGGCTTCGGTGACTTGGAGTGAGCGGTTTCCTTTGGCCAGCATGACCATTGAGCCGCCGTGGGATTGGAAAAGATCGACGTAGCCATCCATCCGACCCGCGGTGGTGGGGCCAAACGAACCGGAAGGTAATCCGGCGGGCGTTTTGGCAGGGCCAGCGTAATAGACAGGATATTTTTTGAAGTAATCCGGTAGCTCGCCAGTTTCATCGAGGATTTCCTTGAGTTTTGCATGGGCGATATCTCGTGCAACGATGATTGTTCCTGTTAGAGCGAGGGCGGTGGTGACCGGGTATTTTGAAAGCGTCTTCAGCGTTTCCTCCATCCCGAGATCGAGATTGATCGGCACGCCTTTGAATTTCCAATCGCGGAACTTTTCGGGAATGAAGCGGCCGGGATTCTTTTCCAGCTTTTCGATGAAAATACCATCTTTGGTGATCTTCGCCTTGGCCTGGCGATCTGCCGAGCAGGAAACACCGATGCCCACGGGGCACGAAGCACCGTGGCGCGGCAGGCGGACGACGCGCACATCAAGTGCGAAATATTTACCGCCGAATTGCGCACCGATTCCAATTTCACGGGCCATCGCAAGAAGCTCTTTTTCTAACTCTAAATCGCGAAAAGCTTGCCCGTGTTCATTGCCGGCAGTGGGCAGCGTGTCGTAGTAGCGGGTGGATGTTAGCTTTACGGTCTTGAGGCAGTTTTCCGCAGACGTGCCGCCGATGACAAACGCGAGGTGATAGGGAGGGCATGCGGCCGTGCCGAGCGATTTCATTTTCTCAAGGCAGAATTCCTTGAGGCGTTTGGGATTGAGCAGCGCTTTCGTTTCCTGATAGAGAAAAGTTTTATTCGCGGAACCACCGCCCTTACTAACAAAAAGAAATTTGTAAGAGTCGCCCTCGGTGGCATAGAGGTCGATCTGCGCGGGCAGATTGGTCTTGGTGTTGACCTCGTCATACATGGTGAGTGGGGCCGTTTGTGAGTAGCGGAGATTCTCCTTGGTGTAGGTTTGATAGATGCCTTTTGAAAGGAACTCCGCATCGTCGCCATCCGTCCAAACTTGCTGGCCTTTTTTTCCGATGATCGTAGCAGTGCCGGTATCCTGACAGAACGGAA
Source organism: Akkermansiaceae bacterium (assembly GCA_025363295.1). Lineage (GTDB taxonomy): Bacteria > Verrucomicrobiota > Verrucomicrobiia > Verrucomicrobiales > Akkermansiaceae > Luteolibacter. Next base: position 30,265 of record JANYEC010000060.1, read on the forward strand.
GAATACCGTGGGAGGCGATTTCCGCATTTTTCAAAAGCATCAGCGCAACCATGCGATCGTTTTCAGAAGCTTCCGGGTCATCAAGGATCGCTGCCACTTGGGCGAGGTGCGAGGCGCGCAGGGTAAAATTGATAGATTTGATCGCTTCCGCCGCCAGCAGAGTGAGTCCTCCAGGGGCAATCTTGAGCACCGGCTTTCCTTCGAATTCGGAAACAGTGACATGTTCGGACGTGAGCATTTCGTATTCGGTCGTGTCGGGGCCGAGAGGAAATGGATCCTGATAGAAAAATGGTTTGTCGGACATGGCGTGTGCCAATGTTCTAGGCCCGATGGGGTGGGGGTGCAAATGTTTTGCCTATCAAAGCAAGTGGAGCGGAGAGAATAGCACCATCAGTTACGCAATGAAGCCGACTCCCAACTCTTTAGCAATCTCGTTCAGGCGGATATCGAAGGTCCAAAGCGGCACCTGTCCGAGGATGGCTGACGCGAGAATCCGCGCGTCATTCCACTGAATCCCGCGCCCCCAAAGCCGTCTTGCCTCGATCATTTGCCGGGTTTCGGCAAACGTGGCGATGGGCGGGCGATTGAGTTTTACGAGATCGAAAATCGTCAGTTGGCGGTTTTTTAAATTTCCCATGGAAAGCTCACCCACCACGATCGGGTGGCACCAGACTTCACCATCCTCAAGCATGTCGACCAGCAAAGAATTCCTCTGGCGGAAGTGCTTGATCCACACGCAACTATCGACGAGCACCGGATTCATTTGGATTCTTCTGCGACTTTGAACCCAGAGATGGGGGCATCCGAAAAATAGCTGGCCCGAGCGTCTCGTCCTGCGATGTCCAAGTCTGGCATACTGCCTCCGAGGGCGGCGAGCCTGCGGGCGGCCATGCGTTTCACATAGGCATCCAAAACAAAATTTAGCAGCTTCGATTTTTCATCGATTCCGCTGAAGTCTGTTGCGGAGGCGAGTAAATCGTCATCTAAAGTTACGGTAGTTCTCATCCATCAAATGATGCACTATTTGATGCGGAATCACAGCATTATTTTCGCTAATCGTGATTTCACTCTCTGGAAAGCTTGCCCAGCGCTGACTAGATACCTAAACCTCCGCGGTCATGGCTAAGAAACCAGTAGTGCTCATCATTCGCGACGGCTGGGGTGTAAATCCCGGAGGAGAAAAAACCGCAGTTAAAGACGGCAACGCAACCTTGCTCGCGAAAACGCCATTCCACGAGGTGATGTTCGAGAAATACCCGAAAGGTTTCCTCAGCGCATCGGGCCTTGATGTCGGACTTCCGCCCGGACAAATGGGGAATTCCGAGGTTGGGCACTTGAATTTGGGCGCGGGTCGCATCGTTTACCAAGACCTCACACGGATCAATAAATCCATCCAAGAAGGCACTTTAGAGAAAAATCCGGTTTTTGTGGAGGCACTTGAAAAGTCTAAAGGTAGCCGTCTTCACTTCATCGGCCTCGTGTCCGATGGCGGTGTTCACAGTCATCAGGACCAGCTCATCGCGATGGTTAAATTGGCAAAAAAAGCCGGAGTGACGGACATTTTCATCCACGCGATCACCGATGGTCGCGATACCTCTCCCACCGGCGGCCAGGCATATCTTTCCAAAGTAGAGGATGAAGCCGCGAAATGTGGAGCCCATGTCGCCACGGTGATCGGTCGCTATTTCGCAATGGACCGCGACAAGCGCTGGAATCGGGTAAAACTCGCTTGGGACGCGATCGTTCTCGGAAAAGGCGAGAAGCGAGATGTCCTCGCGAGCGAAGCTGCAGCGGATTATTATCGGTTAGATAAGACCGACGAATTCATGCCGCCAATGACATTCATTGAGTCCAATACCCAGCGCGTGTGCGATGGCGATGTGGTGCTGTTCTTCAATTTCCGCTCGGACCGTGCGCGCGAGTTATCAGAAGCATTCCTCTATCCGGACTTCGATGGCTTCGACCGCGAGGTCTTCCCGAAAGTCCACTTCGTCACTCTCACTCAGTATGATGAAAAATACGACTGTCCGGAAATTTTCTCCGCTCAAACGTTAGATATGGTGCTCGGCCAGACTGTCGCCAACGCGGGCATGACCCAAATGCGCATCGCCGAAACCGAAAAATATCCGCACGTCACTTACTTTTTTAACGGTGGCGAGGAAGTGGCCTATCAGGGTGAGGATCGCTTCATCATCCCTTCGCCCAAAGATGTGCCGACGTATGATTTCAAGCCGGAGATGAGCGCCCAACAGGTGACGGACACCGTTCTCGCAAAGCTCAAGGATTACGACCTCGTCATCCTTAACTTCGCCAATCCCGACATGGTCGGCCACACCGGCGTCGTGGAAGCGGCTGTCAAAGCGTGCGAAACCATCGACGCGGATGTGAAAGCCATCGTTGAGGAAACTTTGAAACTTGGCGGAAAACTTCTCATCACTGCCGATCACGGCAACTGCGAATACATGCGCAACGCCGACGGCTCACCTAACACGGCTCACACTACGAACCTCGTTCACATCTTCTACGTTGCTGAGGACGCCGCCCGTTACACAGTGAAAGACGGTATTCTCGCGGACGTGGCACCCACCTTGCTAGAAATGCTCAATCTGGCAAAGCCTGAGGAGATGACAGGGAAGAGCTTGCTGATTAAGAAATGACAGGCTGATAGATACAATCTGCCCTCGTTAAAAAAAGTTTAAAGAATTGGGTCTAAGTCATGATGGCATCGACCGCGTGACCTCAAAACCTAACAAGCAAACATCATCGTCGAAATGCCGGGCCTCTGAGAATTCAAGCACGCTCGACAGAATGCCATCTAGCAGATCATCAAGCGGTGCGCTAGCATTGCGAGTGATATTCTCCATGAGGCGCTGTTCAAAAAACGGCTCACCCTTCTTGTTTTCGGCTTCCAGCACTCCGTCGGTGAAGAGGATCATCCGCTCGACCTCGTTGAATGGGATTTCACGAGTTGGATAAATGGCCCCGCGTAACAAGCCGAGCCCCGGACCTTTTTCATGTCGCTGGGTGGCGAGCTGGCGAACTCCGTTTTTGCCGGTAACGATGGGACCGGGATGGCCCGCATTCGCATATTTGAATGCCCCTGTCGCAAGATCCGCGAGCCCGAAAAATGCGGTGGCAAACATGGTGGTGCCGGCACGTTCCAGGATCGAGACGAGTCCGTCGTTGAGTCCTTGGAGAAACGATCCGGGATCATTGACCAGCGCCCGCTGCTTTTCTAGCAATCCCCGGAGCATCGCAACGATCAGCGCAGAGCGCACTCCGTGGCCCATTACATCACAGATCAAAACCGCCACGCAATCCTCCCTCACTTGAATGACCTCGAAAAAATCTCCTGCTAGGCCGGAAATAGGAACATAGCGCGCACCGAACCCGATCCGGCTGTGATCGTTCCTGATAGAGTTGGGAAATCCCTCACCCGCGAGCGCTTGTTGGATTTCCCGTGCGAGGTGTACTTCCTCTTCATAGACTTCGTTTTTCGTCTGAAGTTGGTGGGCAAGATCGGTGGCTTCGCGCTGAGCGACTACCAGTTTAGTCACATCACTGGAGACGCCGAAGGTCCCCTTGATCTGACCGTTGCGATCTTTCCAGGGAAATTTGGAGGTTAGGCGGTGCTAAACAATAAGCTACCGGATTACATTTATTGATTTGGATGAATTTCATAGTTCCACTCTCCATGGAATTTGTTGCGCTTAATGGTTATTTCTCCAAGTTCTTCTTCTGTTACTTTTAGGCCTTTCACAT
>JANYEC010000079.1 GCA_025363295.1 Akkermansiaceae bacterium
AGCGCTACGCGGGCCTTGAATTCGGGGTCGTGTCTTCTTCGTTTGCTTTTCATTTTGTGCGTGTTCGGTTCGGTTTAAATGCCGTTCCCACACACCACAATCATAGCTTAGCCACTGGCCCGATTTTCTGGGTCCGCCTCAGTCCGGCTCGCCGCAAATCGCGACTGCCGCTTACTGCGTTTTTCTCCACAGATAAACCCAACGCTCGGACACACACTTGCCCGACTCATCCTGGAGCTCGCAGGTCATGTCCATGTCAGCCAGATCCTTGGGTGGCTCACACACGAAAAACGCGCGTAACACCTGCGGCATGTGGAGTTTATCGCTGCGCCCGAGACCAGCAGGTAGGTCGTCCACGTTCGGCATGCTGATGTCTGATAGGCCGACGTGGATGATTTTCACCGATTGCTGGTTGATGGTGACGACGGGCTTCAGCTTGGAAACATCGTCCCATTTCGGGTCGCCTACTTTGGCCTGCGGTTGGAGTGGCTTCGCGAAGTCGATCGTCATCAGGACTTGATCTGGCTTTTGCACGGGCGTTCCAGAACGTGTCGCACGGACTGAGAAAATGCCGGAAGCTGCGGGGTCGCGCATCCAGCGAAGGCGATAGTGAAAGTGATAGGGCTTGCCTACCTCCAGCACCGGCGTGGGCTCCCACAGCAGGATCACGTTGTCATCCGTCTCGTCTCGAGTCGGCATTTCGATGAGGTGAAGTTTGCCGAAATCGAAACCCTCGATCGGCTCGACCTTCACGCTCGGGCGATTATGATAGAGCGCTTCCGGGTCCTGATAGGATGAAAATGAGCGGTCTCGTTGCAGCAGTGCCCATGAGCGTGGTTTTTCCATCGTGAAGACACAGTGGCGGAACTGGCCCTTCGTGGTTTCCAGCGGCCGGTAGTGGAGGTTTCCGCTGCCGAGTTCCATCAACAGGCCATCGCTATCGTGCACCTCCGGGCGGAAATCTAACGGCTTCGGATAGGTGCTCTCGCCAAACCAAAACATCGTGGAAAACGGCGCGAGCCCGAGCTGCACGACCGGTTTGCGGAGGGTGATTTCTGCGTCGATGTCCATCACCGTCTCGATCCCCGGCGTGATCTGAAACTGATAGGCACCCGACACGCTATCACCATCTAGCAGCGCCCAGGCCTTGAGGGTTTTCGAGTCTTTTTCCGGTCTTTCCAGATAGAATTCCGAGAAGTCAGGAAACTCTTCCGGTACTCCTGGCAGGCCGCTGTTAATCGAAAGCCCGCGCGCGGAAAGTCCATACGGCGCGTCTTTCGGGATCGCCCTGAAATAGCTCGCACCCATGAAAACCAAAAACTCATCCATGTAGGTTTCCGTATTCAAATGGGTCCGGGCACGCCATCCCGCGTAGCCCGGGGGCGGAGGTGTCCCGGCGGGGATTTTTTGTTTTCCGTAGTCGAAAAGCTTCTGTTGGAACTTCATCGTTTCCTCTTTGCCGCCCCTGACTTCGTGAAGCGTCACCATTTTTTTCGCCGTCCAGCCGGGGTGGAAAAAATCGATCGAAAATGCCGCGTTCTGATCCGCCCATAACCCGGAATCCATTTTGAATCGGATGTCGCGATGCTGGTCGTAAGTTAGATTTTTCCAGTAGTCCGCCAAATTCAGCGGCGATGCTTGATGCGGCGTTGTTGCCATTTTGCGGGCCTGTTCGCGCAGCTTGTTGAATGAGAAATCCTCCGCGTGAATCACCGTGAAAGAGCCCGCCAGCAAGGCCAGCATAAAGGGAAATTTTTGAGAGTAATGGAACATAAGTAATTAAAGATAGAGTAATGAACTGCCGAATCACCGCTGGCAATCCTCGACCTGCGGATTTGAATTCTCATTTCGCATCGAAGACAACACGGAAGCCAAGATCGGGGCGGCGGAGGGTCCGGTTAGGAGTCCACTCGCGGGAAAGCGCATTGCTGCCCGGTTTCAAATAGGAGCCGCCGATGATTACCCAAAAGCGCTCGCCTAGCGGATTCGCGGGATTCGCGGCGGGGCGGCGCGTCCATTCGCAAACTGAACCCGCCATGCCGAGGAGGCCGTTAGGAGTGCGATCACTTGTGTTAGATGTGACGGGTGCGAATTTCCCGGCGACAAGAGAGGTGGGCACTGGAAGGTCTTTGCCCATCGCGGCGAACCACTCTTCCTGGGTGGGCAGGCGAGCTTGTTTCCACTCGGCAAAGGCAGCGGCGTCCCACCAATCGACACCGACGACAGGGGAATCCACCGTGACGGATTGTTCTTTCCACCTTCCGCAGGCTTTGGCGGCAGCAAGAAGCGCGGACCAATCCTCAGGCACGTGGGAAATTTTTTCAGTGGGCTGATGCTCATGATCGAAGGTCCGTTCCCGATGATCCTTCGCAAGGACGGTTAGGGTCTCGAGAAACTCCGCGTACTGGCCCACGGTCGTTTCGTTCGCGGAAATCTGGAAGGCGCGAAGATTTTCCATCGTGCCATCCGGCGTTGGATAACTGCCTTCTGTGATGGGCACCGCATCGGGTAGATTCGCGCGCGGCGGGGCGAGTGGTTTCGACGGGCGCAGATGTACTGCGAGGATAGCAGTCATGACCAAGGCAAAAGCGGAAGCCAGGAGGAGAAAGAGATAGGTCAATTTTTTTCTATCAGAATTAACCAAGGTCCGGGTGGGTGCCATCGTAGGCAGTGGTTCCGCAAGTTGTTGCTCGATCTGCTCGCAAAAATCGCGGATTTGGCTCCAATCAATCGGCGCGTCCAGAGCCTCGCCACGCATCCAACTGCACAAGGTGAGCAGCCGGGTAGCCCCCGGTTCTCTCTCAGCGACTAGAGCTGGAAGGGAGGTGCCGAGGTGAACAATATCGCGAATGGACATTTCCGGGGTGCGTGCGCCGGCGATTGCTAGATTTTTCAGACGGATCACGCCGTGTTCATCCAGGTGGATCGCATCCAAGCCGCATAGCGAAGTGGCGTGACCGAGAATTTCATGTTGGAGATTCGCATCTGCCACACGCCTGAGCACATGCGTGAGACGGGCTGGAACGAATGGGGGTGATCCATTTTTCCGCTCTTCCAAGGTCATACCGGGCAGCAGCTCGTGGGCGTAAAAGCACAGGCCCGGCTCGGCGACGGCTTCGTAAACCGAGCCTATCAACGGGTGATCGACCGAGGCTTTGGCGCGGACGTTTGCGAGAAACAAATCCCGCCGCGTTTCGTCTAACAATTCATCCAGCAGTACACTCCTCGAGACGGAGACCTGCTCCGCGAGCCATGTGCGGCAGAGGGTGTTTTCATCAAGAAGCTGTTTGAGCCGGTATTCGCCGAGCAGGCTGTCTTCAGGAACGGGATTCATTTAACAGGAAAAGGGAAAAATATTCACTTGCGGGGCAATGGCGGCGCGAGCGGACTTTCTGATAGGGGAGGCAGCAGCGGAAGATTTGGATCGAAATCTGGCGGGAGAGTGTCTTGGAACTCCGGCTGCAGCGGGGCATTGGAGTTGGCAACGGGCTGTTGGGAAATCCTAGCAGCAAGATCGCGCGGCCAGGCCTGAACATCAAGAACCTCGCCTTTATAGAGCAGAGAAACGACTTGGCCGTAGTAAACACGCCCCCCGTAAAGGTGCTCAGTCTGCGGATCTTGGGGGGGAATGACATAAGTCATGCGCAGATTTTCCTCATCACCTGCCCAATCAAATGGAAGGCTGACCCATTGTTCCTTCACCCACGACTTATCTTCTAACTGAATGATCTCACCTTTGGAAGTGCGATTGAAAAACGTGACTGAAACCGCAAGCTGATCCACGTCGATATCTTCGGCGGGTGCACGCTGCACTGGAATCGTTAGGATGACGCGCTGGCCATCCTCGTTCCGTGAGTCTTTGAAAATCCTTACCCGCCCGAGCGCGAGTTTTCCTAACATTGCCTCGGGTTGCTCAAAGCCGTCGCGGAGTTTTGCTGCAGCGGGTTCGTAAAGCGAGCCCGCACCGGCGACACCCATTTGAAAAACCTTTTCGTAGTGCGCGGATGCCACATCGAAGACTCCCATTTGTTCATGCACGAGACCTAGCTCGTAATGTACGTTCGGATCTTCGGGAGATTGTGATGAGGCTTCCTCCAATTTCATCACCGCGAGCCCCATATCTCCGGCTACCCGGGCCTGCCGGGCTTCTTTGACAAGGCGCTCGGTGCGCGGATCATCGATCTTGAGGGAGGCGATAGGGGTTGGCGCAAGCGCCGGTCTCACGACATCCGCGAGCGGTGCGGCGGGGGGGCGAGATATAATGGGATTTTCTGCCACGGGGGCATTCACTGGCGGGCCGGGGACGCGAATCACCAGCGTTTTTGGAACCTCTTTTTCGAGGGAAAGGACACGCCTTGATTCCTCAAGCTTGGTCGCAAAAGCCATTCCCGCGACCAGCAATTGTACGAAAGCCATCAGCGCCAGCACCCAGCAGGAGATTGCAAAAACGGGCGCATTCCCTGTCGTTAGGGGCTTTGGACTCTCAGACACCACGAACGGAAGATGCTTGCTCGGCTTCCCCTTGTCAATCCGCCGACTTGAGACTGTGGGGCACGTAGGCGAGCGTATTGCGCCACATTTTTAGTTCGCATAAATTTGAAGATCTTGAAACATGACGATCCAAAAGAGCGTTGCCTTTCCTACGCCACTTTTCGGCTACCTAACTCATTACAATGCAAATCCCATCCCGCCGCACGTTCATTAAGTCCGCTGCCGTGTTTGCTGGCACCGCAATGGCTCCTAACCTATTGCTCGGCCAGGAAAAGACACTCAAACAACTTAATGTCGCTGCCATCGGATGCGGCGGACGAGGAAAGAGCGACATCGCGGAAATTTCCAACGGTAACCGGATGGCCTTCCTCTGCGACATCGATGAAAACATGGCCAAGGGTGCCAGAGAACAATTTCCTGATGCCCCATATTTCTCGGATTACCGGGAAATGTTCGCCAAGGTGGCGGACCAGATTGACGTCGTCACCGTCTCAACGCCCGATCACATGCACTTTGCAATCGCCTGCGAGGCCATCCGCCACGGCAAGCCAGTGATGGTGCAAAAACCGCTGTGCAATACTCTCTGGGAGGCCCGGGCACTCGCGAACTATGCGAAGGAAAAAGGCGTGCTCACCGTCATGGGCAACCAAGGTGCTACCATGGAAGGCACCCGCGTTTTGCGCGAATGGATCGAATCCGGGCTGATTGGCGACGTGAAGGAAGTTTACTACTGGACGAACCGCCCGATTTGGCCTCAAGGCACCGGGCTCACCTTCCCGGCGACCCCCGTCCCTCCGACGATCAACTGGGATGTTTGGCAAGGCACCTGCGCCACGGACCGCCCCTACAATCCCGGCATCCACCCCTTCAAATGGCGCGGTTTCTGGGACTATGGCTGCGGCGCTCTCGGCGATATCGGCTGCCACAGCATGAACTCTGCCTTCTGGGCGCTGGGCCTCAAGGGAGATTTCACAGTCGAGGCCAGCAAGGTTTCAGCGTTCGATGAAAACATCGCTCCAAAAAGAGCCACCATCGTCTATGATTTTCCCGCAAAGGGCAAACGCGCCGCTGTCAAAATCATCTGGCAGGACGGCGTAAGCGACCCAAACACTGACCCGGATTTCGTTCGTCCGCCCGGCATCCCCGCCGATCTCAAGCTCAACGAGGGCTTCGGCCAAGTCTTTGTGGGCACCGAGGGCACTCTGTTCATCAATGATGCTTACGGCGGCACCGCCCCCGTGGCTTACCCAGAGTCGCTGCGTGAAAAAGCCAGAACCATCGAGAAAGTCTATCCACGCGTCAAAGGCGGCCCCACGCAGGAACTCTGCCGCGCCGTCCGCGGTGAGGGCCCGAAACCGATTTCAAATTTCGTCGATCACGCGGGTCCGCTCACCGAAATGGTGCTCGTTGGCAATCTTGCCGTCCGTCTCGGCAAGAAAATCGACTGGAATTCTGCTAACATGGAAGCCCGTGGCCTGCCCGAAGTCAAAGCGATGCTCAAACGCAAGTATCGCGCCGGCTGGGAGCCAAAGCTCACCTAATCTGGAGCGCCCGAGTCGCAGACAAACGCATGAAAAGGGCGGGGTTGATTTGCTCGGTTATAACTCGAGTCCGGTGAATTTATCCTGTGAACCACAAATTGAATTCCGCGAGGGGAATTGATATTGAAATTGCCCCATCATCGAAAAAGTTCTCGAAAATGCTCCGTCAGCGAAACATTCTGGCCGCTGTGTTGGTATCGAAAGCCGATTCGCTCAAGTCATCCACCTGAAACTGAACCGCTATGTCCAACGAAGAAACCTGCTGCACTGGCAACAAACTCGCCCTCACATACGGAGCACTCCTACTCCGCCTCTGGCTCGCCGTTCGCGCCATCCAGACCGGCCTTGAAAAATACGCAGGTGCAAAGGCCTCCGATGAAGCCGTCAAGATCGACGGCGCTGTCAACGAATACGGCCTAACTGCCGCTGGCTCCGTCAAACATTACGCGACGGTCAACTATCACGGCGTGCCGGATGCGCTGATGAAAAAATTTGAAGCTGAGCCCCTGATGTTAAAAGGAGCGCTGCCATTATACGACAAATTCCTCGGCCCCGCACTCATTGTGTTAGGTGTCACGATTCTGCTCGGCGTCGCCAGCCGCACCTCACTCTTTTTTCTTGGATTGCTCTATATAAGTTTAACCTGGGGCTTGATTTTGATTAAACAAGACGATGGTGTTTCATGGCTTGGTGTCCATATGATTCTCGTGGTGATGGCTCTCGCGCTTGCCGAACACAACCGCTTCGCACTTCTCAAAAAATGGTAATACCATGAACCCGCCACCCTCTCCTATCAGTCGCCGCGATTTCCTTTCGAAAACCATGGCCACCGCCGGTGCCGGCCTCGTTCTCGGCGCACCCTCCATCCTCCGCGCCGCCAGTGTGGACGGTGCCTCGACCGAGCAGGTCAAGGTCGCCCTCATCGGTGTGGGCAAACAAGGCCGCGTGCTCTTTGAAGCGATGAAGAATATCCCCGGCCTCCACTTCCAAGCCGTTTGTGATATCTGGAAATACAACCGCGAAAATGCCGTTAGATCCGTCGAGGCCCACCAGAATTCTAAGCCAACCGCCTACTCAGACATTGATGAGTTGTTAGCTAACGAAAAAGGTCTCGATGCCGTGGTCATCGCAACCCCGGATTTCTGGCACTCGCCCCACACCGTGAAATGCCTCGAAGCCGGGCTGAACGTCTATTGCGAGAAAATGATGTCTAACACCATCGACGGTGCCCGCGCCATGGTCCGCGCCATGGAAAAATCCGGTAAACTTTGCCAGATCGGCCACCAACGCCGCAGCAATCCGCGCTACCGTTACACCCTCGATAAGCTGATCAACGGTAACAAAATCTGCGGTCAGATCACGAACATCAACGCCCAGTGGAACCGAGCGGTGAACTCGTCCCAAGACATCGCCTTCAATAAGAAGCTCACCATCGAAGACGCCATTCTCAACAAATACGGCTTTGCAGACATGAACCAGTTCATGAACTGGCGCACCTTCCGTGCTCTATCAGGCGGTCCAATTTCTGACCTTGGTGCCCATCAGATTGATATCTTCGGCTGGTTCCTCGGCGTGCCTCCCAAGTCCGTCTTCGCCTCCGGTGGCCACAGCTATTTTAAAAAGCGCGAGCACTTCGATAACGTGATGGCCATTTTCGACTTCGACACGCCCGCTGGCGAGGTGCGTGCGTCCTATCAGGTTCTAACCACCACCAGCTACGGCGGCGGGTTTTGGGAAAGCTTTATGGGCACTGAAGGCTCAATCAAGATTTCTGAAATCGCTGCGAACTCCGCCATCTATCGCGAAGGCAGCGCCCCGTCATGGGATGATTACGTGGATCGCGGCATCCTCAAAAGGACGCCCGCCCCACCGAAGCCCCCTCCGTCCGCAGACGCCGTCGCTTCCTACGCATCTGCCGCGCCTGAGACCTTTGATCTGCCCGGTGGATTCAACAAACCCGCCCATCAGCCGCATTTAGAAAATTTTTTCAACTCCGTGCGCGGCAAGACTACGCTTAATTGCAACGCCCGCCACGCCTTCGAAAGTGAAGCGCCTATCTACTGGGTGAACCCATCCGCTCTGAAATGTCAACCGATCGAATTCACCGCCGAACATCTTTCTCTATGAAAAACAAACTGATGCTTCCCGTCCTCTGCATTTCATCCGCACTTGCCTTCAGCGGCTGCGGTGAAAAATCCAAAACCACTACCGATTCCTCAGGCTCCACCACACCGCCCGCCTCATCGGGTGGTGGCACCCCCGGCGGCGTTCCCCTCAAAACGCAAATTCCACCGGAGCTCATCGAAGGAACGCCCAAGCCCATGGATGTTCCGAACCTCGTGCAAGCTCCTAGCAAAACCCCAGAGTTTCTCGTTCCTGCTGGCACGGAGCTTCTATCAAAAGGTAAAAAAGTCACGAGCAGCGATGCGAATCCCATCATCGGCTCACTCGACTTGATCACCGATGGCGATAAAGAAGCCGGCGAAGGCTACTTTGTCGAACTCCAAGAGGGAACACAATGGGTCCAGATCGACCTCGAAAAAAGCGCTGTGATTTCCGCCATCTGGCTTTGGCACTTCCACTCCCAGAAACGTGCCTACAACGATGTGGTCATCCAAGTCTCCGACGATGCCGAATTTAAAACAGGCGTCACCACCCTCTATAACAATGATTACGACGATTCCTCGAAACTCGGAAAAGGCGCGGACGGCCCCTATGTCGAATCCCGCTTTGGTCTCATCGCCGATGGTAAGAGCTCGAAAGGGCGGTATGTTAGGCTTTACAGCAAGGGCAATACTTCCAATGACATGAACCACTACATTGAAGTGGAAGTTTTCGGAAAGGCCTCTTGATCGACCACCACGCAGCGCTCTCCTTCCCAGCTACGGGAGGGAGAGCGCTGCTTTCTTTAGGTGTTTCGGGGATTCCAATGATTCCCGCTCGGGACGCGAAAATTCTCCCTTCCGCAAGGCTTTACACCGCCCCCGGCCCTCCTGCATCTTCGCGCACCTTTCGCCGTGGCTGGCGCGTCTCGCGCCAGGCCGTTGCGGAGGCGTCTCGCCTTCTGCAAATTTTCCGCTACCCCCATGACCTCCGCCGAGATCCGCCAAAGCTTCCTCGATTTTTTCACCGAGAAACTGCACACCATCGTCCCCTCCGCCTCACTGCTTCCGCAGTCGCCGGGCTTGCTGTTCACAAACGCCGGGATGAACCCCTTCGTTCCTTATTTCCTCGGCGTCGAAAAAGCTCCTTACGATCCACCGCGCGCCGCCGATACCCAGAAATGCATCCGCGCCGGCGGCAAACACAACGACCTTGAGGATGTCGGCTACGACACCTACCACCACACGTTTTTCGAGATGTTAGGGAACTGGTCGTTCGGCAACTATTTCAAAAAAGAAGCCATCGCCTGGGCATGGGAACTCGTCGTCGAACGCTGGGGCCTCCCCGCCCACCGCCTCTACGCGTCCGTCTATGCGCCGAAGCCAGGCGATCCCGGAAACTTCGACCAGGAAGCCTACGACCTCTGGGCTGCCCTCTTCGTTTCCAAAGGCTGCGATCCCGCCGTCCAGATCGTCCACGGCAACGTGAAGGACAACTTCTGGATGATGGGCGAAACCGGCCCCTGTGGCCCCTGCTCCGAACTCCACGTCGATCTAACACCCGAAGGCAATCCCGTCACCGGCCGCAACCTCGTCAACAACGACTCCGACCTCTGCATCGAGATCTGGAACCTCGTCTTCATTCAATACAACGCCGAGGCCGACGGCACCTTCCGCGAGCTCCCCGCCAAACACGTCGATACCGGCATGGGCTTCGAGCGCGCCTGCTCCATCATCCAAAACACCAACGGCTTCACCGATTTCTCGGAAAAGCCGAGCAACTACGCCACCGACGTCTTCCAACCGATCTTCCGCAAACTCGAAGCACTCAGCGGAAAAACCTACGTCAACATCTACCCCGAACTCGGCGCCGACCGTTCCCTCTTCACCGAGGAAATGAAAACCGCCATCGCCTTCCGCGTCATCGCCGACCACCTGCGTACGCTAAGCTTTTCCATCGCCGACGGCATCATGCCCGGCAACAACGGTCGCAACTACGTCCTCCGTCGTATCTTGCGTCGCGCGGTTCGATATGGCCGCCAGCTTGGCTTCTCCGGAGAGAAGCCATTCTTCGGCGCGCTGGTGGAAACGCTTGTCGCTGAGATGGGCGGCGTTTTCCCTGAGTTGAAGAACCGTCAGGAAGTGGTGAGACAAACGCTGGAAAACGAAGAGACGAGTTTCAATCAGACGCTGGACCGCGGACTTAAAAAATTCGATGGTCTTGCGCAGATTGTGATCAATAAAGCACTTCGTGACCGCGGATACCACGCGCATCACTTGGAAAACCCGGAGGATTCGGAACCCGTCTGGCAAATCTCAAGGATTGAAAATGGCAAGACACAGGATCAAGTAGAAGTCAGTCCTTATAGCACACTCTTCAATAACGTATGGAGAAAATATGTTCCTCAAGGTGCTACTCTTTACGGAGAATTTGTTTTCGAACTCTACGATACGTTCGGCTTTCCAGATGATCTGACTAATCTGCTCTGTTCAGAGAGGGGTCTATCAGTCGATATGGCCCGGTTTGAAGAATTGATGGAGCAGCAAAAAGAGCGTGCTCGTTCCGCACGGAAAAGCACGGTAGTGCGTGCCCTCGATGTTTCAACCGATGCTGTTACTGAGTTCGTCGGATTCGAATCGGATTATTGTGAAGCTACGGTCCTCGAGGTTCACGAACAGGATAACGACTGGCTTTTGATCACCGACAAAACTCCCTTCTACGCAGAAATGGGAGGTCAGGCAGCAGATTGTGGAACCATGAAGTTCTACGGAGAAAGCCCTGAAATTCAAGGCGTGGTGAACATAGGAAACGCTCGTGGATTCCTGCTCATGAAAGATAACTATGCTTTCATGGAGGAATGTGACGAATTCCCAAAAGGAATGCAGAGTCTGGTAGGTCAAACGGTCGGTCTCAAGCTCGACACGGCCCGTCGCCGCCCCATCGAAGCCCACCACACCGCCACCCACCTGCTCCACTGGGCGCTGCACGAAGTCGTTTCCGCCGACGCCGCGCAGCAAGGGTCCTCCGTCGATGAACACCGCCTGCGCTTCGATTTCAACAGCGCCGCCGTCACGCCCGCGCAACTCGCCGCCATGGAGGAAAAGGTCAACGCTTCCATCAAGGCCAACGATTCGGTGAGCTGGAAGGAAGTCCCGCACGCCTCGATCAAAGGTCGCCCCGACATCATGCAATTCTTCGGCGACAAATACGGCGACCTCGTCCGCGTCGTCCAGATCGGCGGCGAACCCGGCTCCCTAACCGGTTATTCGCAGGAACTCTGTGGCGGCACCCACGTTCGCAACACCGGCGAGATTGGCCTTTTCAAAATCAAATCCGAAGGTGCCATCGCGTCCGGTGTCCGCCGCATTGAAGCCGTCTGTGGTGAAGCGGCCCAAACGCACATTCGCGAACTCATCGAAGCTTCCGATTCCGAAATTATCGCAGCAAAGGATAAGCTTGCGGCTGCTAACGGAAAACTTGCATCACTTGGTGAAGCTGAAATTCAAGTGCAAGATCTGGAATTCCGCATCATCACTCTTAAAACTGCGGTCAAAGCAGGTGGTCAGAGTATCGAAGTCGTTAATCAAGCGATTGCGGCTCTTGCTTCCAACATGAACGCTCTAAAGGAAGCCGCCATCGAAGCCGAGAAGCGCATCAAGAAGATCCAGTCCGCCCAAGCCGCCTCTCTAGCAGACGAATCGCTCGCGGAACTCATCGCGTTAGGAAAACCCATCATCGTCTCCTTCGAGTCCGACGCCTCGCTCCTCCAAGAACTCCAAAACGCCCTCAAGAAAAAGCAATTCGCCGGCCCCGCCCTGCTCATCGTCGATGACGGCGAAAAACTCCACCTCGCCACCCACTGCGGCCCGGATGCCCTCGCCTCCGGCCTCAAAGCCGGCGACCTCCTCCGCGATCTAGCAGCCCTCGCCGGCGGCAAAGGCGGCGGCAAGCCGGACCAGGCGAGGGGTGCCGCCCCGGATCGCACGAACCTCGAAGAAATCAAAGCTGCAGCCACGCAACACTTCAATCATTCATGAAATCCATCACGCTCGCCTGTTTGTCCTGCCTCGCTTTGCTGACTTTTCAAGCCCTGGGCGAACCGTCAAAAAATGAATTCCCGATTGTGATTGAGGGAGTCCCGTGCTCGGTCAAAGCCTACAAAGCCACGGCTCCCATCGTCCTTGAGCCGTTAGTAAACAAGGATTCCCTTTCAAAATCTCAGATCATCATCGCCGTCATGCTAACCAATTCCGACATCTCATCATACATGAGTGATGAGGAACTTTTTAAGTTCACCGGAGCTAAATTGGACAAAGAGGTGGCTGACCAGCACCGCTCGCGAATGAAGAAAATGTATGAAATGACAGGCCCAACCGCCGCCGATAATCCATGGAAGGGAATGAAATACGTGTTGGAAGGAGGTTTCGTCGTCGAGTCCGAAAAGGGCAAATTCCTTGTATATCAGTTATCAACGCTGGGAATGAAAGATTCCCACATGCTCAGCGGAAGCATTAAAAACGTAGCCGGGAAATGGATGTTTGGAGGCGAACATGGCGAGGATGGCCAAAAATTCCAAGGATCCATGGTAAAGCTCGTCCCAGCGGAGTTTGCAAAACTCCACCAAGTGTCGTCCATCGAAACACTGCCACTCGAGGATTTGCTCAAGTAGGTCTCTTTTGCTTCACGAATCCAGCCAGATTCTCAAGAGCCCATACCAGATGCATCCTCATCTCCTCATTGACGATTCATCACCCCCCGCACCTGCCCATCCGTTTCACCCCAACAAACGGTCATAATCCGCGTGCGACCCGATCCACACCCACTCGATTCCTCCTTCCGGCAGTTCCCAGCCGATGGCTCGATAGCTAATTCCAACCCGAACTGAAAATCGACTTCCGCTGCCGTGGAGTCTTTTGAAATGCAACGAGGGATGCCTTGAATCGAGCTGCCAAAGGGAATAATTTTTCTCCGCCAAATCCTGAATCTCCGAAGGGAGTTCATCGTAACATTTCCAGAACCTGCGAGTCGCCCGCGATTTCATTGCGTGGCTGGCCACGGTTTGAGTTCTCCGGCGGTTTTATCATTACCTGCTTCGTCGAAGAGAAAATCCAATTTCCCGCCTTTAGAATCCTGACTCATCCTGCGATCCCAAGCAGCGGCCACTTTCGCCTCAAGCCATTTGGCCAGACGCAAGAATTCATCTTCCTTGAGATTTTCGATTGCGTTTTCAATCTCTTCAACCGTGCTCATAGATGCAACCTATTCAAAAATCTTCCGCTCCGCAAGCCCGCGACTTAAAATGCCAAATCGTGAGTTTCGAGTCCGACGCCTCGCTGCTCCAAGAACTCCAAAACGGCCTCAAGAAAAAGCAATTCGCCGGCCCCGCCCTGCTCATCGTCGATGACGGCGAAAAACTCCACCTCGCCACCCACTGCGGCCCCGATGCTCTAACCAAAGGTCTCAAAGCCGGCGACCTCCTCCGCGATCTAGCAGCTCTCGCAGGCGGTAAAGGTGGCGGCAAGCCAGATCAAGCCCGAGGTGCCGCACCGGATCGCAACAAGCTCGAAGAAATTAAAGCCGCTGCTGCTGCGCAGTTCTAGCGAATGGAAGAAGTCACAGCGGAAATTTTGTCCGCTTTCATTTTCCCGCCCGACAGAATATCCGGCGCGCTCAGCCGGGCTCAGAGCGACGCTCCATTCAAAACGACTAACTTCTATCAGATCAGGCAAGCATGCCTTCGATGAGTTTTTCGAGTTTCACGATGTCTGCCGAGAAGGCGCGGATGCCGTGGGCGGTTTTTTCGGTGGCCATCGGGTCCTCGTTGAGGGCGAAGCGGAAGGCGCTCTCGGTGAGGCTGACTTTTTCGTGACTACTGGCGGCCGCTTCTGCTGGGGTGAGTTTGGCGGTGATCGGCTCGTCCGAGGCTTGAAGTTCGGCGAGCAGGCCCGGGCTGATCGTGAGTAGGTCGCAACCGGCGAGGGCTAACAGTTCGCCTTTGTTGCGGAACGAGGCACCCATGACTTGGGTCTTGTAGCCGAATTTCTTATAATAGTTATAAATGGAACGAACGGAGATAACACCGGGATCGGCATCGCCCTGATAGTCCTGGCCGGTGGAAGCTTTGTACCAATCGAGGATGCGGCCGACGAACGGGGAGATTAGCATCACGCCAGCCTCGGCGCAGGCCACGGCTTGGGCGAAGGAAAAGAGGAGTGTTAGATTGCAATGGATGCCATCCTTCTCAAGCGCTTCGGCGGCCTTAATGCCTTCCCAGGTAGAGGCAATTTTAATCAGGACACGATTGCGCGAATGACCTTCCGCCTCATACGCGGCGATGAGTTGGTGCGCCTTGGCGATGGTGGCGGCGGTGTCAAAAGAAAGGCGGGCATCCACTTCGGTGGAGACGCGGCCGGGGACGATTTTCAAAATTTCCAAGCCGAAAAGAATCAGGATGCGGTCGAGGATGGCTTCCATGAGCGCTGGGCCAGTGGCTCCCGTTTTTTTCACTTCACTAACGGCTTGCTCGACGAGGTGACGATACTCTGGTTTCGCGGCTGCCTGGAGAATGAGCGAGGGATTGGTGGTGGCGTCTTGGGGTTTGTAGGTTTTCATCGACTCGAAATCGCCGGTATCGGCAACAACGGTGGTGAATTGCTTCAGTTGATCAAGTTGGGTCGTGCTCATGTTGGAAAAAGCTGTAACCCCATGGAAGTTGCTTGTGAAGGTGAAAAGCCAGACTTCACAGGCTAACTCATGAATCCCACTTCAAACGGCGATGAATCGCTTTGAAAACGAAGGCCCCGGCGGTGGCACCGACGCAATCGGCCAGCCAGTCAAAGTTGTCATTTCCGCTGCGGCCGGGCACGAAGCCTTGATGGTATTCATCCAAGCGGCCGATGAGACCGATCAAAATAATGGTGCACGGAATGATCACACGCCACTGCGTCGCGCTGGGACGGAGGGAAAAGAAATATGCCGATAGCAATCCCGCTCCGCCAAAAAAATAACCGAAATGCTCCACCTTATCGAAGTCATCGATCGGAGGTGTCGGGAAATTAGGATGAGTGTCCGACGATAAAATCCAGAGCACCCCGAACCAGACGAGAAGCGCCGTGAGCCAGAAAACCGGGCGTCGTGGAACCCACAGCATGCTCACAGCTTACGCATTTCATCCTCCAGCCGCTCTGCGAGCCATTGTTTCATCATCGACTGATAATTGAGGAAACGTGAGCGGGCGATGCGTTTGATGCGGGAAAGCATCCTGGGATCGAAGCGCAGGGTGATGGTGGTGGACTCGCGGGAATCGGCCTCGTGAACCGAGGTGGCCATCAGCCGACCATCGAGTTCGTGGGTTTCCCAAAAACGAGCTTCATCGGCCTCATCGGCGAATTCGGGGATCTCAGACCAGTGGTTGACGGCGTTCATGGCGAAGGGGAAATGAGGTGGCTCAGCGGAACTCCGCGTATTTGCGATCGTAAAACTTTCGCTCGGCTTCGGACATTTCGCGGGCGGCGACCACACGCGTGATTTTTCCATCCGTCCAAAACGAGAGAAATAGGTAACGATCCGCGATGGTGCGACCGAGGGCATAGTAGCGGGAAGCGCCATCGGAACGCTCGTTATCCGGCAAAAAGCGAACGGAAAAAGGGTCCTCGAAAGCTTCTTCAAGCTCACGGGGTTTGATGTTGCGAAGGTCAAATTGAACGTCGATGAGGTCGAGTTCCATAGGCGGAGTTTGCGGATGCTTGGGGAAAGTGCAATAAAGACTTCGGTCAAAAACCGATCAAAGCGTGTGACCCATGCGGAGGCGTTTTGTTTCGAGATACTTCTCGTTGTGAGGATTCGAGGGCAGGCTGATAGGCAATTGCTCGACGATTTCTAATCCGTAGCCTTCCAGTCCGATGACTTTTTTCGGATTGTTCGTCAGTAGGCGCATTTTCCTAACACCAAGATCATAGAGGATCTGCGCGCCCATTCCATAGTCGCGGAGATCGGAGCCAAAGCCGAGTTTTTCATTCGCCTCGATGGTGTCCATGCCTTCCTCCTGGAGCTTGTAGGCGTGGATTTTCGCGGGTAACCCGATTCCCCGCCCCTCTTGGCGGAGGTAAAGCAGCACGCCACCTTCTTTCGAAATATGTTCCATCGCAGCGGCTAACTGGCCTCCACAATCGCAGCGCTTGGAATGGAAAACATCGCCTGTTAGGCATTCGGAGTGAACGCGGACGAGCGTCGGTTTTTCCGGGTCGATCTCACCATGGCTGAGCGCCAGATGATGGGTGGCATCAGTGGAAATACGATAGAGATGGCAGTCGAAATCACCGTAATCCGTGGGCATGAGAATGGTTTGCTCGCGGATGACTAATTTCTCCGAGCGCCTGCGGTATTCGATCAATTGCGTGATGGTGCAGGCTTTGAGTCGATGTTTTTCCTGATAGTTTCCGAGCTGTCCGACGCGGGCCATCGTCCCATCGTCGTTCATGATCTCACAGATCACCGCTGCGCGTGGTAGCCCAGCGAGGTCTGCTAGATCGAGTGCCGCCTCGGTATGTCCAGCGCGGCGGAGCACCCCGTCGGGCATGCCTTGGAGCGGGAAAACGTGGCCGGGTTTCACAAATGCATCCGGGCCGATCGCCGGGTCAGCGAGGAGCCGGATCGTTAGAGCGCGATCTGCGGAGGAGATCCCGGTGGTGATGCCATCTGCTGCGTCCACGCTCACGGTGAATGCCGTTTTCATTCCCTCGCGGTTCCGGCTGGCCATCTGCGGGAGATCGATTTCCTCCGCACGGTCTGCCGTGATCGGCGCGCAAATCAGGCCGCGTGCATGCACTGCCATGAAGTTGACCATCTCGGACGTGCAAAGCGATGCCGCGCCCACTAGGTCTGCTTCGTTTTCGCGATCAGGATCATCCGCCACGATCACCAGTCGACCGGCGGTGATTTCCGCGATGATTTCGTGGATCGGGCTGAAAAGGAGAGGCTCGGCGGGCATGGAGTGGATGAAGGACGGACGGAAAACCCCGGGATTAGGATGTATCCCACCGCGATCTTCAACCCCCATTTCTTAGTTTAAAGTTGGATCGTCAGGTGCCTCTGCCAGAATCCGGTGAAGCGGTGAAAGATGGCGCAGTAATTCCGACCAAAGCCCCTGATCATGCTCGTAGCCTAACAAGTTTTTCTGTGGCCGAGCTGGAATCCATGAGCTCCGGCGCAGTTCATTCTCCAGTTGTCCCGCTGTCCAGCCCGAGTAACCGACGAAGGCCCGCACGATCCGGCCCGGCTTGGAAGCGTGCTTGGCGGCATCCTCGGCGGAGAGGCGCAAAGCCCAGCGGAGGCCGGTTTTTTTACTCCACCAGAACGAAGAAAAGGTGAGCTGATCGCGAGAAACTGGACCTCCATCGTGCACGGCGAGTTTACTCAATGAGGCGAACTCACTCGCGGATAGAAAATCTCCCACCACTTTTCCTGTCGGGTGATTTAATATCAATCCCATCGCGCCCTGATCGGCCCTGTGCTCCGCGAGTAGAATCACGGAGCGGTTGAAAGTGCCATCACGCAACGATGGGTCTGCCAGTAGCAGTTGTCCCTGAAGCTGGATCGGTAGATCGGGTGGTGATGATTCGGCGGCCACGAAAAGATCTTAATGCCGTGCGAGGTCATCGCCAACAGCGGATTCAAGAAGTTTTGTGGAAATTGGCTCGCGGGCTGCGGTGCAAGCGCCACCTTCCGCCCATGAAATCATTTTCGGTATGTTTTTTAATCCTGCTCGCCGTCGTCCGGGCCGAACCACTGCCGCTCCGAGTCGTCGCCGCGAATCTAACTTCGGATAACAAACAATCCTATTCCCCGGACAACGGCAACCATTCCAATCCTGAAGGCGCGGGTGCGCGCATTTTGAAAGCGCTTAAACCGGACATCGTCATGATCCAAGAGTTTAACACATCCGGCCCGCCGCGTCAGTGGGTGAATCAAACTTTCAGCAAGGACTACGATTTCATGCAGGAAAAAAGCATGCAAATACCTAACGGAATCATCAGTCGTTTCCCGATCGTCGAGTCGGGCTCTTGGGACGATCCAGAACTTTCTAACCGCGAGTTTGCTTGGGCGAAAATCCGCCTGCCGAATAAGAATCTGCTATGGGTCGTGAGTCTTCACCTCCATTCCAAGGGCGATGCCTCCCGCGCCACTGAAGCCGCCGCGCTCGTCAAATTTATAGGGGAAAAAATCCCAAAGGACTCCCTTATTGTGATCGGTGGCGATCTCAACGCTCACTCGGATCAAGAGCCAGTCCTTAAAAACCTCGCCGCAGTCGCCGTTATTCCCGAGCACCCACCTGCCGATAAAAACGGTGAAACAAACACGAACGCCTCTCGCAACCATCCCTACGATTGGGTTCTCGCCAGTGGTCCGCTGGACAAAACCGCCGTCCCTCTCAAGCTCGCCGGTCAGGAATTTCTCCACGGACTTGTTTTCGATAGCCGTGTCTTCGAACCGCTCGAGCAAGTTTCGCCCGTGCAAAAAACCGACAGCGGTGTAAAAAATATGCAGCACATGGCAGTGGTCCGCGATTTCCTAATTCCCGACGTGAAGTAGGCCCCACGGCGATTTGGTTTCTTAATGTCCGGTTTTTGATTACTTGGAATCCGGCAATCGGGTGATAACGGAGTTTCAAAACGAGCGTAGAATGCCGTAAGTCCGATGATTCGTCTGCTCTGCATTTTTCCGCCAGCCTTTTTAGCCACACTTGCGGGCGCACAAGACCGTGTGGAATTCAACCGCGACATCCGCCCCATTCTAACGAAAAATTGTACCAGCTGCCACGGCGGTGTCAAAGAAGCGGGCAACATTTCCTTCATCTATCGGGAAAAAGCGCTGGGGAAGGGGAAGTCTGGCGAGCGTCCCATCGTCCCCGGTAAGCCTGCCGAGTCCGACATGGTGCACCGCCTCCGCAGCACCGATCCCGAAGAGGTTATGCCGCAGCCGAAACACGGGCCGCCGCTGCCGGAAGCGCAGATCGCGCTGATCGAGCGTTGGATTTCCGAAGGTGCGGAATGGCAGGATCATTGGTCGTTCGTGCCGCCGAAAGAGTCTCCTGTTCTGAAAATTTCCGACGAATCATGGCCGTCTGTTCCGTTAGACCGTTTCGTGCTTGCACGCCTAGACCAAGAAAATCTCAAGCCCTCGCCGGAAGCGGCACCCGCCGAGTGGCTCCGCCGCGTCAGCTTCGATCTCACCGGCCTGCCGCCCTCGCCGGACGATCTCACCGCCTATCAGAACGCTGCGGTGGCCGATCCTGTAGCCGCCCGGACGGCGGTTGTGGACGGCTTGTTAGCCTCGCCGGCATTCGGCGAGCGCTGGGCCTCGGTCTGGTTGGACCTCGCCCGCTACTCGGACACCTATGGATTTGAAAAAGATCCGGCGCGCGACATATGGCCTTATCGGGACTGGGTCATCCGTGCCTTCAATGCGGATATGCCTTACGATGAATTTACCATCGAACAGTTAGCTGGAGATCTTCTGCCGCATGCCACCGCAGACCAGCGGCTGGCCACCGCGTTTCACCGGAACACGCAAACCAATACGGAAGGCGGCACGGATGATGAGGAGTTTCGCGTCGCCGCCGTGATCGACCGCGTCAGCACAACTTGGACTACCTGGCAGGCCATCACTTTCGGCTGCGTGCAATGCCATTCGCATCCCTACGATCCCATCGAGCACGATGAGTTCTATAAATTCGTCGCCTTTTTTAACAGCACCGAGGATTGCGATCAGGACGACGATTTTCCCAAGATGAAAGTGGCCACGGACCCTGCGGAAAGCGCCCGCGCCTCAGCCTTGGAAATCGAGATGCGGTCACTGCGGGAAACACTCAACGTAGCCGGACACGATGGCGGGGAATCTTCCGATCTTTGGGCACCTTTTACCCCGGAAACTCTCACCCCATCCCACGGCACGCTCGCCATTTCCAGCGATGGGACGATCCGCGCATCCGGCACCTTGCCCAAGGGAAATTTCGCACGTCTAGCAGGACCGGTCGCGCCATTCACCGCGTTGCGCCTAAAGATTCTGCCAGATAGTGATGATCCCAAAAAATGGCCGGAGCGCGGCTCGCTTGTTTCCCGCTTTGAGGTGAAGCTAACAGACCTATCGGGCGCGGTCACCCCCGTCGCCATGAAAGAGATTTTCGCAGATCACCTTGGCGGCCCTAACAACCCGAAACCTACTGGAAACTTGGGTGGTTTTCCGAAGCTCGAGGGTCCTCGCTGGTTCGTGTTTGTGCCCGCGAAGCCGATCGTGCCGATGGCAGGCTCGAAGTTGGAAATTTCTATGAAGCAGGATGGCGAAACTGCAGGCAACCAGGCTACGCCGCTGAGGCGGTTTTTATTTGAAATTTCCAATGACTCTGCATGGACGTCTTTAGTGAACGATCCCGCGCGGGAAACGGCGTGGCGTTCCCGTGCGGAGCTGGAGCGGCAATATCATGAGATTAAGGGAGCGATGATTCCGGTGATGATCGAGCGCCCGGCGCGCGAAACCCGTGTTTTCGCTCGTGGCAATCGCCTCTCGAAAGAAAACGCGGTCACTCCCAGCGTGCCAAAATTGTTAGTGAATGCGGCGGCCAGCGAGCCCATGAACCGTCTTGATATGGCTCGCTGGATCGCCAGCGCAGAAAACCCACTCACCGCCCGCGTGATGGTGAATCGCCTGTGGGGAGAGCTCTTCGGCACTGGTATCGTGAAGACTGTAGAAGACTTCGGCACGTCTGGCACGCCGCCGAGCCATCCTCAGATGTTAGATCATCTCGCGCTGCGCTTTTCCGGAGTGCAAAAGTGGTCGGTGAAATCCGCTCTGCGGGATATGGTGCTTTCATCCACCTATCGACAGACACATCGCGCGACGAAAGAGCTGGTTGATAGAGATCCGTCCAATCTTCTGCTAGCGCGTGGTCCGCGCTCCCGTCTCACCGCTGAGATGGTGAGGGATCAGGCGCTCTCGGTGGCCGGATTGCTATCGAGAAAAATGCTGGGCGCTCCAGTGTTTCCGCCGCAACCGGAAGGCATCTGGAGCTCGATTTACAATGGCGCAAAATGGAAGGAATCCACCGGTGAGGATCGCTTCCGCCGGGGGATCTATACTTATCTGAAACGCACGAGCGGCTACCCGGCATTTCTAACATTCGATTCGCCCAGCCGTGATCTTTGTACTGCGCGCCGCATCACCAGCAACACGCCGCTTCAAGCGCTCGTCGCCTTGAATGATCCCGCTCACATCGAGGCAGCCCAAGGTTTCGCGAAGCGCATGCGCGAGCACTCGCCGGATCTAACCGCCCGGCTCGCCTACGGCATCGCCCTCGCCACCCAGTGCAGTGCTTCCTCTGCGACCATCGCCACGCTCACCAAGCTCCATGCCGAGTCCACCGCCGATTACGAACGCTCGCCGGCGGACTCAGCGAAACTCGCAGACAACCCCTCAGACGCGGCGCTCGTCCTCACTGCAAATACCATTCTCAACCTAGACTCCGCGTTATCCCGTTAGAATTATGAACCCGGAAAATTTCGCTCAACTCACACAAGCCGGTCTCCAGCAAATCACTCGGCGGCATTTCCTCACGAGGTGCAGCACTGGCCTCGGCGCGATGTGGCTCGCGGGAGCGACGGGGAACGCTTTCGGGGCTTTGAAAAAAGATCCAGCGAACCCGCTCGCCCCCTCCATGCCCGCCTTCGCTCCCAAAGCGAAGCGTGTGATCTATCTGCACATGAGCGGCGCTCCCTCACAGCACGAGTTGTTTGATTACAAGCCGGAGCTTCAGAAGCTCAACGGTAAGGAATGTCCAAAGGAGTTTCTGGAAGGAAAACAATTCGCATTCATCCAAGGCGTGCCGAAAATGTTAGGTCCGCAGTTTGATTTTAAGCAACACGGCCAGTCCGGTGCGTGGGTTTCGGATCGGCTACCGCATTTCTCATCGGTGGTGGATGATGTGTGTTTCATCAAGTCCATGTACACGGACCAGTTCAATCACGCGCCCGCGCAACTGCTGTTGCACACTGGCTCGCAGAATCTTGGTGCTCCGTCTATCGGCTCGTGGGCCACTTACGGGCTCGGCTCGGAAAACCAAAACCTGCCGGGGTTCATCGTTCTCACTTCTGGCGGAAACAATCCGGATGCAGGGAAATCCATCTGGGGTGCAGGCTATCTGCCATCCGTCTATCAGGGTGTGCAATGTCGTTCAAAAGGTGATCCCGTGCTCTATCTGGGAGACCCCGCTGGAATCCCGCGCGATCTCCGCCGCCGTTCGCTCGATGCGCTAGACGCCCTCAACCAGGAGATTTCTGCGGATGTCGGTGACCCAGAGACCGTCACCCGCATCGCGCAGTATGAAATGGCCTTCCGGATGCAAATGCATGCCACGGATGCGTTTGATCTGAAACAGGAATCTATCACCTCGCACATGCTTTACGGCACCGAGCCGGGTAAGGAATCCTTTGCTAACAATTGTCTGTTAGCCCGCCGCCTCGCCGAGCGAGGAGTGCGTTATATCCAGCTTTTTCACTCCGGTTGGGACTCCCACGGCAGCTCCGCGAAGGAAGCCCTGAACAAGGGCTTCAGCGACCGCTGCGGAGAGGTGGACCAAGCGATGACCGCCTTGTTGATCGACCTGAAACAACGAGGACTGCTAGAAGACACGCTCGTCGTCTGGGGCGGCGAGTTTGGCCGCACGCCCATGCAGGAGAACCGCGGTGGCACTGAAATGGCTTTCATTGGCCGCGATCACAATCCCGGCGGCTTCACCATTTGGATGGCCGGCGGCGGGGTGAAAGCCGGGATGACCTACGGCGAGACCGACCCGATTGGTTACGAAGCCATGAAGGACAAAGTTTCCGTCCACGATCTCCACGCGACGATGTTAAATCTAATGGGCTTCGATCACGAAAAGTTTACCTACACTTCCCAGGGTGCGCCCCAACGGCTCACGAACATTACCAAGCCGGGAACGAAGATCGTCCATGGTATCTTGGGTTGACTATAAACCGTAAAACCATATTGCCCCCCCTATAAACACGACATTGGATCTCCCCGACGATCTTCTCACGGAGGCCAAGACACTCGCTGTCCGGCGCAAGACGACTCTCAAAGCGGTGGTCGAAAGTGCTTTGCGTCGGGAAATCCGACCTGCCGCAGAAATCGAAAACCCGAATCCCGAAAAGTTCGAGGTGGGTCTCCTTGGCTTCCTCGTGATTAAGCGCAAGCCGGGTGAGACGATTACGTTAGAGATGATCCAGACGATTCAGGACGGATGAGACGAAGAGGAATTCCAGCGGGCGATTCACTCAAGGCAAGCATGATTCACCTTTTTGATGTCAACGTCCTAATTGCCCTGTGTGATCCTGCCTATCCCCACGCTCCCTCCGCTAGGCGATTTTTTCAATCGGCAATTCCGGGCAATGGTTGGGCTACATGTTCAAATGTGGAAAATGGATTCCTCCGGATCTTTGGCGATCACGGGTATCGCGGAGGTGCGAGCTCCCTCAAGCGGTGCGCCTGATCTTGGATGGGGTAATGGCCTCACCGGGTCATCAATTTTGGCCAGAAAATCTTTCTCTCGCGGATCGCCTCCTTTTTCCCGTGCTCCCCTCATCGAGAAATCTAACCGACATTTACCTACTTGGCCTCGCGGTCAAACGCGGCGCGCGCTTCGCAACCTTCGATCATAGTATCGACGCATCCCTCATCCCTGGCTGGCCCGCCGTATATTACCCGATACCTCATCATTGACGGTTAACCGTGACGCCAGCGTTGTGACCTCCTGATTACCTCAGGACTTGGCGGAATTCATCTTTTTCCGTTAGAGAGAGCACGAACTCCGTTAGTAATTCGATGGTGTGTTCAATGTCACCCAAATGCGCGGTTTCCACGACGGAATGCATGCAGCGGAGCGGGAGTGAAACGAGCGCACTCGGAACACCCGTGCGGGAGTGGAAGATCTTATCGGTATCGGTGCCAGTGAAACGACTGCTGGCTTCGTGTTGGACAGGAACCTTGCTTTTTTCCGCCACTTCGATGAGGCGCTGGACAACGTGAGGGTGATTGGCGGTGCCGTGTGAAAGGGTAGGCCCTTTTCCGAGTTTGACGGATCCGAATTTGTTAGGATCGATGCCGGGAGTATCGGTGGCGTGGGTGACATCAAGGCAGATGCAAGCATCCGGCTTGAGGCGGTAGGTGGCCATCATCGCGCCGTTGCCGCCGATTTCTTCTTGCACGGCGTTAAGGCAGATGACGGTGAACGCGGGCTTTTTCTTGCTGCTAGAAATGCGTTTTATCGCCTGTGCGATGATGTAGCCTCCGATTCTGTTATCCAAAGCGCGGCTGATGAGGCGCTTGTGGGAAAGTTCCATCGGTCCATCCTGATAGACGGCAGGGTGGCCTACACGGAGACCGAGTGCGGCGACTTCGGCAGCGTTTGATGCGCCAACATCGACCCATAGATCATGGACTGCTGGGGCTTTTTCTTGGCCCGCTTCATCGCGGCGGAGGTGGATGGCGGTGTTCCCGATGATGCCGGTGACCTTGCCTTTATCACCAAGGATGGTGAGGCGTCGGCCACGTGCTGTGGCGGCATCCGAGCCGCCGACTCGGTCGATGCGGAGGAAACCTTTGTCATCGATGTGTTTGATCATGTAGCCGATCTCATCTGCATGGGCCTCCAGCATGATGATTCGCTTCGATTTTCCAGGAAGCGTGGCCCAAGTGGAGCCGTAGGAATCGCACGTGACATCCGCGGCGTAAGCCTTGATCCAATCCGCCCAGACCTGCTGGCCGGGCATTTCAAAGCCAGTAGGGCTGGGAGTTTCGAGGAGTTTGAAGAGGAATTCACGGTCGGTTGAGGTCATGAGGAGAGTTGATAGTTGATAGTTGATAGTGAAGAGGAAGGAACTTGCGGGAGTGAGGTGAGTGGAAGCTGGCCAATTCATTCTATCAACCATCAACTTTCTTCAAAACGCTCCGTTCAGCTTGCGACCGATCCAGAAAGTTCCAAGCAAGGTCACGAGCGCGGCGACGGTGCCCCAGTGCGACCACAGCGGAATACGGTTTTCGAGGGGCCGCGGTGCGGGGAGAGCGGTGATTTCCTTGATGAGGTCAGCGAGCTGGGCGGGCTGGATCACGCGGCCCCTGGAAACCTTTGCCATTTCCTCAAGAACTTCCGGACGTGAGGGCTGGCCGACTTTTTCAATCTCAGCGCCTTGGGCGAGGATAATGGTTTCGACAGGTTTGTCCTCTGCTCCGGTGGCGGCGGCGCGGATTTTCCAGGCTCCCGGTAAGTCGACCTTGAATCGACCGCTGAAAGCTCCCCAGGCGGTGTCGTTTTTTTGAAGCTCGATGCGCTGGGTGGATCCGTTAGGTGAGGTGAGATCGACTGCGACGGTGCCTTCCTTTAGCGGTGCGCCGTTCGGGTCGAATGCGTTTGCATTGAGCGTAACGGTGGCCCCCGGCTCGGGGCGCTCAGGGCTGAAGAAAAGCCGCACACGCTGGCCGGCGGCCATGTTTCGCTGATAGGACATCCAGCGTGCGACCTGGCCCCAGAACCGATAGTGATAGAGATCCTCTACGCCGCGCCTCCACCGCCAGGCGGAGTCGATGCCCATGAAAAGCACCTTGCCGCTGCCCGCTGCCTTAGTCACGAGTAACGGAATGGGGCCGAATTTTCCCCGGCGGTTGCCATGCACAGCGAGGACTTCGGTGCCGCCTTTGGCTTTGATGACGGGGGCGTGCCAATAGAAGCCGGGAAGCCGCCGCCAGATTTCCGGATTTTCCTCCTCGTTGTTTCCTAACATGGTGAGCAGCGAGGTGCGGCCTTCGGTGGTGAGATTGAGCGGAGAGGGGATAGATTCCGCCATTCCTGTTTTGTGAGAGTCATCGAGAATGACAGGCATGAGATCGGATAGATCGGTATCGAGCAGGGTGAATTGGTTACCGTGCGAGCCCGGTAGAAACACCACGCCGGACGCCTGGTTTTCCACAAGACCGCGGATGAGGGTGCACTGCTCCTTGGTGAGTTGGTCCGCGGCCACGCCGACATCGCCGATGAAAATGACATCGAACTTCGCGAGCTCTTCGATCCTCGAGGGGAATTCTTTGATGTAATCCTTGCCCTCGCCTGCGCCGAGTCCTGGCTGCAATAACAGGCAGGATAGCTCGACGCCCGGATCGCGGGAAAGTGCGTTTCTCAGGAACCGGTATTCCCAGCGAGGCTGCGTATCGATGACGAGCACATGAATTTTCTCGGGCTTCCCGGAGATCGTGAACTTGCGCGAATTGTTC
Source organism: Akkermansiaceae bacterium (assembly GCA_025363295.1). Classification (GTDB taxonomy): domain Bacteria; phylum Verrucomicrobiota; class Verrucomicrobiia; order Verrucomicrobiales; family Akkermansiaceae; genus Luteolibacter. The sequence goes on from JANYEC010000079.1 coordinate 26,451, forward strand.
GTTGCGACCAGTTCTCCATCCGCAACGGGGAGAGAGAGTTCAAGCGTCGAAGAACCTTCCTTTTCGAGCCGCCAAAGGATCGAATCGTAGGTCTCCGCATTCGGCGGAATGACGATGTCTTTGGTGCGTTCGTGACCCGCATCGTCACGCAGACGCGCGATCGTGCGCACCTGGCGATCTAACGACGAGCGGATGGTGAATGGGATTTGCACATTTTCCCCGACGATGCCATAAGTCGGCGCGGAAACTGATAGAATATCGAGGTCTGGCAGACGCACGTTGCTGCCGACGGGAATTGGAAAAATCGGCACTCCCCGCAGACGCATTTTCTGCGCGGCCGCCACGGGAGGTTGGCCGAGGTTATAATCGCCATCGCTCAGTAGGACGACGGCGCGGAGGTTGGTTTCTTTGTCTAGCAGATCAGACAGTGGGGATTCGAGGTCGGTGCCAGAGAGGGTTGATCGTGGAGAGTTGAGGGTTGATGGTGGAGAGTCAGAGGGTGTTGCAAACGGAATGGAGATGACGTCGTTCGCGCCGTTTGCTTCGAGCGGTTTCCAGAGATCTGAAGTCAGGGCCCTTTTCACCCAATCGGCACGGGAGACGACAGCAGATTTTTTGGATAGAACCAACGGGAGCGTGGCATCAATGGTGGTCATCGACTTGGAATCATCCCAGAGGATGGCGATCTTCGGCTTTGAATTCGGATGGATCGTCGTCAGCCATTCGGGCTGCCAAAGGAGAATCACCACGCCTAGCGCCGCAAGAAAACGCAGGCATTCTAGCAAAGCCGTGCGCCGCGGATGCGGGCTGCGTTTCCATGAAATCACAGACAACGCGCCTATCAGGATCAAGGTGGCAATGCCGATCCAAAGTGTCAGGGGGGTCGGGGAAAGGTGAAGCACTTGGATGGAAGCATTAAATCATAAGCAAAAAATTCGAAACGAAGACATGAGCCTTCGTCTAGAGATTGGCATGCGGAGAATTCACGGTATCTGGTGCGAATGCGCAAACCTCTATTTTGGGGGAATTTTCAAACTGCTCATCCAAGCGCTGCTTTTAAAAACGGCGCGGTCCGGGATTTCGGAGATTTTGCGATTTGTTCGGGTGTGCCTTGGGCGACGATTTCCCCCCCGGCCTCACCTGCTTCTGGGCCAATATCCAGGATCCAGTCCGCTTCGGCGGCGACCGCCATGTGGTGCTCAATCACAATGACGGTGTGGCCCTCATCGACGAGGCGGTGCAGTACATCGATGAGTCGCTGGACGTCTTCGAGGTGGAGGCCAACGGTGGGTTCTTCGATCAGATAGAGATTGCGCTGGGTGAGCGCGGCGTTGTTTAGCGTGGCCCGTGTGCCGCGACCTTTGGTGAGCTCAGAGACGAGCTTGATGCGCTGAGCCTCGCCACCTGATAGAGTGGGTGAGGCCTGACCGAGTTGCAGGTAACCGAGGCCGGTATCCGCCATCAGTTTGAGCGGGTGGGCAATGCGAGGTTGGGATTCGAAAAAGGCGGAGGCTTCGTCGATGGTCATGGCAAGAACGTGGCCGACGTTTTTCTGACGAAAGGTGACTTCTAACGTTGCCGGATTGTAGCGTTGACCATTGCAGGTTTCACAATGGACCCAAGTGCTCGGGAGGAAATCCATCTCTAACTTCACGCGGCCGTTGCCCTTGCACTCAGGGCAGCGCCCGCCATCGGTATTGAAGGAAAATCTTGATGCATCGAAGCCACGCATCCGGGCTTCTGGCAGTTGGGCGAAGAGCGCGCGAATGTGATCGAAAACTTTCACGTAAGTCGCAGGGCAGGAACGGGAGGTCTTGCCGATCGGGCTTTGGTCCACTTCATAGCACGCTTTGATCGACTTCTCCCCGCTGGTTTTTCCAAATGGTAGCTGTGTTTTCTTGATCCGCGTCGTCTTCGCCTCGTTCTTGAAAAGCGCTGCCACGCAGGAATGCAGGAGCGAGGATTTACCCGAACCTGAGATCCCAGTGAGGACCGTCAAGCGTCCTAACGGAAATGCAGCATGCACATTCTTGAGGTTGTTTGCCGTACAATTCGATAGAGTCAGAAAGGGATGATCTTTTTTTACGGGACGGCGCGCGCCGCGAATCGGATGTTGAATGACGGCGGCAAGGGCGCGATAGGTGGGTGAATTTGCAAATCTAGCAGCAGGCTTTTTACTTGTGGGTGAGATGCCTACGTTCCTCGATGGCGGCTTGCCCTGATAGACGATTTCACCGCCCAGTCTGCCAGCTCCGGGACCGAGGTCGATGAGGTGATCCGCAGCGGCGATGGTGTCCTCGTCGTGTTCGACGATGATGAGTGAATTCCCTTGATCACGCAGGGCGATGAGGGTTTTGAGCAAAGCCGCATTGTCGCGAGGGTGGAGGCCAATCGTCGGTTCATCGAGCACGTAGAGCACGCCGCGTAGGTTTGATCCGAGCTGTGCGGCAAGCCGGATTCGCTGGCTTTCCCCGCCGGAGAGTGTGTTACCCGAGCGATCTAACTGTAGATAGCCTAGCCCTACTTCCTGGAGGAATGAAAGCCGCTGGCGGATTTCCGGGATAATGTCGCGGGCGATTAGAGTTTCGCGGTTACCCGGGAAAGTAATTTTGGAGAAATGGTTGGATGCGGCGTCGATAGAGAGATGGCCGAGTTCGGAGATGGCGGTGGATGGCTGGGGGCGAGGCGTCCCATTAACGGCCTTGGGTGAGACGCCCCCGTCACTTAGTCTAACGGCTGAGCCGATATCATTGAGGCGTGAGCCGTGACACTGCGGGCACACGATTAGTTCGACCTCATCCATACGTTCAAGTGCGCGGTCGGCATCCAGTTCGGCTTCCAGCACGGAATCGAAACGCGCCGCATCGAGTGCGCGGCGGCGTTTTGGAACCCGGCCGTGGCCACGGCATTCGAGGCACCATCCGTGAGGTGAGTTAAAGGAGAAAAGTCGTGGGTCGAGCTCTTCGAAGGATCTGTTACAACTCGGGCAGCTTGATTGGGTGGAAAGTAGAATGAACTTTTTTTCCGCAGTGAAGAGTTTGATAAGTCCTTTGCCGATTGTTAGTGCGCGTTCGATGGAGAGGGAAATATCGGGGGACTGGCGGTTAGAAACCGCTGCCACAACCACGTCGATATCGTGTTCCTTAAAACGTTCGAGACGGGTGAATCCCTCGGCATCCCTGAATTGTCTATCCACGAGGAGTCTTGTGAAACCTTGTTTGAGCGCCCATTCAGCGACTTCAGTATGGTAGCCTTTGCGGCTGCGGATGAGTGGCGCAAGGAGGGTGACCGGGCCTTTTTTCAGTTGAATGCGAATGGTGTTTTCAATCGCAGAAATCGATTGTTTTTCGACGGGGACGTGACAATCGGGACAATAGAGCGTTCCGAGTTTTGCATACAACAGGCGTATGAAATTCCACAGCTCGGTGACGGTCGCCACGGTGGATTTTCCGCCGCCTTGGGAGACGCGTTGTTCGATGGCCACGGTGGGAGGAAGGCCTGCGAGTTGGTCGATTTCAGGTTTTTCTAATTGCTCTGCGAATTGGCGGGCGTAGGCAGACATGGAGTCAAGGAAGCGGCGCTGGCCCTCGGCGAAGAGGATATCGAATGCGAGTGTGGATTTGCCTGAACCTGATAGACCAGAGATGACGACAAGTTGATCGCGCGGGATATCTAGCGAAATGTTTTTTAGGTTATGATGGCGTGCACCGCGGAGGGTGATGGAGTTAGAGGAAAGTTGAGAGTTGAGAGTTGATGGTTGATAGAAAGATGAAGTGCCGGCGGGAGCCAGTGCTTTTTTGAGAAAGTAGGCGGTTGGGGTTTTTGCATTCGCGACGATTTCCGGTGGGCCTTGGGCGACGAGTTGGCCTCCGTGTTGACCCGCTTCGGGACCAAGGTCGAGAATCCAATCTGCGGATTTGATAACGTCGAGGTTGTGTTCGATTACGAGAAGCGAGTGGCCGGAATCGACGAGCTTTTGGAAGACGCCGAGTAGGTTTTCGATGTCCGAAAAATGGAGCCCAGTGGTGGGCTCGTCTAATATGAGGAGCTTCGGTCGGGAAGAATCCTGCGCTCCGGCTGAAGAGAGTAGCTGGCAGAGTTTGAGGCGTTGGGATTCGCCGCCGGAAAGAGTGTTAAGAGGTTGCCCGAGTTTGAGATAACCGAGACCGACTTCAACGAGCGGCGCGAGCAATTTAACGATTTGCTGATGGCGCTTCGTGTGGGCTGGAGGCAAGCCTTTCGTCGCCGAATAGAAGGTGATGGCATCCACCACGGTGAGATCAAGAATATCGGCAACGGATCTGCCGAGATAGAGTAGATCGAGCGTGGAGGATTTATAGCGGCGTCCGCTGCAGTCGGGACAGGTGACGTAGAGATCGGATAGAAACTGCATTTCTACTTTTTCATAGCCATTTCCGGCGCAGCGGTCGCAGCGGCCATCGCCCGAGTTGAACGAGAAGAATCCGGTGGTTAGATTCCGGGCCTTGGCCTCTGGAGTGACTGCGAAGAGCTGGCGGATCGGATCAAAAGCGCCGAGGAAAACCGCAGGAGTGGAGCGAGGAGTGCGCGCGACAGCGGTTTGATCAACGAGTTCGACACCGTGCAAATGTCGTGAACCTAGCAGATCTTTAATCGGTGCTGAATCACCATCGACTTGCTGCGCCAGCTTGCGGGCAAGGTTGAGATAGAGAACATCGTGAGCAAGCGTTGATTTGCCCGAACCGGAAACGCCCGTGAGGCAGACGAAAAGGCCGAGAGGGATTTCGACATCGAGCTTCTTTAAGTTGTGTCGTGTCGCGCCTTTGATAGTGAGGGTTTGTTTCCCTGGCTTGCGGCGCTTCGCGGGGACGGTGATCGATTTGGTGCCGTCAAGCCACGGGAGAGTGCCGGTTTGGCATTTAGATTTTTTACTCGTGGGCGGGCCTTGATAGATGAGGTTGCCGCCGAAAGAACCTGCGCCGGGGCCAAGGTCCACTAAGTGATCGGCGGCGAGCATCACCGTTTGCTCATGCTCGACCACGACCAAGGTATTCCCCTTGTTGCGCAAGTCATGCATGACTCCCACCAAGCGATCAATATCGCGGGGATGAAGGCCCACGGTTGGCTCATCCAGAACAAAGAGCGTGCCGGTGAGTGCGGCACCGAGGCATGTGGTTAGATTGACCCGCTCTACCTCGCCGCCGGAGAGGGTGCGGGTCGCGCGGTCAAGTGTTAGGTAGCCGAGTCCGACTTGATCGAGGTATCCAAGTCTTGATTCAATTTCGGTGACGACAAGATCTAACGTGGCATCCACAGGGCGATTCGCAATTTCACCTTTGAGGTGGGAAATAAGAGGAAAGAGATCGGTGATAGAGAGAGCCCATAGATCGGGGAGGGACCGGCCGCTGACTTTGAAGCAGAGGGATTCGGGTTGCAGGCGTTTGCCACGGCAGGCACCGCAAGTGGTGTAGGAACGATAACGGCTGAGAAAGATGCGAACGTGCATCTTATAAGCCTTGGTTTCGATCCAGTCGAAAAAGCCTTTGACCCCATACCATTCCCCTGATTGCCATAGTTCCTCAAGCGCTTCGGGGGAGAGATTTTCGGTACTACGGTCTCCGTAGTAAATCCAATCTCTTTCGTCTTCGGATAGGTCCTCCCATGCTGTTTTGGTGTCGATTCCACGTTCCTTACAGTTTCGGATGAGGTCTTGTTGGCACTCGCCCCCGCGCTCACCGAGGAAAGGTTTGATGGCTCCTTTGGCGATGGATAGAGTGGGGTCTGGAATGGCTTTTTCAAGATCGATGCCGATCACACGGCCGAAGCCACGGCATTTAGGACATGCCCCTAACGGACTATTAAAAGAGAACAGCGCAGGAGTCGGCGGACGCAGCGTGAAGCCAGTTTTCGGATTGCTCCAAGTGCTGCTAAAGGTGCGGGAAGTCGCTGCGGGTTCGCTGGTCGAGATTGTTGCATGACCTTTACCGAGGAGAAATGCAGCTTCGAATGCTTCGAGCAAACGGGAGTCATTTTCAGGTGTGATGACGAGCCGATCTTGGATGACCTGAATGACCGGCGGAATAAATTCTGATCCCGCTGCATCATCGGTACGCAGGATTTTTCCAGCGATGAGCACACGCAGGTAGCCCTGAGAGTTCAAGAATGGGAAGAGTTCTGAGCGTTTGGCATCGGCAGGAACGGGGATCGGGAAAGTGATCAGGACTGCCTGTTGTGTTAGATTTTCCCGTGCCCAAATGGATGCGGATTCGGGAGAGTCAGGACGGATGATTTCACCCGTGTTAGGATCGTGGCCGGTGGCGAGACGGGCGAAGAGAAGCTTGAGATAATCGTTGATTTCCGTTAGGGTGCCCACTGTCGATCGCGTCGTGCGGACGTGATTTTTCTGCTCAATGGCGATTGCCGGGGGGATGCCCTCGATGTGATCGACGGCCGGTTTGTCCATGCGATCGAAAAACTGCCGGACATAGGGTGAGAATGTTTCGACATAGCGCCTTTGGCCCTCGGCATAGAGCGTGTGGAAGGCGAGTGAGGATTTGCCGGAGCCGGAGGGCCCGGTGACTACGGTGAGTTTTCCGAGTGGGATATCGAGGTCGAGATTTTGCAGGTTATGCTGGCGGCATCCTCGTAAAACAATGGCAGCTGGCGCAGGACGGGAGGTGTGGTTCTTATTCGCTCGGGGCACGCCGGAGGATAAGGGGAAATAGTCGGTGCGCCAGTGGAAGTACGGACCCGACGGCTAAAAAAGCGGATTACGGAGTTTCGCGGGATGCAGCACCGGCCTTGGGTTCGATCCCCATCATGAGGTCAGCGAAATATTTCGGGGATTGCTTGTTCATTTGGATCTCCTCTTCGATGAGCACGATGGCGGGAGAGTCGTCTTCAAGCTTCAGCCTTTCGATCTGCTTTTCGAGGCCTAAATTGTAGGTTGTGGCGAGCGGGATCATCGATTTTTGGAACGCTTCTTCGAGGGCGGATTCTTTCTCAAGGTGCTTGGTCAATTCCTCCTGAACGTCAGGAATATTCGCGAGAAGGGCATCGAGTTCTTGGGGTATTTTGGAACCATTTTTCTCCCAACTTGCCATTTCGATATCGAGCTTATTTTCAGTAGCAATCCGCCCACCTTGGAGTTTGCGGACCTCGCGTTTGAGGCTTCGCTCAAACGATGAGAAATTGGTTTTCAGATTGGTTTCACGCGCTGTGAGGTAAGGTTTTGCGCGGTCCTGCATGATTTTCCGAGCTTTTGCAAAAAACCCAGTGACGTCGAATTTTGGGAGCGCCGGAGCGTTTGCTTTCTCAGGGACCTCAGGCTCTGGCAGTGGCTCGATGGTGAAGCCGGCTGTCGGGTTGAGTTCGACTTTTTGCGGCGGTGCTTCGAGTGGCTTTTCAGCTGCGGGTTCGGGAATGACCGGCGGTTTTATTATCTCGCTCGGTGCGTTTTCTGGACTTGGCTTCGCGGAGGCAGCGCTTTTGGGTAGCGGAGAAACAGAGACTACCCTGGCTTGCTGCTTAGTGAGGTAAATGTAGGCTCCGATGCCAATCGCTAACAAAAGCAGGATTCTAACAATCATCGGGGTTCGCGATGCTTTTTTAATTTGCACTGGACGCCGCGCTTGAATGGGTCCTGCAACACGCGGACCGCCTGGGCCATGGCTTGCGGCGACCGCCGGGTGGATGCCTCGCGATCCTGAGGATGCTGCAATGGTTGCGAGATCTTTTGCCATCTCAGCCGCGCTGGAATAACGCCCTGCCGGGGCGATATGAGTCGCTCGCCGGACAATGACATCATAGCGCGGATCACATCGGGAAATCACCGATGGTGGGCGCAGATCTTCGGCAGGCAGCTTTCCTGTGAGAAGCTCGTGCAAAAGGACTCCGACGGAGTAAATATCCGAGCGGTAGTCCACGGATTGCGGGTCATTTACGACTTCCGGTGCAGTGTAGTGCGGAGTTCCGAAAATTTCCTCACCTTCCTGAACTTTGCGTTCTATCGGACGTGCGAGGCCGAAGTCGCCAATTTTTGGCCGGGCATTTAAATCTAGCAGGATATTCGACGGCTTGATATCGCGATGGATGATCCCATTCTCGTGGGCATGGGCAAGGCCGTTGCAGATATCCGTGACTAGCCGATTGACTTCTCCCGGATCGATTGCTTGGCCGTGGGCGGAGTGGTAAATCGATTTTCCAGGCACATACTCCATGATGATGAAGAGCATGTCGTTTACTTCTCCGAAGTCGTAAACGCCAACAAGATTGGGGTGATTGAGGCGTGCCATTGCCTTTGCTTCAGCCTCAAAAGCCTCACAGAATGCGGCGTCCTTACTGAATTCCTTGGGCAAAATTTTTAGAGCGACCGTGCGATCTAGCGATTTTTGAACGGCGCAATACACGGCACCCATTCCACCGGTGGCAATCAAGCCTTCGATTTCATAGCCTGGGAAGAGCTCGTTCAGCTCGGCAGGATCAGGTGCCAGAAAGCCGGCGGGTGCATGCAAATCGCTCATGAGGGGTAAAATTGCGGGCGATGACGGCTCGCGAAGGTGTTTATGCTCAATAAATGCGGAATTTCAAGCTTTATGATCTTTTGAATCAGCAACCGCCGATCGAAATACGCGACCTCTGACGAGACAAGACCCACAAATGATCCACTTTTTTGATGATTCATCCATCGATTTGTTTTTTATCCCGAATCCCGCCTTGCCATCACCGCCAAAACCGTCCATAGCCCGCCCCCCTCTCGCGGAGGTAGTATCTTATCCATTTGTTCTCATGTCTTTGAAAATTCGAAATCTCGCCATTATCGCCCACGTTGACCATGGGAAAACCACCCTCGTTGACCAGCTTCTCCAAGCCGGCGGCACTTACCGTGAAAACCAAGCCACCACCGAGCGGGCAATGGATTCCATGGATCTGGAAAAGGAAAAGGGCATCACCATCAAGGCGAAAAACACCGCTATCCTTTGGGAAGGCTACACCATCAATATCGTCGATACTCCAGGCCACGCCGACTTCGGTGCCGAGGTAGAACGCGTGATGAAAATGGTCGATGGTGTGCTGCTCGTCGTCGATGCTTCCGGCGGCCCACAAGCGCAAACACGCTTCGTTTTGCGCAAAGCCATGCAGGAGGGCCTCAAGCCCATCGTCGTCATCAACAAGATCGACCGCCCACTCGCCACTCCGCTTAAGGTCCACGATCAAGTGCTCGAACTCTTCCTCGACCTTGATGCCGATGACGAGCAATTCAACGCGCCTTTCGTTTACGGCTCCGCCCGTGATGGCTATTTCATGGACCATCCGGATGACGAGCGGAAAGATTGCATTCCCCTTCTCAAGAAAATCATCGAGTTCATCCCCGAGCCGGTTGCCGATCCCCAGGCACCGTTTCTCATGCTCGTTTCTAACATCGAGTGGGACGAATACGTCGGTCGGGTGGCCGTCGGTAAGGTCCTCGGCGGCAGCGTGAAAAAGGGTGATACCATTTTCCTTCTTCGCCAAGACGGCACCAAGGTGCAATCCAAGGTCCTTAAAACCTTTACCTATTCGGGTCTTGCCACGGCCGACTCCGATGGCTGCGGCGCAGGTGGCATCGTCGGCATCGCCGCTGGTATTGAAAACATCGACATCGGCGAAACCATCGCCGGTAGCGGTGAACAAGAGCCGCTGCCATTCGTCGCCATCGATCCGCCAACCGTGTCGATGCAATTCTCTATCAATGACGGTCCGCTCGCCGGCAAGGAAGGTAAACACGTCACTTCCCGCGCCATCCGCGAGCGTTTGATGCGCGAGTTGAAAACGAACATCTCTATCACCGTCGAGGACACCGATATGTCTGGCGTCTTCAACGTTTCCGCGCGTGGAGCCATGCAGATCGCCGTGCTTGTTGAACAAATGCGCCGCGAAGGCTTCGAGGTCCTCGTTTCCCGTCCGGTCGTGATCTATCGCCGTGATGACAACGGCAAGCTGCTAGAGCCCTTCGAAACTCTCTACGTCGAAGCTCCTGGCGACTATACCCAAGGCATCCTGAAAATCCTCATGAACCGCAAGGGCCTGATGGAACACATGGACACCGAGGCATCCGGTCGCGTCTTCATTCAAGCCACCATACCGACTCGGGGCTTAATCGGTTTCGAAACCGAGTTGGTCAACCTAACATCCGGTCACGGCATTATGTCCCACCTCTTCAAGGAATACGGTCTGCACGCCGGTGAAATCCAAAACCGCACCACGGGCACGCTCGTTTCCATGGATTCCGGCACCGCCACTCCGTTCTCCCTGCAGACACTCGAAGACCGCGGCATCCTCTTCGTCGCTCCGGGCGATGCGGTTTACGGCGGCATGTTAGTAGGTGAAAACCCACGCGTCGGCGATCTTCCGGTCAACCCAGTGAAAGAGAAGCACCTCGATAACATGCGTTCATCGGGTAAGGACAAAACCTCCAAGCTCACTCCGGCCCTGCGGTTCTCGTTAGAGCGTGCGATCGAATACATCGATGCTGACGAACTCGTCGAAGCCACTCCACTCAACATCCGTTTACGCAAACGCATCCTCGACGCCAACGTCCGCAAGCGGGCTCAAAAAGGCACAGAAGACCGCGCGGTGCGTTGATTCCTAACGGACTGCGAAATTTATTTCGCAAGTCTCACTTTTAAAAAGCTTCTCGTGCAAATGAGAGGCTTTTTATTTTTTGGCGGAACTATCATTCTCGCATTCTGGAGAGCATGAGAATGTGATCCACCAGATTGATCTAACGGAAAATGGAGAGCGATAGCGTTGTTGTTAGGGATCGCAATTTGCGTTGGAGTAAGGGTTTGAAATGTCACGCGATTGCGTAATATCGCTGAGTCCGGAATTCTGGCAGAGTCTGACCGTCAGCAAGCAATTTGCTTTCCCCTCTTCATCCCCGAGGAGGGCTTACCCCCCAAACATCCCCCCATGAAATCAAGCTTATCAAGCACCCCGAGTGCTTCGGTCAAGGCCGATGCCGGCCGTCTCGCAGACTTTGTCCTGTTCACCCAGCGTGGCTGCATCCTGAACCTCTCCAAAGAGTTGAATCGCGGCAACCTGTCGTATCCTCAATTCTTTCTGCTGACCTATCTATCCAGCGAAGAATATCTAACCATGACCGACATCGCTGGCAAGATGGGTCACTCGACTGCAGCGGCAACTGGTCTCGTGGATCGCATCGAGAAGTTAGGTTACGTGGAGCGTGTCCATGCTTCGGAAGACCGACGGAAGATCATGGTGCGCATCACTCCAAAGGGTGTGGACTTTGTCTCTCACATGCGCAAAGAAATCGCAACCGACTTGGCCGGCATTTTGTCCTCGATGGACGAGGAGGCAGCGGAAACCGTAGAGCACACAAAACGCGCCATTTCCTCACGTGTGATCGCGTGATTTGGTGAATCAGAGAGATGTGACCTAGTTGTGTGAGCGCAGTTAGGGTTTGCAGCCATTTTTCAAAGCATAGGTCGCCCGGTTTCGCTAAACGGTTTTTTCGCTTAGGTGTGGATACTTAAAGACACCGCCAAGCGAAAAAGGGAAGGCGCGACGGAGGCGGTGCACCTGCGACTCTTAAATTTGAGGATAAAAAGCCATTGGACATATTTCTCGATCTGCGTTATTATGAGGTGCGCTAGATTTCTGGACCAGGAGGCACCAGAATCCATCCATGAATCCCATCAAACCAAGAAAGCAATACACCCCTGAGTTCAAAGCCCAAGCCATCGAGCTGCTTGCCCTTGGCAGGCCGGTCGCCGAACTCGCAGAAGAACTCTGTGTCAGCGCAAACCTCCTCTACTCCTGGAAAAGCAGCTCGCAGGGCGCGCGGGTCGGGAGCGAAGGCGGACGAGCCGTAGGCGAGGACGCCGCAGCGGACGACCCGCG